>DATLOY010000064.1:0-7016 GCA_035536015.1 Sphingomicrobium sp.
TTCATCGACCAGATTCGACGGCAGTTCGCCGGTGTCCGGGGCGGCGGCCCGGGACAGAATGCCGGACCGCCTCCGGGACCGCCGCCGGAAGGCGCAGGTCCCCCTCCCGAGGGAGGGCGCTCGGGCGTTGGCGGGTTCCGCGGCGGGGGCCGCGGAGGCTTCGGCGGCGGAGGATTTGGCGGCGGCAGCCGCGGACGAATTCAATTCTCCCTGACCGACACCATCACCTTCACCGACAAGGTCAGCATCGGGCCGGGCCTCCCCGACCTCGACTATCTCCACGGTGAGGCGGCAGGAGGAACCGGCGGCACGCCGCGGCATCAGGTCGAGGCGCAGGCCGGTTGGTTCAACAACGGCTTTGGAGCTCGGCTAGGCGCGAACTGGCGAAGCGCGACGAAGGTCGACAGTCTGACTGGCGACAATCTTCATTTCTCGTCGCTGGCGACCTTCAATCTCAGGTTGTTCGCAAACATGGATGAGCAATTCGAGCTCATTCAAAAGCATCCGTGGCTGCGGGGAAGCCAGATCCGGCTCGAGGTGAGCAACATCTTCGACGCGAAGCCGAAGGTGCACGATTCTTCGGGGAACGTGCCGCTCAACTATCAGCCCGACCTGCTCGACCCGTTGGGTCGAACGATCATGATCAGCTTCAGGAAGTCGTTCTTGCCCTCGCCCACCACAATCCGCCGCATGTTCCAGCAGGACCGGCAATCGCAGACGCGCTGATTTACGCATCCGCCGAAATTGTGCTTAAGCGCGCGGCAATGACGACAATTCAGCCCATCAGGGGCACCCAGAGCTTGGTAGGAGAGGATGCCGATCGCCTGGCCGCGGTGGTTGCAGCCTTTGATCGCGTCCGACGTCTGTTCGGCTTCAAGCGCGTCGAAGTTCCGACGATCGAGCAGACCTCGGTGTTCGCGCGGAGCATCGGCGAAACCACCGATGTCGTATCGAAAGAGATGTACAGTTTCGAGGATCGCGGCGGGGAATCGATCACGCTTCGTCCCGAGTTCACGGCAGGCATCTGCCGCGCCTATCTCAGCGAGGGCTGGCAGCAATATGCTCCGCTGAAAGTCGCGACGCACGGATCGGCATTTCGCTACGAGCGCCCGCAGAAGGGCCGCTTCCGCGAATTCCACCAGCTCGACGCCGAGATCATCGGCGCCGCTGAGCCGCAGGCGGATGTCGAGATCCTGAGCTTCGGCTATCAGCTGCTGCAGGAGCTTCGGATCGCCGACGGCGTGACGCTCGAGCTCAATACGCTCGGCGACCCCGAGACCCGCGAGGCGTGGCGAACCGCGCTGGTCGATTACTTCCGGTCTCACAAAGCAAACCTGTCTGAAGACAGCGTCGCCCGGCTCGAACGCAACCCGCTGCGCATCCTCGACAGCAAGGACGAGCGCGACCGCAAGATCTGCGCCGACGCTCCGAACGTCGATGCCTATCTGACCGGCGAGGCGTCGGATTTCTTCGCTGCTGTGACCGCCGGCATCGACGCCGCCGGAGTCCCGTGGAAACGCAACGGGCGGCTGGTCCGCGGCCTGGACTATTACCGCCACACCGCGTTCGAGTTTGTCACTGACCGCCTCGGCGCACAGGGTACGGTGATCGCCGGCGGCCGCTACGACGGCCTGATCGAGGCGCTCGGCGGGCCGCAAACCCCGGCAGTCGGCTGGGCGGCGGGTATCGAGCGTCTGGCGATGATGATCGACACACCGAAACCGGACAGACCGGACGTCGTTATCGTTCCGCTTGGCGACCGGGCGGAGGCGGAAGCACAGCGCGTCCTCGCCGGCCTTCGTCGCGAAGGCGTGGCCGCCGACATGGCCTATCGCGGCAACATGAAAAAGCGGATGAGCAAGGCCAGTGAATCCGGCGCGGCCTATGCTCTCATCATCGGCGACGACGAGCTGGACCGTGGTGAAGCCCAGCTCAAGAATCTCGAGACCGGTGAACAACGCGCCGTTTCGCTCGACCTGTTGGCGCAGGCCCTGAGCGCATGACCCAAATTTCGTCGGAAAGGATCGCCTCGATCGAGGCGAAGAAGCATGAACTGTCGGAGGCCATGGCTTCGGGGAATCTGGCGCCCGACGAGTTTGTGCGCCTGTCGAAGGAATATGCGCAGATCGAGCCCGTCGCTGCAGCTGCGCGCGAAGTCAGGCGGTTGCGCGCTGAACTACAGGTACTGAACGGGTTGGTGGCCGACCCGACCGCCGAGGCCGAGCTCAAGGAGATGGCGGCGACCGAGGCGGAGGATATCCGTCACAAGCTTCCCGAAGCCGAACGCGCCTTGGCGATCAAGCTTCTTCCGCGCGATGCGGCCGACGACCGTGCTGCAATGCTTGAAGTGCGTGCGGGGACGGGCGGCGACGAAGCCGCATTATTCGCAGGCGATCTGCTGCGCATGTACCAGCGATTCGCGGAATCGCAGGGCTGGCGGTTCGAACTGATCAGCGCGAGCGCGTCCGAGATCGGCGGGTACAAGGAAGCGATCGCTTCGATCAACGGCGCGGGCGTGTTTGCAAAACTGAAGTTCGAGAGCGGCGTGCACCGCGTCCAGCGCGTGCCCGTGACCGAAAGCGGAGGCCGGATTCACACGTCCGCGGCAACCGTCGCGGTGCTCCCCGAAGCCGAAGACGTCGACGTTCAGATCGACGACAGGGACCTGCGGATCGACGTCTACCGCTCCTCCGGTCCCGGCGGTCAGTCGGTCAACACGACCGACAGCGCGGTTCGAATCACGCATCTTCCGACAGGGCTTGTCGTCATCCAGCAGGACGAGAAGTCGCAGCACAAGAACAAGGCCAAGGCACTGAAGGTGCTTCGCACCAGATTGTTCGAAATGGAGCGCGAGCGGCTGGCGAGCGAACGGGCGGGGGCCCGCAAATCCATGGTGGGTTCAGGTGACAGGTCGGAACGCATCCGGACCTACAATTTCCCGCAGGGACGAGTGACCGATCACCGAATCAATCTCACGCGGCACAATCTCGACGAAGTGCTCGAAGGAGCCGGCCTGACCGAGATCATCGACGCGCTCGTCGCGGAAGATGAAGCCGAGCGCCTGGCCGGTCTGGAAGAGGCGTGAAATCCATTGCCCGCGCGCTCGCGGATGCGGCGCGTCAATTGGAAAAGTCGAGCGATACCGCGCGGCTCGATTCCGAGCTGTTGATGGCCGAAGCGCTGCACATCGACCGCGACAAGTTGATCCTTTCTCCGCCCAGCCGCGAAATCCCCAAGCGCTTCTGGGACATGGTCGACCGGCGCAAGGCGGGCGAACCCGTTGCCTACATCACGGGCCGCCGCGCGTTCTGGAACATCGAGCTTCACGTCGGCCCGGGCGTTCTGATCCCCCGCCCTGACAGCGAGGTGTTGATCGCCTCGGCGATCGAGCATTTCGAGGGCGGCGAGGGCCCGAAGCGGATCCTCGACCTCGGTACGGGGCCGGGGACCTTGCTGCTCGCTGCTCTCGATGTCTGGCCCGAAGCAAGCGGGCTGGGGGTCGACCTTTCGCGCCAGGCACTTGCTTATGCGTCTGCCAATGCAAGACGCCTCGGCTTCGAGCCTCGAGTGAAATGGCTCCAGGGCGATTGGGCGCAGGGGCTGGTCGAGAAATTCGACCTCATCCTGTGCAACCCACCCTACGTCGCCGATGGCGCTGCGCTCGGCCCGGGCGTCCGCGAATATGAGCCGGACGAAGCTCTGTTCGCCGGAGAAGAGGGCCTCGACGCCTATCGCGCGGTCGCCCCGCAGCTCCCGCTTCTTCTCAATGAAGGCGGTCTCGCCGCCATCGAAATCGGCCAGGACCAGGCGAAGTCCGTAACGAAGTTGCTTGGCAGGGACGGATTGCGCTCTAGGATCGCCAAAGACCTCGGCGATCGGGACCGCGCGGTGCTCCTAACCTGGGTTTGAGTGAAAATCGCTTGGCATACTGCGATCGGCGCACTACATCGGTGGCAGGGCCGGTCCCGCTCCACCACGCAAGCTGAAGAGCGCGTCCCGCCCACCCCCGACGCAATCGGCCGAATTTTTGAGCGCAAAGCGCGCAAAGACCGGAACGAAAGGGTCAGGAGTCGGCGCAGTTGCACCGTCCCTGCTTCCCGATGCCAAGGGGCAACAGGATTACTGCGTAAGGACGTAGCCATTTGATCAATCAACGACAGGGCGGCCGCAGGCGTGGCCGCGGTGGACAGCGGGGACCGAACCTCGGCGGCCAGCCGGGTAACCGCCAGGACAATCGCCAGCGTGGCAACGCCGCGCAGCTGCTCGAGAAGTACAAGAGCCTGGCGCGTGATGCCCAGCTCGCCGGCGACCGCGTGCAGACCGAATATTATCTGCAATATGCGGATCATTATTTCCGGGTGCTCAGCGAGAACCGCGCCCGATTCGAGGATCAGCGCCGCCCGCGCGAAGATTCCGATGAGGATGAGGGCGAGGAGCTTGTCGAGGCCGAAGGCGACGGCGGCGATGAGGAACGGCACGAACGTCAGGACCGCCAGGAGCGCGGCGACCGTAACGAGCGCTTCAACCGACGTGACCGTGAACGGCCGCGCTTCAGCCGCGATCAGCGCAATAACGAGGATGGCGAAGAAGCCGAGGCTTCATCACGCGGGAACGGCCGCAACGACAGTCTGCCGCTGGATGTCCTGCCGCCCGCAATCGGCGCCGATAGCGCTGCGAGCGTCGACATCGACGAGCCGGCCGAGCCTGCGCCGAAGCGCCGGCCGCGTACCCGGCGTCCTCGTACGGACGACGACGAGGTCGCGCCGGCCGCCTGACGCATTCACCAGGGATTAACTGCCGAAACGATCTCCTCCGATCGGCGCGGGTTGACAGGCATGTTACATTGTAACATCGTGCCCGCAAGATCGTTCGTGGGAGGTCGTCGATGCGTAGTTTTTTCCTGGCCTGCACGGCTCTAGCAGCAGCAAGCCCGACTTTCGGCCAGGCGCTGGAGCCGACGTCCCAGGGCAATGTCGCTGTCACCATCTACAACGACAATCTCGCGCTGGTTCAGGACGTTCGCCAGCTGACCATTCCGGCCGGGCGCTCGCGCCAGGAGTTCCGCGACGTCTCCGGCCAGATCCGGGCGGAGACCGTCTCGTTCGCGGCGCCGGACACGGCCATCGTCGAACAGAATTTCGATTACGACCTGCTGTCGCCTTCGAAGCTGATGGAAAAAGCGGTCGGAAAAACGGTGACCATCGTTCGCATCAATCCAGCGACGGGTGCCGAAACGCGGGAGGTCGCCAAGGTCCTCGCGACAAATGGGGGCGTCGTTCTCCAGATCGGTGAGCGGATCGAAGTGCTTCGCGATGACGGTCTGCCAGTGCGCGTCATTTTCGATAAGGTCCCCGACAATCTCCGCGCTCGGCCCACCTTGTCGGTAACGGTTGAGAGTGGTCATTCGGGAAGCCGTCCAGCCAAACTCACCTATCTGACGCCCGGACTCGGCTGGAAATCCGACTATGTCGCGCTGTTCGATGAAGGCGCAGGCAGGATCGACGTCCAGGGCTGGATCACGCTGACGAACAACACCGGCACGAGCTACAACAATGCCGATGTCGTGATGGTCGCCGGCACCCCCAATCGTGGCCGCAACGGTGGAGGCTATGAGGACTATGCGCCTCCGCCTCCGCCGATCCGGCGAGCAGGTACGGAGAGCGGCTCACGCGAGCGGCTCGGCGATTATTATCTGTATCCGCTGTCCGGCCGCACGACGATCGCCAACGCCCAGACCAAGCAAGTCAGCTTCCTGGACGTTCAGGGCGCTCCGGCAAGCAAGGCATATGAATATCGCGTCGACTGGCTGCAGACGATCGACACGGCGCAGAGCGCATCGACGGTCCTCAAGTTCAGCAACAGCAGCCGGGGCGGCTTGGGCGATCAGCTGCCCGCCGGAACCGTTCGAGTGTATATGCGCGACGCTCGGGGACAGCCGCAATTCATCGGCGAAAGCAATATCCCCCACACGCCGATGGGCTCCGAGCTCGCAATCCGAACGGGCGATGCTTTCGACGTCAAAGTGAAATCCACCGTGGCCAAGCGCGAGCGCATCGCCAGCGACGAATGGGAACGAACGGCCCGATACCGAATCAACGATAGCCGCGACGGGACGCGCGTCGTCACGGTCGAGACCAACCCGACCTATATGCGGACGACGATGGCCTACACGCTGACCAATGCCCGGCCGGCGCCGGTCACCGTCGACCTCGTCCAGGCCGGGCTCGACCGAAGCTGGTATCACGACACACGTGTGGCCAGCGAAACGGTTCCTGGCACTCAGCGCTCGCTCGACGAGCGATTGTACCACGTGACCGTACCGGCCAACGGGGAAACGGTCGTCACCGCGGTCTTCGACACGCGTTACTGAGCGCCCGGTGCGGAGCATCGCACTTCTCGCCTTGCTGCTGGCGCCGCTGACCGCGGTTCCGGCCCAACAGCGCGTGGTTTCCGCGGCCCCCGACGCTGTTTCCGTGACCGTCTATCGAAACCCCGATCGATCTTCGGATGACTCGATGGATCTCGGTTGGCTTGGCGGATATGCGCTGGTGACCGAGACGCGGACGATCGACCTGCCGGCAGGCGACAGCGACATCCGCTTCGAGGGTGTTGCCGACACTTTGATGCCGGCGAGCGTGATCGTCAGCGGGCTCCCGCGCCAGCCGGCGGAGAAGAATTACGATGCGCGCCTGCTCTCGCCGGGCGCCCTCGTGGATGCGCACCTCGGGCGGCAGGTGCACATCCGACGAACCAATCGAAAGACCGGCAAGGTCACCGAAACCGAGGCGATCATCCGATCGGGACCGAACGGGATCGTTCTCCAGACGCCCGCCGGTATCGAGGCCCTGAGCTGCACCGGGCTTCCCGAAACCTTCATCTACAATGAGGTTCCCGAAGGCCTGTCGGACAAGCCCACGCTGTCGATCCGTGCGGCCGCGGCGGAGCCGACCCGGGCGACCGTGCGCCTGTCCTATCTGGCGGCCCAGTTCGACTGGCAGGCAAATTATGTCGCGCAA
>DATLOY010000065.1:0-7059 GCA_035536015.1 Sphingomicrobium sp.
TGCGCACGTGCAACGCCTTGGCATCGGCGTCGGAATAGACGGCGACCGTGCGGATCCCGAGCTGACGCGCGGTGCGGATGACCCGGCACGCAATCTCCCCGCGATTGGCGATGAGTAGGGAGGCGATCATGAATCTTTCCCCACCCGTCCGTCAGCCCTGCGGGCTGCCACCTCCCCGTTCCGGGAAGGATTTGATGCGGCCACACTCTCCATAGTCACATCCGGAACACGCCGAACTGCGGCCGGTGGGGGATCGGCGCGTTCAGCGTTGCGGCGAAGGCGAGCCCCAGCACATCCCGCGTTTGCACCGGGTCGATGATCCCATCGTCCCACAGCCGCGCCGTTGCGTGCCAGGGATTGCCCTGCGCCTCATAATCCTCGCGGATCGGCTGTTTGAACTTCTCCGCCTGCGCCGGAGTCCATTTGTCGGCGTCGCGGTGAACGGTGGCCAACACGGAAGCCGCCTGCTCGCCGCCCATCACGCTGATGCGCGAGTTGGGCCAGGTGAACAGGAAGCGCGGCGAATAAGCGCGGCCGGACATGCCGTAATTCCCGGCGCCGAAGCTGCCGCCAATCAGCACCGTAACCTTGGGCACGCTCGCGGTAGCGACCGCGGTCACCAGTTTCGCGCCATGCTTGGCGATGCCCTCGGCCTCATATTTCCCGCCGACCATGAAGCCGGAGATGTTCTGCAGGAAGAGCAATGGAATCCGCCTCTGGCAGGCGAGTTCGATGAAGTGCGCGCCTTTGACCGCGCTCTCGCTGAACAGGATTCCGTTGTTCGCGAGGATCGCGACCGGGATTCCCCAGATGTGCGCGAAGCCGCAGACGAGCGTCGAGCCGTAGAGCGCCTTGAATTCGTGCAGCTCGGAGCCGTCGACGATGCGCGCGATCACTTCGTGCACGTCATATGGCGCCCGCACATCCTCGGGGATGATGCCGTACAGCTCCTCCGTGTCGAACGCGGGCGGACGCGGCTCGCGCAGCTCGAGCGATGAGGATTGCGGCTCCAGCGTCGAGACGATGTCGCGAACGATCGTCAGCGCGTGCTCGTCATTCTCGGCGAGATGATCGACAACGCCGGACTTGCGGGCGTGCAGGTCGCCGCCGCCCAGATCCTCGGCGCTGATCTCCTCGCCGGTCGCCGCCTTCACCAGCGGCGGGCCGCCCAGGAAGATCGTGCCCTGGTTGCGAACGATCACGCTCTCGTCGCTCATCGCCGGGACGTAGGCGCCGCCGGCGGTGCAGCTGCCCATGACGCAGGCGATTTGCGGGATGCCCTTCGATGACATCTGCGCCTGGTTGAAGAAGATTCGGCCGAAATGATCTCGGTCGGGGAAGACCTCGGCCTGGTGCGGCAGATTCGCGCCGCCGCTGTCGACCAGATAGATGCACGGCAAGCGGTTCTGCTCGGCGATCTCCTGTGCGCGGAGATGCTTCTTCACCGTCATCGGATAGTAGGTTCCGCCTTTGACGGTAGCGTCGTTGCAAACGATCATCACCTGGCGACCCGAAACGCGTCCGATGCCGGCGATTATTCCTGCTCCGGGCACCTCGCCCTCATACATGTCGCAGGCCGCTAGCTGGCCGACCTCGAGGAACGGCGAACCGGGATCCAGCAGCCGCTCGACGCGGTCGCGCGGAAGCAGCTTGCCGCGTTCGACATGGCGCTGGCGGTGCTTTTCCGGCCCGCCCTTCGCGGCTTCGGCGACGTCGGCGCGCAATTTCTCCGCAAGCGCGCGGTTATGATCCTTGCGCGAGCGGAACTCTTCACCGTCTGTCGCGATTTTGCTCTCGATCCGCGGCGCGCTCATGACCCTCCGGCAATCCGTTCGTCGAATGGACGTGCCGCTCGCCTAGCCGGTGCTTGCAGCCATTGCAAAGAGGGGGCTTGAGCGGTCGCGATAAGGTCCACGGGAGAGAGATCCGTCATGAAACAGCCCATTCTTCTGCTTTTCGCGTCTGCGCTCGCGCTCAGCGCCTGCAATGCGCAAAAGGGCAACAATGCCGGAAAGCCCGGAACCGAGCTGGGCATCATCCCCGAATGGATGGACAAGACAGCGATCCCCGGTGACGATTTCTACGCTTACGCTGACGGCAGCTGGCAGAAGAACACGCCCATTCCGGCGGACCGATCGAACATCGGTGGCTTCTACATCGCCGACCAGGAGCGCGAGAAGAATACGGTCGATCTCTTCAACTCGATCGTCAATTCAAACCCGGGTAGCGGCACCGACGCGCTCATCGCCAATTATTACAAGGCCTATCTCAACACCGACGCGATCGACCGCGCCGGCCTTGCGCCAGCCAAGGCGGACCTCGATGCGATCGCCGGGATCACCAACAAGCAGCAGCTGAGCGCTGCGATCGGAAGCACGCTCCGCGCCGATACCGATCCGCTCAACGCGACCAATTTCCACACTGAAAATCTCTTTGGCGTCTTCGTGACGCAGGGCCTTGCCACGCCCGGCGAGCAGCTGCCCTATCTGATGCAGGGCGGCCTCGGCCTTCCGGAGCGCGAATATTATCTCTCCGCCGATCCGAAGATGGCGGAGCTGAGGAACAAATATCACTCCTATGTCGCGCAAATCCTGCAGCTTGCCGGTCACCCCGACCCGCAGGGCGCCGCGAGCCGCATCACGGCCTTGGAGACAAAGATCGCACAGGCGCATGAAACACGCGAGGAGAGCGATGACCTTCCCAAGGCCTCGCAAGTCTGGACCCGCGCCGACCTCGAAAAGAATGCGCCCGGGATCGACTGGGGCGCGCTTCTGAACGCAGCGCAGCTCGGTTCGGTGCAGAAGTTCGAGCCCTATCACGCTGCGTCGATTCCGAAGCTGGCGGCGCTGGTCGGTTCGGAGCCGCTCGATGCGTGGAAGGATTGGCTCGAGTTCCACTTGCTCAACCAACAAGCCAATGTCCTTCCGAAAGCGTTCCGTGACGCGAGCTTCGCTTTCAACGGAACTGCGCTGGCGGGCACTCCGCAACAGCGGCCGCGCGACAAGCAGGCGCTGAACGCGACCAGCAACTCGCTTCAGGATGCTGTCGGCAAGGCCTATGTCGACAAATATTTCCCGGCGTCGGCCAAGGCGCAGATCCAGCAGATGGTCGACGGCATCAAGGCGGCCTTCGCCAAGCGCGTGCAGGCGATCGGCTGGATGGCGCCATCGACCAAGGAAGAAGCGCTGAAGAAGGTCCGTGGGATCGTCGTCGGCGTCGGTTATCCCGACACGTGGCGCGATTATTCCGGCCTGCAGATCAGCGCCGATAACGCCTACGCGAACCAGCGCGCTGTCGGCGTCTGGGAATATCATCACCAGATTTCGAAAATCGGCCAGGCGATGGACCGCAACGAATGGTGGATGCCGCCGCAACTCGTGAACGCGGTGAACCTGCCGGTGCAGAATGCGCTGAACTTCCCGGCCGCGATCCTCGTTCGGCCGTTTTTCGACCCGAACGCCGACCCTGCCGCCAATTATGGAGGAATTGGAGCGACGATCGGGCACGAGATCAGCCACAGCTTCGACAACAGCGGCGCCTTGTTCGATGCGACCGGCAAGCTCCGCAACTGGTGGACTCCGGCGGACTTCAAGCGCTTCCAGGCCGCTGGGGACGCGCTCGCCAAGCAATATGACGCCTATGAGGCGCTGCCTGGCTTGCACGTCAACGGCAAGCTGACGCTGGGCGAGAATATCGCGGACGTCGCCGGTCTCGCGGCTTCTTACGATGCGTACAAGGCTTCGCTGAACGGCAAGCCGGCCCCCACGATCGGCGGCTTCACCGGCGACCAGCGCTTCTTCATCGCGTTCGCACAATCCTGGGCGACGAAGATGCGTGAGGAAACGCTGCGCAACCGGATCGCGACCGACGGCCACTCGCCGGGCAATTTCCGTGCGCTGACGGTGCGCAACATCGACGCCTGGTACCCGGCCTTCAACGTGAAGGCAGGGCAGAAGCTTTATCTGCCGCCGGAGCAGCGCGTCCGAATCTGGGGTTAGCCTGGACTCTGCATCCGATTGGCGCGCGCAAGGATGTAACCGACGATCGCCTGGCGCTCGCGCGGGGTCAGGTGAGAAAAATGATCACGGCCCATGCCGGACATGACGCCGAGGTTCTTCTTGGTCTTGCCTTCACCGGTCGTGAGAAGACGCGTGAGCTCGGCCTTTGAATAGGTGCCGGCGATGTCGAGGTTGGGCGTGAAGTTCGGCCAGCCTTGCAGCGCATTATTGTGGCAGGCCGTGCAGGTCGTCCTCACCATGTAGCGACCCCAGGCGTGCTGGGGGCCCATGTCGACCGGCTGATTGTCTCGAAACTTGCGGATCTGCGCCTGGGCGTCTCCCAGGGCGCCCTGCTGGACGTCCTTGATTTCCACCTTGTTGAACTTGAACGGCGGCTTCGGCGTCCCTGCCGGCTTCAGCGACCGCAGATAGGCGACCAGGTCGTTGAGATCCGGATCGCTGAGGAACTGATAGCTCTCGACCTGCATGAACCAGAACCTGCGTCCATCGCGCGGCACGCCGTGGCGGATCAGGCGGTCGAGCTGGGCGTCAGTGTAGGTCGGAACCTTCAGCGTGACGTTCGGCGAATACATCGCGCCGTCTTCCGGCTTGTCGGCCATGTCCTTGCCCTGAAGATTCTCGCCGTGGCAGCCCGTGCAATCGAGGATTTCGGTCAGCCTTTTGCCGTGCGCGATCCTTGCCGCTTGCGCACTGGCGTCGGCGCCTTCGTACGTGAGCTGCGACGGTGTTCGCTGACAAGCCGCAACGGCAAGCAGAATGAAGGCGCCCCACACCCGCATCGGCTTTCCTCCCCATCCGCAAGTTACTCCAGTTCCACCCCCGCTTCTACAGGCTTGATCCGCGTGCTACTCGGGCCGCGCAAAGGAGGTCGAGCGAATGACCTACTGGGAATTCAAGGGCCGCGAGCTCGTCAACTGCACCTGCGAATATGGCTGCAACTGCCAGTTCAATGCACTTCCCGACAAAGGGCATTGCCACGCTGTGGCGTCGATCCAAATCGACCAGGGCTTCCATGGCGATACCCCGCTAGGCGGGTTGCGCATTGTCGGCGTGTTCAAATGGCCGGGTCCGATTCACGAAGGCCACGGAGAGGCGATGCCAATTGTCGACGAGCGTGCCGATCCGGCCCAGCGTGAGGCTTTGCTGAAGATCATGAGCGGCCAGGATACTGACCCATTCGCTACCGTGTTCGCGGTATTCGCGACGACGATCGAAACGATGCACGAACCCGTATTCGCGCCGATCGATTTCGAGGTTGACGTCGAGGGCCGGCGAGGTCGCCTGCTGGTTCCAGGCTATGTCGAGACGACCGGCGAACCGATCCGCAATCCAGTGACCGGAGCGGAATCGCGCGCACAGATCCGGTTGCCCGACGGGTTCGAATATGAAGTTGCGGAAATCGGCAGCGCGTCGAGCCGTACGCTTGGCGGACCCATGAACATCGAGATCGCGAGCAAGTACGCGCAATTCGCTCATCTCCATCTCGATTCACATGGCGTCGTCCGCGCCTGACCTGACCAGCCGTATCCTGCGTCACGAACGGTGGGTCGTCGCCGGCGGCATCGCGCTGCTCATCGCTCTTAGCTGGTGGTTCCTGGCGAGCGGCGCGGGAATGGGCGACGCCGTGGCGATGCCCGGCATGCAGCCGCCACTAACGGCGCTCATGCTGATGTGGTGGCTGATGATGCTGGCCATGATGCTGCCGTCCGCCGCGCCGGCCATCCTGCTCTACAGCCGCGTGCGCCAGGTCCGGGGGGACGATCCCCAGATCGCACCGACCTGGCTGTTCCTCGCCGCCTATCTCTTCGTCTGGCTTCTGTTTTCGGTCGGCGCCGCATCGCTCCAGCATGTGCTGGCCGGGCCATCGATGGCGCTGGAGCAGCGCAGCGCCGCGGCGATCCTGCTCATCGCGGCCGGAGCGTACCAACTCTCGCCGCTAAAGGCCGCCTGTCTTCGCGAGTGCCGCAGTCCTGCACAATTCATCAGCCGTCACTGGCAGCCCGGCATCCGCGGTGCGCTGCGGCTCGGCAGCCTACACGGCGCTTACTGCCTCGGTTGTTGCTGGGCGCTGATGGCTTTGCTTTTCGTCGGCGGAGTGATGAACTTCGCTTGGATTGCCGGACTGACTGTGATCGTGGGGATCGAGAAGCTCGCCTCGCGCGGCGACCTCATCGGCCGCGCAGTCGGCGCAGGCCTTATCGTCTGGGGCGGCGCACTCCTGCTGAGCTAGGCAAGACTGATGCAAGATTGGCCGCCCGACCGCCCGATTAACCCGACCAGTGAACCCGCAATCGCCCAGCCCATCTGAAGCGCGGGCCAGCGCCGGCCCCACAGCCTAGGCTCACTACCAAGGACAATTGATAAAGGAGGAACCAGATGCCTGATCTTTATATGCACTCTCTGCTCGTCGCCGCCGCCGTCGCATCCTTGCCTGGCGCTGCCGCGGCACAAGCCTCACCGCCCAAAGAGGCAATAGTTCCAAAGGGATGGGAGTTTGCAACGAACGACCTGCATTACTCACCTGCAGTCCGTAGCGGCGATCTGATTTTCGTGTCTGGCGTCCCGGCAGGCCTGCGCCCCAGTGAAACCGAGGCGGACAAGGAAAAGGCAATCGATCGCGCGTTTCAGGGCGTCGCGAAAGTGCTAGCCGAAGCCGGCGCCAGCTGGGACGATGTCGTCCAGATTACGAGCTATCACACTGATTTCACGACCGGCGGCAAGCCCAACGATCAACAGGCTCTGTTCCGCCAGGTGAAGGATCGCTACGTCAAGGCGCCCTACCCGGCCTGGACCGCGGTCGCAGTCACTCGCTTGTGGAACGAAGCCCTGTTCGCAGAAATCAGCGTAATCGCGCGGGCGCCCGCTAAGCCCCGATGAGTTCGCGCCCGATCAACATTCGGCGGATCTCGTTTGTCCCCGCCCCGATGTCGAGCAGCTTGGCGTCGCGATAATAGCGTTCGACCGGCCAGTCCTTGGTGTAGCCCGCACCGCCCAACGCCTGCACCGCTTCATTGGCGACCCTCACGGCATTTTCCGAGGC
>DATLOY010000066.1:0-4811 GCA_035536015.1 Sphingomicrobium sp.
GCCGCGGTCGGAGCGGCGACGGCCCCTTCCTCGCGTGCGAACATGGTCTGATAATCCTGCCGGTCCCGCTCATCCACTTCGCGGCGGGAAGCGATGTAGGGCGGCAACGGCATCCGCCCCGCTCGCTCGAGCAAAAGCTCGACCGGCTCGTCCCCGTGAAAACGCAGGAGCGCGGAGCCCTCTTCGCTCTTCTCGATGACGGAAGCGGCGACACTTTCTCCGAAGTCGATCGTGTCGCCGACCCGCGCGCGTTTCGCATTCCGCAGGAACGCCTGCCATTCGCGCGGCCCCTCGCGCTTGTGGAGAGTCGCGCCGATGCTCGCTTCGCCGCGTCGGCCTTCGAGCTGCGCTGGAATGACCTTGGTATCATTGAAAACCAGCACGTCGCCGGGATTGAGCAGCTGCGGCAGGTCCAGCACGCCGTGATCGGAAATGTCGCGACCACGTACGACCAGCAGACGCGCGCTGTCCCGCGGCCGAGCGGGCCGGAGCGCGATGCGCTCCGCGGGGAGGTCGAAATCGAAGTCGGCGACGCGCATGTCGCGCGGCGATTAGCTTCCTAAAGTCGCCTTGACGATCCTCGTCGGTTCAGGCGGCGGCTCGCCTGGAGCGATCTTGTCGACCGCGTCCATGCCGGAGATCACCCGGCCCCAGACGGTATATTTGCCTTCAAGGCTCTGGTTTGGGGCAAACATGATGAAGAACTGGCTGTTCGCCGTATCCGGCTGATTCGTCCGGGCCGCAGCCACGGTGCCGCGAAAGAATGGCATCGTGCTGAATTCGGCCTTGAGGTCCGGAAGGCTGGAGCCGCCGCTTCCATCCCCCTTGGGATCGCCGCCTTGTGCCATGAAATCGGGAATCACCCGGTGAAACGGGAGGCCATTGTAGAAGCCCTGCCGGACGAGGATCTGGATGCGCTCCACATGGTGCGGAGCGAGGTCCGGACGCATCTGGATCACGACCGTTCCACCGTTCGACAGCTGTAGCGTCAGCTTGTTCGCCGGGTCGGCGGCCACCTCTGGCGGAGCGTTGATTGCGGGAAGCGGCGGGATAACGACCGGCGGCGGCGCGGCTGCAATCAGTCCGAACGCAAAAGACAACGCGAACAGCGCCTTCGAAAACATATTCCCTCCCCGAAACCCGTTGGCGCTCTAGTGCTGCCGGGCGGGTGACGCCAGCCTTAACGGCCGCCGTTCAAATGCCGCCGCACATCTTCAGCCACGGCCGGCGTCACGAACTTGTCGATCGCCCCGCCGTACCGCGCGATTTCCTTCACCAGCTTCGATGCAATCGGCTGCAGCGAGACGTCGGCCATCAGGAAAACCGTCTCGATATCGTCGTTCAATTGCTGGTTCATCCCGGCCATCTGGAACTCATATTCGAAGTCGGCGACGGCGCGCAGGCCGCGAAGGATCGCGGTCGCGCCCTGTTGCTCCGCGAATTCCATGAGCAGGGAGTCGAACTCCACGACGTCGATGTTGCCGGGCATGTCGGCGGTTTCCCGGCGGACCATCTCAAGCCTTTCGGCCACCGTGAACATTGGCTCTTTCGACGGGTTCGTCGTCACGCCGATGACGAGCTTGTCGACGAGGTGCGTACCCCGGCGGATGATGTCGAGGTGCCCCAGCGTGATCGGGTCGAAGGTTCCGGGATAGACTGCGACTTTCAAACGCCCCTCCTTTAGGGTCTAGACCCTCAATGGTCCCGCTCTATCGCAAAGCGCGCGATGGCCCGAAGCAGGTCGGCTTCGGGGCCGTGATCCGCCAGATGCTCGACCGCCTGGTTGACGAGGAACGTCGCCTGCTGTCGCGCGCGCTCTTCGCCGAGCAATGACACGAAGGTCGCTTTCCCGGCCTGGGCATCCTTTCCGGTGCGCTTGCCGGCGGCCTTCTCCTCGCCGCTATGATCGATGAGGTCGTCGGCGATCTGGAATGCGAGGCCGATGTTGCGGGCGTAACCGCGATACGGCGTGCGCGCCTCATGGGCGAGGCGAACCATGATGCAGGCCGCCTCGACGCAATATTCGATAAGCGCACCGGTCTTCAGCTGCTGCAGCCGGGTGATTGCGGGAAGATCGAGCTCCTGACCCTCAGCGACGAGGTCCATCATCTGCCCGCCCGCCATTCCTGCAGGACCGGCAGCTCTCGCAAGTTCCAGCACCAGGTCGGAACGGACCCACGGGTCTTCGTGCGTCGCCTGGTGCGCCAGGATTTCGAAAGCGAGCGCGTGGAGGCTGTCGCCCGCAAGCACCGCTTCCGCTTCGCCGAATGCCTTGTGCGCGGTGGCCTTACCGCGCCTGAGGTCCGCGTCATCCATGCACGGCAGGTCGTCGTGGATCAGCGAGTAGACGTGGATAGCCTCGATCGCGCATCCGACGCGAAGCGCCCGGTCGCGCGCGATCGGGAACAGCTGTGAGGCGGCAATCGTGAGCAATGGGCGCAGTCGCTTGCCGCCGCCGATCGCGGCATGGCGCATGGCTTCGTAGAGGCGCTCGCGGCTGTCGCCCGTAGGTGGAAGCAGGCGGCCGAAGAAATCGTCGACCTCGGCGGAAACGCGGGCCGCCTCGGCGTCCAGCTCCGTCGCAAGCCGATCGATGGTCTCAATCGGCATCGAAGGGCTTCACGCCCGCGGGTTTTCCATCGCTGCCGAACGCGATCTGCTCGATACGCGCCTGAGCGTTCTTGAGCCGCGCCTCGCAATGCCGCTTGAGCTGGTCGCCTTCCTGATAAAGCTCGATGGATTTATCGAGCGGCGCTTCGCCCTTCTCCAGCGTGCGAACGATCTCTTCGAGGCGCGCGAGCGCTGCCTCGAAGCTCAGCTGGCTGACGTCGGTTTCAGCGGTAGTGGCCATCAGCGGCCTTGTGACCCTCGCGAGGGTTCAAATCAAGCGAGCGCCTATTCGACCGGCGTGTTCTTGAACGGATCGCGAATGCCCGGAACGACCTCATCGCGAAGGTCTTCGCCGCTCGCCTCGGCAAGGGCCGCTTCCGCGTCACGGGCATGCTGGTCGCGTTCGGCGCGAAGCTGCTCGATGAGCGCCTCGCGGTCCCCTTCGAGCCGAGTGTCGGTCGGCGCCGCAACACCGGCCGCCTTCGCCGCCTTGGCAACCGCCGCGTCAAGCTCACGCTGCGTCGTCAGGCCGAGCGTGACCGGATCCTTCGGAGTGATGTTCGCCATGTTCCAGTGCGTGCGCTCGCGGATCGCGGCGATGGTTGTGCGGGTGGTTCCGATCAGCTTGCTGATCTGGCCGTCAGTCACTTCCGGATGGTTCTTGATGATCCAGGCGATTCCGTCCGGCTTGTCCTGGCGCTTGGAAACCGGGGTGTAGCGCGGACCGCGGGTGCGGCGCACGGCTTCCGGCGCCTTGTGCATCTGGAGAACGTGATCGGGGTCCTTCTGGCCCTTCTCGATCTCCTCATGGGTCAGTTCGCCCGCGCGGATCGGATCGCGCCCGGTCAGCTTGGTCGCCGCTGTGTCGTCGGCGATCGCCTGCACTTCGAGAATATGGAGGCCGCAGAACTCGGCGATCTGCTCGAAGGTCAGCGCGCTATTGTCGACCAGCCAGGCGGCGGTCGCATGGGGCATCAGGGGCTGGGCCACTGGATTCTTCTCCGCTTCAGAAACAAATAGGGCCGCCCCCTACCGGAGCGGCCAGCTTGCCCGGCGATGTAGCCCCGCACCGCCGCTGGGGCAAGGCTGCTCAGAGGCTCATCGGGATATAGTGCGGCTGACCTTTGACCCGCTCCATCCAGTTGATGACCTTGGGATAGCGGTTGAGTTCGAACCCGCCCGCGTCCGCGACATGCGTGTAGGCGAACAGGCAGATATCGGCGAGCGTCATGTGCCCGGCGACGAACCAGTCGCGTGCCTTCAGATGATCGTCCATCAGCTTGAGCGCGGCTTCACCGGCTTCGCGCTTGAGCGGGATCTGGAGCTTCTGCGCTTCGGTCAGATTCTCGAAACCCACCCAATCCTTCCAGAAACGCAGCGTCGCGACGTTGGGCTCGTGATTATATTGCTCCCAGAACATCCAGCGAAGCATGTCGGCATGATCGAAACGTTCGGTCGGGATGAGGTTGGAACCGTCCGCGATGTAATAGCAAGCGGCGTTGCTCTCGGGGATGAAGCGCTGATCGACCTGGAGAACGGGGATTCTTCCGTTCGAATTCACATCCCGGAGAAACTGCGCCGTCCGGGTCTCGCCCTTCATGATGTCATATTCGCGCCGTTCGATATGGGTGCCCACGCTGGCGGCGGTCAGGCGCACCTTGTAGCAGTTTCCCGACATCGAATATTCGTGGAGGATCAGTCTCTCGGTCATTTGGCTCCTCCCCTCATCCCTTCGCACCGACCTCGAGTACAATCTTTCCGATATGCTCGCCCGATTCCATCCGGGCGTGCGCCTTGGCCGCTTCCGACAACGAAAATGTGCTGTCGATCACCGGCTTGAGCTTGCCGCCTTCGACATAAGGCCACACGGTGCGCGCGATTTCGTCGGCGACCATCGTCTTGAACTCGACCGTGCGCGGTCGGAGCGTGGAGCCGGTCAGAGTCAGACGGCGCCGCATCACTTCGGGAATGGCGATCTCCGCCTTCGGTCCACGCTGGAAGGCGATCGAGACATGTCGTCCGTCGTCCGCGAGCGCCTTGATGTTGCGCGGCAGATAATCCCCGCCGATCATGTCGAGGACGACCGCGACCCCTTTTTCGTCGGTCAGCTTTTGCACCGCTTCGACAAAATCCTGTGTCCGGTAGTTGATTGCCGCCTCGGCCCCCAGCTCGACCGCCCGAGCGCATTTCGCGTCCGTGCC
>DATLOY010000067.1:0-13668 GCA_035536015.1 Sphingomicrobium sp.
CGTCACCATAGCTTGGTGACCATAGCGTCCGTGACCCACCCGATCCCATCCCGAACTCGGCCGTGAAACCGGACAGCGCCGATGGTACTACTGCTTAAGCAGTGGAAGAGTAGGTCGTCGCCAGGCTTTGCTGGCGGCGTAAGCAAGAGCCCATTCGCAATGTTGAAAATGCCGCTGTCGAGACTATCTCGCGGCGGCATTTTTGTTTGGGCGCGCGAGCGCCCCGATGTTGGCGCGGGGTGGAGCAGCCCGGTAGCTCGTCAGGCTCATAACCTGAAGGTCGCAGGTTCAAATCCTGCCCCCGCAACCAACACAAAGGCCCGCTTTCGAGCGGGCTTTTTCTTTGCCCTACGCCGATGCAATTTGGGCCGAGCTTTCGCCGAACCAGACATTTCGCGCGCTCGAACCGACATTTTGCCTAACCCGACGTTAACCGCATCAAAGTAGCTCTCTGCTCCAGAACGGTGGGGAGTTTGACGGGTGGTCAAGGAATCTGGAGTCCACAAGCAGGATTCCGAGCTGGGAATCATTGCTTCGCAGGTCGACCTCGAAGGCCGGTTGCGCCTCTTCGGCTTCACGGCCGACGACCTTCATGTCGCGGAGCGCATGTGGACGATCATCGAGCCTGAGGCGCGTTCAATCAGCGAGCTGCAGGTCAAGGAATGGCGCGCCGCCTTCGGCGTGGGCCAAGCTTCCGATTTCGACCTGGAGCGTGCGATCGCGAGCCGGACGGCAGAATTGCGCGAACGCTACACAGGCCTTGATCGGAACGAATGGGTCCACACCACGGCGCGCATCGTGGAATCGGCTTTTTCCGCCGGCCTTTCACTGACAGCGATTCTGGCGATCGACAGTGCAGGCGCGGTGAAGACGCTCGAAATCCTGTCGCGCCTCTATGACTGCTCGAAGGAAGAGCGTCAGCAGATCAACGACGTCTTCTTCCGCATGCGCTCGCTCGAATGCGACATCTACAGCAGCCTCTACACTGCGCACATGAGCCACGATGCCAGGCGTCAGCGCGACCATCTCGCCGAAGAGTTCCGCAAGGGCCTGGGATTGATGGTCGAGGCCGCGACCCAGGATGGAGCGTCGCTCCGGCAACAGGCGGGCGTGACTGCAACCTCCGCGCGCAGCGTTCTCGACAAGGTCTCCGAGGTTGCAGCCGCCGCCGAACAATCCGCCACCGCCATGCGCGACGCGGCGCAAGGCGCGGCCGGCCTCATCCGGGTGATCGACGAAGTCCGCAGCGAAGCCCAGGCCTCGGCGGACACGGCGACCCGCGCGGCATCACAAGCCGCGGTCGCCGTCGAAATGTCCGAGGCATTGTCCGATCATGCGCGCTCGATCGAATCCATCCTGGAAATGATCCGGACAATTGCCGGCCAGACCAACCTGCTTGCTCTCAACGCGACGATTGAAGCCGCCCGAGCCGGTGATGCCGGCCGCGGCTTTGCCGTCGTTGCGCAGGAAGTGAAGAGCCTCGCGAGCCAGACTGCCAGCGCGACCAACGACATCGCCTCAAAGATCGCCGCGATCCAGGGCGCAACGCGTTCGGCTGTCGAAACCAGCAATTCGATACAGGAGACAACCGCCGAAGTGCAGCATTCCGCCGAGCGCATCCTGTCCGTCATCCATGCCGGGGCGGAGACGGTTGGCACAATCGCATCCGCGGTCGATGAAACCGCGCTCGCAGCGGATTCGATGTCCGGAACGATCGCTTCAATCCGACAGAATACCGAGACCGTGGCGGACGAGATCGACGGGGTCGGACGTGGCTTCGACACTCTCGATACGCGGCTCGCCTCGCTTCGGATCGGAGCCGGCGAATTTGCTGCAAAGGTCGCGGCCTAGGTTCCGACTGGACCGCGCCGGGGTCCGGAGCGTTCATCGGTAAATGGACGCACGACGCAAGCCACCCCCGCCGATGGAGGCCCTTCTCGCCGCAGAGCTGCCGGAAGGCGACGGCTGGCAATTCGAGCCCAAGTGGGACGGCTTCCGCTGCCTTGCGCAGCGCGACGGAAGCGAGGTGGCCCTGACTTCCAGGTCGGGCAAGCCACTGGGCCGCTATTTCCCGGAGGTCGTGGAGATGATCGCCTCGCTGAAGGAGCGGAAGTTCCTGCTCGACGGAGAACTTATCATTCCTGCCGGCGACGCGCTTTCGTTCGAAGCGCTACAGCTCAGGCTGCACCCGGCGGAAAGCCGCGTCCGCAAGCTCGCGAAAGAAACGCCGGCAGAGCTGATGCTTTTCGACCTGCTCGAGAGAGACGGGAAGTCCCTGGAAAACGAGCCGTTACTCGGCAGGCGCAAAGCTCTCGAACTTTTTTACGCCAGCAACAAGGCTCCGGGCCTGCACCTCTCTCCCGCCACCCGCGATCGATCGGTCGCGCTCGCCTGGCTCGAACGGAGCGGCGGAGCGCTCGACGGAGTCATCGCGAAACGGCTTGACCAGGAATATCGCTCGGGCGAGCGGGCGATGATCAAGGTCAAACAGCAGAGAACCGCGGACTGCGTCGTCGGTGGATTCCGATATGCGGAGAAGAAGCGCGAGGTCGGTTCGCTGTTGCTCGGGCTCTATGACGATCAGGGCCTGCTGAACCACGTCGGCTTCACTTCAGCGATACCCGCGAAGGAACGGCCTGCGCTGACCAGGAAGCTCGAAAAATTGATTGAGCCCCCGGGCTTCACTGGAAATGCGCCCGGCGGCCCGAGCCGCTGGAACACGGAGCGGACAGGCCAGTGGGAGCCTCTGAAGCCCGTTCTCGTCGTCGAAGTCCGATACGATCAGGTCACGGGCCGGCGCTTCCGTCACGGCACGGGTTTCCTGCGCTGGCGCCCGGACAAGGCGCCGAAAGAATGTACCTTCCAGCAGCTCGCGCCGGAACTGCGTCCGTCGGAACTCAAGGAACTGTTCGGCCAATGAGCCTGCTGTTCGACGCACCGCTGATCGAAGGACTGCGATATCGGGAAACGCTGATCACACAGCGCGAGGAGCAGTCCCTCATCTCGCGGCTAGACAGATTGGAGCTGGCGCCATTCCGTTTCCACGGTTGGTTCGGCAATCGCAAGACGCGGAGCTTCGGTTGGCGATACGATTTCGACGACGCCAGTTTCACCAGAACGGAAGCCATGCCGGAATGGATCGAACCCCTGCGGGCCAAAGCTGCCAAGTTCGCCGGAATGGCGCCTGGAGAGTTCGTGCACGTCCTGCTTGCCCGATATGATCCCGGGGCTGGAATCGGTTGGCACCGCGACCGCGACGTCTTCGAAAATGTCGTGGGAGTTTCGCTCGCTTCCGAAGCCACTTTACGTTTCCGAAAACGCCTCGGTTCGACCTTCAAGCGTGCCGCCCTCGAACTGATGCCGCGCTCCGCTTATTTGCTTTCGAGCCAATCCCGCTGGGAGTGGGAGCATCGGATCATTCCGGGCGATCGGCTGCGCTTCTCGATCACGTTCCGAACACTGTCGGACAAGGGCCGGAGGATCGCCGCGGAGAGCTGATCGGAACGGCGAGCCCGAATGGCGGTTTTGATCGCGTGGCGCGCAAGTCCTTGGTTCTGCTGACAAGTCTTCTGACCTGCTGCTCGAAGGGGCCGCAGGCCGACCTGCAATATATCAAGGAAGCACGATCCGCCGCCGCCGAATGGGCGCTGGTGAATGAGCAGGCGAACAAGGGCACGGTCACCGCCACCTATGTGCGCAGCATGCACCAGTGGCTGCGCCAGGAGCTTACCTCTTCGCAATCCGCGATAAGTGCCCAAGACAGCCGCTACGGCGAGGAAATCCGTACGCTTCTCGCCCAGCCGGACGATGCGGCGCCGGAGGAGCTACGCTCGCACGCCGACGTGCTCAAGAACATCGAGGACGGCATTGAATCCACTTGAGCTGACGCTCGGCATCATGACGGCGGTCGGCGGCTTCGTCGACATCAGCGAGCTCGTGTTCGCGGCGAAGGCCGGATCCCAGTTCGGCTATGCCCTGATCTGGGTCTTCTTCCTCGCCACGATCGGCATCATCGCCTTTTCGGAAATGAGCGGGCGTGTCGCCGCCGTTGCCAAGCAACCGGTCTTCAACCTGATGAGGCATCGCCTTGGACTGAAGCTGGGTCTCATTACCCTCGCCGCGTCGATCATCAGCAACCTCATCACCTGCGCCGCCGAGATCGGCGGAGTGGCCCTGGTGCTGAATTACATGACCGGCGCGCCTTACAGGCTGATGGCGATCGTCATGACGCTCGTCCTGGTCGCGTCTATCTGGGTCCTGCCGTTCAAATGGATCGAACGCGTCTATGGCCTGCTCGGCCTGTTCATGATCGTGTTTGCGGCGGCGCTCGTCGCCATCCACCCGCCGTGGGACCAGATCGCCGGCGGATTCGTTCCGCAGGTCCCGCGCGGGCTCAGCACCAAGGAACTGCTGACGCTCGCTTATTTCGGGGTGGCGATCATCAGCGCCGTCATGTTTCCGTATGAGGTCTATTTTTATTCGTCGGGCGGCATCGAGGAGGGATGGGGAACGAAGGACTTGCTGACCAATCGCATAACGGCGATCCTCGGCATGGGCCTCGGTTCACTGCTCGCCATCGCGATCCTGTCCAACTCTGCACAGCTCTTCGGCCCCGCCAACATCGATCCAGCGATCCCCGGAAGCGCCGCTCTCCAGGCGGCAATTCCGTTCGGCAAACTGGGTCTCATTCTGGCTTTGCTCGGGATGTTTTTCGCGATCGCAGGAGCAGCGGTCGAGACCTGCATGGCCAATGCTTATTCGATCGCGCAATTCTTCGGATGGATCTGGGGACGACACAAGAAGCCGTGGGAAGCGCCGCGCTTCACCTTCACCTGGATGATCCTGTTCGGACTTGCGCTCCTGATCGTGCTCACCGGCGTGGACGTGATGCAGCTCGTCGAATTTGCGGTCCTCTTTTCGATCCTCGTCCTGCCGCTGACCTACCTCCCTCTCCTGCTGCTCGCCGGCGACAGGAAATATATGCGCGAGCATGTGAATGGCTGGCTCGCGAAGGGACTGGGTTGGCTTTACTTCGCGATCATCACGGCCGCGGCAATTGCGGCTCTTCCGCTGTTCATCCTCACGTCGGGAGGAAACGGATGACGCCTGACGGCCCGATCAAGCTGGTCAGCGAACTGCTCGATCTCCCGCTGATCGACAGCGAGGAGAAATATTGCGGCATCGTCGACGACGTCGCGTTCAGCGGGCGCGCCGGCGGCGATCTCAAGATCAGGGCCTTGCTGGTGGGCCCGGGCGCCTATTCCGGGCGCCTGCCCCGTCTCGCAATGGCCTTGGTGAAGGCGATTGCAGGCGACCGCATCGTTCGCGTTCCGATGGATCGCGTGCGGACGATCACGAACGCGGTGCATCTTGAATGTCCGGGCCGCGACCTCGGCCTGCAACGCGATGAGCAGCGTGCCCGTCGATGGCTGCCGCGCAGAGGAGCGCTGTGATGCGGCTGACGGATCTTCGCGACAAGAAGGTAAAGTCGCTCGACGGCGAAACCTTGGGCCGCATTCATGAGGTCCACCTCGACAAAGGCCGCGTGGTCGCTTTGATGTGCGGCCCGGGCAGCTTCATCGAGCGGCTGACGGCCCGGAAAGCGGGACGGCGCATTCCTTGGGAATGGGTGAAGAGAATTGATGACGATGCGGTAATCATCGCCGCCGATGCGCTGCAGCGAAAATCTAGCGCATCTCGTAGCCGGCAAGGCACTCCGCGACCCAGCGCGCGGCGGTCAAAGCGCTGAGATCCGTCGGGTCCAGCGAAGGATCCCACTCGGTAAGATCGATAATCCGCACGCGTGGATCGGACGCAAGCCTGCGAACCGCCCAGAAGAATTCATGCACGGCCATGCCGCCGGGCCTCGCTCCGGGTGCTCCCGGCAGCTGCGCGCGGTCGATCACGTCGATGTCGCAGTCGATGACCAGGGCATCGCAGTGCGAGACATGGTCGAGCGCCCGCTCGATCTGATGTTCGATCCCCTCGCGGCGAACGTCACCGATGGTGATGACCAGGTTGCCGGCCTCGTTGGCGTCCGAGTGCATCGAAGCGCTGTTGGCGAAGCTCGCGAGGCCCATCTGCGCGATATTCGCTCCTGGCAGGCCGTCCTCGATCAATGCTCGGACGGGATTGCCGTTGCTGAGGCCTTCGTTTGTCTCGCGCATGTCGAAATGCGCATCGAGCGTGATGAGGCCAATGCTTTCGAGAAGGGACAGTCCCTCATCAGGCGACTGACCCTGGGCCAGTGCGAGCACGGCCGGCCGAGTCACCGCATTGTTGCCGCCAGCGAGCAAGGTGAGCGCATGTGCCTCGGTGCTCGCTGTGACGGCATCGCGGATCGGCGAAGTCGCTTCTTCGATCCCGAGGCCCGTCAAGTCGACATCGCCGCGATCAGCGACCCGCGTCGACAATTCTCGACCGGTCTCGACATCGTAAAGCCCGATCCGTTTAAGCGTCCGCCGCAGGAGTTGCGGCGCCCGGTCGCAGGCCCCCGGCGTCACCGAACCTGCGGCCAGGGGTACGCCCAGCAATCCGACCGGCGCGCTTTCGTTCGCCGCGACGATCAGTTCAGTCAGGTTCGGCCATCCCGCCATGGCTTTGACCGTAGCAAGTCGGCTCGCCTAAGGGCAGACTTATGTGGGACCGCCTGCTTGTCGACTGCAACATCGCGACGTTCGAAGGCGACGGCCTCGGAATCGTCGACAACGGAGCGATTGGCATTGCCGAGGGCAAGATCGTCCGCGTCGGCAAGCGAACGGAGCTCGCGGGCTATCGCGCCAAGCAGGTCGATGCGCTTGGCGGAGCCTGGGTCACGCCTGGCCTGATCGACTGCCACACGCATCTCGTGTTCGGTGGAAACCGGGCGGACGAACATGCGATGCGCCGCGCGGGCGCGACCTATGAGGAAATCGCGAATGCTGGCGGCGGAATTGCTTCCACGGTCGCAAAGACGCGCGCCGCTTCCGACGATGAGCTGCTCGAGCAGAGCCGACGTCGACTCCACGCGCTGATGGGCGGCGGCTGCACGACGGTGGAGGTGAAGTCGGGCTACGGCCTTGACCCGAAAAATGAGCTTCGATTGCTGAAAATCGCAAGGCGGCTCGGCGACGATGAAGCGGTCCGAATCGTCCCGACCCTGCTCGCGCTCCACGCCCTTCCAGCGGACCAGCGCGACCGCCGAGCGCATTACGTCAATGAGATGATCGGCAAGCTGATCCCGGAGGCAGCGAAGGGAAAGCTCGCGACCAGCGTCGATGCCTTTTGCGAAACGATCGCCTTCACGCCGGACGAGGTCGATCGCCTGTTCAAGGCCGCGTCCGAGCATGGTCTTCGCGTGCGTCTCCACGCCGAGCAATTGTCCAACCAGCATGGTGCCGCGCTCGCTGCGGAGCATCGCGCGCTTTCCGCCGACCATCTCGAATATCTCGACGAGGATGGTGCCAGGGCCATGGCCGCCTCGGGCACCGTCGCCGTATTGCTGCCCGGCGCCTTCTACGCGCTCCAGGAAGACCGTAAGCCGCCGGTCGCCCTGCTCCGCGAGCACAAGGTACGGATCGCAATCGCCACCGACTGCAATCCCGGCACGTCTCCGATGCTCTCGCCGACACTGGCGATGAACATGGCTTGCACATTGTTCGGGTTGACGCCCGAAGAAGCGCTGGCCGGAATGACGATCAATGCCGCCCGCGCCCTTGGCCTCCAGAATGAAATCGGAAGCCTCGCTCCCGGCAAGGCCGCGGACCTTTGCGTCTGGCGCATCGAATCGCTCGCCGAGCTCGGCTATTGGGTCGGCCTGCCCGGGCCCGAGCGGCGAATCTTCAACGGAGTGGACCACTGACCGACAGACGCGACAATTCCCGCCACATCCGCGCTCGTCGCGGCAATGACATCAAGGCGAAGAGCTGGACTACCGAGGCCGCAGTCCGGATGCTGATGAACAATCTCGACGATGAGGTCGCCGAGGATCCGCAAAGCCTCGTCGTCTACGGCGGGATCGGGCGCGCCGCGCGCAACTGGCAATGCTACGACAAGATCGTCGAGACGCTCGAACGGCTGGACGACGACCAGACCCTGCTCGTCCAGTCGGGCAAGCCCGTCGGGGTCTTCCGCACGCACAGGGATGCGCCGCGGGTCCTCATCGCCAACTCCAATCTCGTGCCCAAATGGGCGAATTGGGAGGTGTTCAACGAACTCGATCGCAAGGGCCTCATGATGTACGGCCAGATGACGGCCGGCAGCTGGATCTACATCGGCTCTCAGGGCATCGTCCAAGGCACGTACGAGACCTTCGTCGAGATGGGCCGCCAGCATTATGGCGGCGACCTCAGGGGCCGGTGGATCCTGACCGCGGGCCTCGGCGGAATGGGCGGAGCGCAGCCCCTCGCCGCGGTGATGGCGGGCGCACATTGCATCGCGATCGAGGTGCAGGAAAGCCGGATCGAGAAGAGGCTGGAGACCCGCTACGTCGACCGGCGCGCGACGAGCATCGACGAGGCGCTGGAGATCATCCGGGCAGCGACGGAGCCGACCAGTGTCGGCCTTCTCGGCAATGCGGCGGAGATCCTGCCCGAAATGCTGGAGCGCAACATCAGGCCCGACGCGTTGACCGATCAAACCTCTGCTCACGACCCTGCGAACGGTTACTGCCCCGCGGGCTGGAGCGTCGCCAAATGGCAGGACATGCGCGAACGCGATCCGGGCGCCGTCGCCAAAGCCGCGCGGGAATCGATGGCGCGCCATGTCGAAGCGATGCTCGCGTTCAAGGACATGGGCGTCCCGACCTTCGATTATGGCAACAACATTCGCCAGGAGGCCTATGACGAGGGCGTCACCCACGCTTTCGACTTCCCGGGCTTCGTTCCCGCTTATGTCCGTCCGCTCTTCTGCCGCGGCATCGGCCCGTTCCGCTGGGCCGCGCTCTCCGGCGATCCGGAGGATATCTACAGGACCGACCAGCGCGTCAAAGAGCTGATCCCCGACGATCCGCACCTCCATCGCTGGCTCGACATGGCGCGCGAGCGCATCGCCTTTCAGGGGCTTCCGGCCCGCATCTGCTGGGTCGGACTAGGCCAGCGGCACCGGCTCGGGCTTGCCTTCAATGAGATGGTGAAGAACGGCGAAGTTTCGGCGCCGATCGTCATCGGCCGCGACCATCTCGACAGCGGAAGCGTCGCCTCGCCCAACCGCGAGACGGAGAGCATGGAGGATGGGAGCGACGTCGTCAGCGACTGGCCGCTGCTCAATGCATTGCTCAACACGGCGAGCGGGGCGACCTGGGTTTCGCTCCATCATGGCGGCGGGGTCGGAATGGGCTATTCGCAGCATGCCGGGATGGTGATCGTCGCCGACGGCACGGACGACGCAGCCCGGCGTCTGGAGCGCGTGCTGTGGAACGACCCCGGCACCGGCGTCATGCGCCACGCCGACGCAGGCTATGACATCGCGCTCGACTGCGCGAAGGAGCAGGGGCTGGACCTGCCGATGATCGGGGGCTGACATTGCCCCCACTCGTCATTCCCGCGTAAGCGGGAATCCCGCTTTTCTTTCGACCATCGCGAGGAAGCGGGACCCCCGCTTTCGCGGGGGTGACGCAAGTGGAGGTCGTCACTGAAACTGGATCCCGGAAATATTTCGCTCGCCACTCTCCGCCAGCTCTGGAGTGGAGCCGAGGCGCGCCTCGGCGACGCGTCGATGCAGCGTGTCGCCAATGCTGCGGCATCCGTCGACCGCATCGTCGCGAGCGGCGAGACCGTTTACGGCGTCAATACCGGTTTCGGCCTGCTCGCCAACACGCGCATTCCCGACGACCGCCTTGCCGAGCTTCAGACCAACCTGATCCTGTCGCACAGCGCGGGCCTTGGCGAGCCGCTTCCGCGCAATGTCACGCGGCTGATGATCATCCTGAAATTGCTCGGCCTTGGACGCGGCTATTCGGGTGTCCGTCCGGTTGTGATCGATGCCTTGCAGGCGTTGCTCGACCGTGACGCAATGCCGGTGATTCCCTCGCAGGGAAGCGTCGGCGCGTCGGGCGACCTCGCGCCGCTCGCGCACCTCATTGCCGCTTTGCTCGGCCGGGGCAGCATCGACGTAGCTGGCAAGGTGATGCCCGCGGACTCGGCGCTCGAGACACTCGGGATGCAGCCGCTGCCGCTCGGCCCGAAAGAAGGGCTGGCACTGATCAACGGCACCCAGGCCTCGACCGCAATCGCGCTCGATGCGCTCTTCACGGGCGAGCGTTTGTTCGCCTCGGCCTTGGCGGCTGGAGCCATGTCGGTCGATGCGCTCAAGGGCAGCGTAAAGCCGTTCGACGCGAGAATCAGTGAGCTTCGCGGCCAGCCTGGCCAAATCCGTGTGGCCGCAGCGATCCGGGGCTTGCTCGACGGCAGCGAGATTGTCGGCAGCCATGCCCGCTGCGGACGGGTGCAGGATCCCTACAGCTTCCGCTGCCAGCCCCAGGTGATGGGGGCGGCACTCGACCTTCTCGAAAATGCAGCACGGACGCTGACCATCGAAGCGGGCGCGGTCACCGACAATCCGGTCGTTTTCCCGGATGAAGACAGTGCCATCTCGGGCGGCAATTTCCATGCGCAGCCCGTCGCCTTCGCGGCGGACGTGATCAGCATGGCGTTATGCGAAGTCGGCAGCATTTCGGAGCGGCGCACCGCCGTCCTGATCGATCCGAAAATGAGCGATCTTCCGCCCTTCCTCACCGAGGATTCGGGCGTGAATTCTGGTCTGATGATCGCGCAAGTGACCTCGGCTGCGCTGGTGAGCGAGAACAAGTCGCTGGCTCATCCGGCGAGCATCGATTCGATCCCGACGTCCGCAGGACAGGAAGATCATGTGTCGATGGCTCCCATCGCTGCCCGCAAGGCGTGCCAGATTGCGCGCAATGCCGCTGGGGTGATCGCGATCGAGTTCATCGCGGCCGCCCAGGGCGTCGACTATCACGCACCGCTGAAGACCAGCACGAAGCTTCAGGAGGTCCACGCGAAGGTGCGAGAAATTTCGCCTCACTTCACATCGGACCGTTATTGGTCGGATGAGATCGCCGCGCTCCAGGCGGCAATCCTCGGCGGAGGCGTCACCGCCGGCGACGGTTTCGCGCTTAGCTGACCCGGGTCCAGCGCTGCTCCTTGCACAGCAGGCCCATGAGCGCGCAGCCCTTTACGATCATCACGTTTGGGCCGTCCTGGCGGACGAGGGCCGACCCGTTGATGTTGCGCTTGGGTTCGAGCGCCCGGCCGCGATAAGTGCCGTCGCCTAGCGGCCTTAGGTCACTCAACACCATTTTTCCGGGCGTAGCACCCTTTTCGCGATTCTTGGGGGAGGCCCAGCTGACCGTGCCGCAATAGGCTTCCCCGCAATGCGTGACATGGACGATCACCGTGCCATGCGGGTTCTTCCAATGCCCCTCGAGCGCAGCCTGCGCCGATGCGCCGACGGGAACCGCGCTGGCGAGGGCGATAAGAGCGATCTTCGTGAGAATCCGAATCATGCGGCCGCTATAGTTTTGATTTGCGGCAAGAATCGAGCATTCAGCTTGCCTGTCGATGAACGGCGGCCGCTAATCGGATATGGGCAACGGCCCGTCTACTCGGCTCCACAAGGTGGATTTGCACAACGCACGGCCCGCGGCGCAGCCCGACACCCTCAGCTGGTCGCCGATGAGCTGAAGTTTGGCAGTCACCCGCATGTTCTTGTCGGGAATGAACAGTTTTCCGTGCCAGCGGCCTTTTGCGTCCTGCTCCAGGCCGGTCAGCAGTTCCGTTCCGACCAGCTGGTCGGTGGCCTTGCGTGAATCCTCCTTGGCTTTGGCGCTGGCCCAGGCGACCGTGCCGCAACGGCCCGTCGCGCATGGGCCGATGTCGATGATGCTATTGCCCCCCGGGCTCTTCCAGCGGCCCTCGATCGAATGTGGCGAAGGGCTTTGCATTGCGAGCGCAGCCAGAAGGATGGCGATCGGCATCGTTCGGGCTTTTAGTGGAAATCGCGGCTTTTGGGGATGATTTCGACGTCGCGCGGGTGGCGCGCGGCAGGTGGACGCCAACTTCCGGCTGCGTCCCCCTGGCCAAGCGTCGAGGGGAGCCTGTGCTCGCTTAAGTGCCGCAACATGGGGCTGTCGTCCTCCAGCTTTCGGGCGACGACATGAATGACGCCATCCTCTTCATCCTTCTGGATGATTCCGTGAACGGCCATCAGGCGCGCGCCCATGACGATCTTGCGCTGCTTTTCGAACACGTCCGGCCAAACGACGAGATTGGCGATCCCGGTCTCGTCCTCGATGGTGATGAACACCACGCCCTTGGCGCTTCCCGGCCGCTGGCGGATCAGCACCAGCCCGGCGATCGACAGCCGCTTGCCGTCGCGGATCCGTTTCAATTGGTCGGCGGCGATGAATTTCCGCGCCGCATAATGTTCGCGAAGGAAGCTCATCGGATGCGCCTTCAGGCTAAGGCGGATCGTCTGATAATCGTTCACCACATGCTCGCTGAGCGCCATCGCGGGTAGCTTCGCTGGCTCGGTTTCCGCGCCTTCGTCGCGGGTTTCGGCATAAGCGAAGAGAGGAAGGTCCGGTGCCTGCCTGAGCGCGCGGGAGTCCCACAGCGCCGCTCGCCGATCGAGCCCCATCGATCGGAACGCATCGGCGGCGGCGAGGCGCTGGATGGCGTGAACGGGCAGCTGCCCACGCGAACGCAAATCCTCGACGCATGCATAGGGCCGCCGCTGGGCGAGCCGCTCCCCCGCTTCCCGCTGCAGCCCGTCGATCTGGCGCAGGCCGAGACGCAACGCGCCCTTTTCCAGCGTACAATCCCAGTCGCTGTGGTTCACATCGACCTCGTGAACCTCGACCCCATGTTCGCGCGCGTCGCGCACGATCTGCGCCGGTGCGTAGAAACCCATCGGCTGCGAGTTGAGCAAGGCACAGGCGAACGCCGCCGGATATTTCCACTTGAGCCAGCTCGACACGTAAACCAGGTGTGCGAAGCTCGCCGCATGGCTTTCGGGAAAGCCATATTCGCCGAACCCCTTGATCTGGTCGAAACAGCGCTGGGCGAAGTCCGGATCATAGCCGCGCTCGACCATGCGCCCGACCATCTTGTCCTGCAGCACCTCGATATTCCCCTTGGAACGGAAGGTCGCCATCGCCTTGCGCAGCTGGTTCGCTTCTTCCGAGCTGAACTTCGCGGCATCGAGCGCGATCTTCATCGCCTGCTCCTGGAAGATCGGCACTCCGAGAGTTCGTCCGAGGATCTTCTCGAGCTCGTCGGGCGGGCCGTGGGCCGGATCGGGGCAGGGGAAAGTCACGGGTTCCTTGCCCGACCGGCGCTTCAGATAGGGATGGACCATGTCGCCCTGGATCGGTCCCGGACGGACGATCGCCACCTCGATGACGAGATCGTAGAAACAGCGCGGCTTCAATCGGGGCAGCATATTCATCTGTGCCCGGCTTTCGACCTGGAACACACCGAGCGAATCGCCGCGGCACAGCATGTCGTAAACCTCCGGCACCTCCTGCGGGATGGTCGCGAGGCTCCAGTCCTCGCCGTGATGCTGCCGCACAAGGTCGAAACATTTGCGGATGCAGGTCAGCATGCCCAATGCGAGCACGTCGATCTTCAGGATCCCCAGCTCGTCAATGTCGTCCTTGTCCCATTCGATGAA
>DATLOY010000068.1:0-4266 GCA_035536015.1 Sphingomicrobium sp.
CAATCCAACAAATAGACGGCTCTGGCCGCACCTGAGCGTGCGCCCAGGGCTTTTCCCGTCCTCCCCGGGACAGGGTCCGAACGGCGCACGGATCGAACGCATTGGGGAGGGTAGCGGGACAGGCGCTCCACGACAGTTCCGGCCTGGGCCGGAGTATAATTGGCGGGGCGCCCTACGTGCGTCCCCGCATAGCGCAGGGAAGCACATGGCCACCAAAGCGATCGACGCACCCCGTAAGACCACGAGCGGGCTCAAGACCAATTCGCGACGTATCCGCAAGATCTTCGGAAACATCCACGAAATCTCCGAGATGCCGAACCTCATCGAGGTTCAGCGCGAGAGCTACGAACAGTTTCTCCGCTCGAATCCGTCGATCGGATACATTTCCGGGCTCGAGAAGACGCTCCGTTCGGTCTTCCCGATCGTCGACTTCGCCGGCACAGCGCATCTCGACTTCGACCATTATGAGCTCGAAGATCCGAAGTACGACACCGACGAGTGCCGCCAGCGGGGCCTGACCTATGCGGCGCCGATGCGCGTCACCCTGCGCCTGACAACCTTCGAGATCGATCCCGAGACCGAGGCCAAGTCCGTGATCGATATCAAGGAGCAGGACGTCTACATGGGCGACATGCCGCTCATGACGAAGAACGGCACCTTCATCATCAATGGCACGGAGCGCGTCATCGTATCGCAGATGCACCGCTCGCCGGGCGTCCTGTTCGACCATGATCGCGGCAAGACCCATGCCAGCGGCAAATATCTCTTCGCGGCGCGCGTGATCCCCTATCGCGGCAGCTGGCTCGACTTCGAATTCGACGCCAAGGACATCGTCAACGTCCGCATCGACCGCAAGCGCAAGCTGCCGGTGACCGCTTTGCTCCATGCCCTGGGCATGTCGAGCGAAGAGATCCTCAACACCTTCTACAACCGCGTAACCTACGTGCGCGGCAAGAACGGCTGGCAGATCCCGTACAACGCGGAAGCATGGCGCGGCATGAAGCCGACCCACGAGGTGATCGACGCGGACACCGGCGAGGTCATCTTCAAGGCCAACGAGAAGATCACCCCGCGCCGCGCCAACCAGGCCGGGAAGGACGGGGTCAAGAACCTCATCATCCCGACGGAGGAAATCTTCGGCCGCTATTCGGCTTACGACCTCATCAACGAGAAGACCGGCGAGATCTACATCGAGGCAGGCGACGAAGTTACGCCGGAAAACATGGCGAAGCTCGACGAGGCCGGGGTCAAGAAGCTCGAGCTGCTCGACATCGACTATGTCAACACCGGACCATGGATCCGCAACACGTTGAAGGCGGACAAGAGCGAGGATGGCGACAGCGCGCTGGCCGATATCTACCGCGTCATGCGCCCTGGCGAACCGCCGACGCGCGAGACGGCGGATGCGCTCTTCTACGGCCTGTTCTTCGATCCGGAGCGCTATGACCTGTCCGCGGTCGGCCGGGTGAAGCTCAACATGCGCCTCGGCCTCGACGCCGAGGACACGGTCACGACGTTGCGCAAGGAAGACATCCTCGCCGTCGTTCAGGAGCTGGTGAATCTCAAGGACGGCAAGGGCGAGATCGACGACATCGACAATCTCGCGAACCGCCGCGTCCGCTCGGTCGGCGAGCTCCTGGAGAACCAGTATCGCGTCGGCCTCCTTCGCATGGAGCGCGCGGTCAAGGAGCGCATGAGCAGCGTCGACGTGTCGACGGTCATGCCGAACGACCTCATCAACGCGAAGCCGGCGGTTGCGGCGGTACGCGAGTTTTTCGGTTCCTCGCAGCTTTCCCAGTTCATGGACCAGACCAACCCGCTGTCGGAAGTGACGCACAAGCGCCGTGTTTCGGCGCTCGGGCCTGGCGGCCTCACCCGGGAGCGCGCGGGCTTCGAGGTGCGCGACGTTCACCCGACGCACTATGGCCGCATCTGTCCGATCGAGACTCCGGAAGGCCCGAACATCGGCCTCATCAACTCGCTCGCCAGCTTCAGCCGGGTGAACAAATATGGCTTCATCGAGACCCCGTACCGGAAGGTCATCGACGGCAAGGTGACCAATGAGGTCGTCTACCTCTCCGCCATGGAAGAGGCGAAGCACACGATCGCGCAGGCGAACGCGGAATTGGACGCCAAGGGCGGTTTCGCGGAGGACATCATTTCGGCCCGCCGCAATGGCGAATTCCTCATCGCTCCGCGCGAACAGATCACGCTGATGGACGTCAGCCCCAAGCAGCTGGTGTCGGTCGCGGCCTCGCTCATTCCGTTCCTCGAGAATGACGACGCCAATCGTGCTCTGATGGGATCGAACATGCAGCGCCAGGCGGTTCCGCTGCTTCAGGCCGAGGCGCCGCTCGTCGGTACCGGCATGGAGGAGACGGTGGCGCGCGATTCCGGCGCAGCGATCGCCGCGCGTCGGTCGGGCATCGTGGACCAGGTCGACGCGGCGCGTATCGTCGTTCGCGCGACGGGCGACCTCAACCCCGGTGAATCGGGCGTCGACATCTACACGCTGATGAAATTCCAGCGCTCCAACCAGAACACCTGCATCAATCAGCGACCGCTGGTGAAGGTCGGTAACACGGTCGAGGCTGGCGAGATCATCGCTGACGGTCCTTCGACCGACTATGGCGAGCTCGCGCTCGGCCGGAACGTGCTCGTCGCGTTCATGCCGTGGAACGGATACAATTATGAGGACTCGATCCTGATCTCCGAGCGGATCGTGAAGGACGACGTCTTCACCTCGATCCACATCGAGGAATTCGAGGTCATGGCCCGCGACACCAAGCTCGGGCCGGAAGACATCACCCGCGACATCCCGAACGTCGGCGAGGAAGCGCTGCGCAACCTCGACGAGGCGGGCATCGTCTACATCGGCGCCGAGGTCGAGCCCGGCGACATCCTGGTCGGCAAGATCACGCCGAAGGGCGAAAGCCCGATGACTCCGGAGGAAAAGCTTCTCCGCGCGATCTTCGGCGAGAAGGCTTCGGACGTTCGCGATACGTCGCTCCGTCTCCCGCCGGGTGTTTCCGGAACGGTGGTCGAGGTGCGCGTCTTCAACCGCCACGGCATCGACATCGACGACCGTACGCGGGCGATCCAGACCGAGGAGAAAGAACGCCTCAAGAAGGACGCCGACGACGAGCGCGCGATCCTCAACCGGGCGACCTTCTCGCGCCTCAAGGAGATGCTCCTGAAGCAGACCGCGGTCGCGGCTCCGAAGGGCATCAAGAAGGGCTCGACCCTCGACGATGCGACGCTCGAAGGTGTCGAACGCCATGAGTGGTGGAAGATCGCGGTCAAGACCGACAAACGCCAGGCTGATATCGAGGCCCTGAAGGCGCAGTATGACGAGGCGGCCAACACGATTACCCGCCGCTTCGAGGATCGCGTCGAGAAGCTCGAGCGCGGCGATGAACTGCCGCCAGGTGTGCTGAAGATGGTCAAGGTCTTCGTCGCAGTGAAGCGCAAGCTTCAGCCGGGCGACAAGATGGCCGGCCGTCACGGCAACAAGGGCGTGATCAGCCGCATCCTTCCGCAGGAAGACATGCCGTTCCTGGAGGACGGAACGCCTGTGGACATCGTGCTGAATCCGCTCGGCGTGCCGTCACGCATGAACGTCGGCCAGATCTTCGAGACGCATCTTGGATGGGCATCGCGCGGCCTGGGTCGTCAGATCCAGGAAATGCTCGATGGCATGCACGAGCGCGGCAAGGAGATTGCCGGCAAGGACGTGAAGGCGATCCGTGCCAAGCTCAAGGATGTCTATGGGGATGCGTACTTCAAGGACATCGACGCGCGCGACGACGACGCAGTGATGGAGCTCGCCTCCAACCTCACCGCCGGCGTTCCGATGGGTACTCCGGTGTTCGACGGCGCCCGCGAGCCGGACGTGAGCGCGATGCTCGAGAAGGCTGAGCTGGACACGTCAGGGCAGGTCACATTGTTCGACGGGCGCACCGGCGATCCTTTCGACCGCAAGGTCACCGTGGGCTACATCTACATGCTGAAGCTGCACCACCTCGTGGACGACAAGATCCACGCGCGCTCGATCGGGCCGTACAGCCTCGTCACCCAGCAGCCGCTGGGCGGCAAGGCCCAGTTCGGCGGACAGCGTTTCGGCGAAATGGAAGTGTGGGCGCTGCAGGCTTACGGCGCGGCTTACACTCTCCAGGAGATGCTGACGGTCAAGTCGGACGACGTGATCGGCCGCACCAAGGTCTACGAGGCGATCGTCAAGGGCGACGACACTTTCGAGGCCGGCAT
>DATLOY010000069.1:0-3510 GCA_035536015.1 Sphingomicrobium sp.
CGAGGGCTTCGGCGAGTCGCTCGGCGGCGGTTCCCGGAACGGAAATCTCAAAGCCGTCCTCACCCGTGTAACCGGAGCGGCTGATCCACAGAGGATGGCCAAGCGAGTGGAAGGCGCGGCCCTCCATGAAGCTCAGTTCGCAGACGCCCGGGACGATGCCCTCCAGCACCTCCGCGGCCCGCGGTCCCTGGAGCGCGAGCAACGCCTGTTCCTTCATGTGATCGAGGACGACCTGGCCCGGTAACCGGGTCTGGAAGACGTGGATGTCGCCGTGCTTCGTCGCGCCATTCACGACGATGTAGAAATCTTCCCCCCGGCGCGTGGCCATCAGATCGTCGATGATCCCGCCGTCGTCGTCGAGCAGAAGCGAATATTTGAGCTTCATGTCCCTGAGCGCCTGAAGATCGCCAGGAAGAAGCTTTTCCAGCGCCCGGTCCGCGCCCTGTCCGTGGATCAGCAATTGACCCATGTGGCTGACGTCGAACAGGCCGGCGTTCTCACGCGTCCAGAGATGCTCGGCCATGATGCCTTCGTACTGGACCGGCATTTCGTATCCGGCGAAAGGCACCATCCGCGCGCCTTTGGCCCGATGCCACGAGTCGAGCGGCAGCGTCTCGAGTGGTTCAGATCCCTGGGCTTCAACGGTCATCAAGCTCTCCCGCGACAAAGCGACGGCCCGCAACATGCTGCCGAGCCACCGCCCCCGTCTGTCGCTGCGCCTGAGAGCTTTGCCCCTTCGGCGGCCCACCCGCGCCAGAGGCTCCGGTGGACTCTTTCCAGACTGTCAGGCGCGCGCGGTCCTTGGTGCCTGAGAGATTCCGGAGGCGGTTGCTCCTTCGGCGGCGACATGAGTCGCGCTCTCCCGCGCGGCCTCCCAACGCCCGAAGGCGCTGGTGACGCGGGCGCCTTGGCTGGCGCGCGCGTGCGAGTCAATTGAAGTTGCAGTGAGAACCTAGCGCGTCGCGTTATACTTCAGCTGGTCCTGGGTCATCTCGAAGCCGATCAGATGCTCGAACGTCGCATCCGCCACAGCGGTGCGGACCGCGGGATCGGCGAGCGGGTCGACGGCCGCTTCGGCCTCTCCCGGCTTGCGCGGACGAGTCAGGATTCGGCGAACATTTTCAGGCAGCGTCGCGGTCGCGCGATTGACCCGGACGATCGCCGACGACCTGGTCCAGGTGCGCGAATTGCCGGCTTCGAAGTTGAGGACCAGCTGGCCGACGCGCTTTGCGACGATCCTGGTCCCTCCCTGCATCGCGATGTCGAAATACGGAATGACGACCTGCCGCGCCGGGCCGGCGTTGGTCCGAGAGGCGATTACGGTGAAGGTCGCGGTCGACACGATATCGTTGCCGGCATCGGCGCAGACGTTGCGAACGTCCGTGATCGTCGCGGTCACGTCCAGCGCCCGCGAATCCGTGCTGCTCGGGGGATTGAAGAACGTCACGTCTCCGGTCCCCGCGGGCACTCCGACGACCGGGCAAGCGCTGCGGGTCGAATAGACCCCGCCGCTATCGAATACGTCACCGCGATGGCGGCATGCGCCGAGCAGGGTCAGGGCAAGCAGAACGGCAAGGCGGAGCTTCACGTGCGGCGGTTCCTTCGAAATTTGCTGGGCCAGTCGAGGTGGCGTTCATAGGAAGCCCCTTCTACGGCTGCAAGCGAACGCTTACATGGCTGTCCAAATGCTGAATGAAATGCTGAACCAACCACCACTTCACGTCCTTATCGCGGCGCCGCGCGGCTTTTGCGCCGGCGTCGATCGCGCGATCCAGATCGTCGAGCTCGCGCTCGAGCGGTTCGGGGCGCCTGTCTACGTGCGCCATGAGATCGTCCACAACCGTTTCGTCGTCGAGCGGCTGAAGCAGTTGGGCGCAATCTTCGTCGACGAGCTCGACGAGGTTCCCGATGACCGGCCGGTCGTCTTTTCGGCGCACGGCGTGCCGAAGTCCGTGCCCGCGAGCGCTCGCGAACGCGGACTCAATTTCGTCGATGCGACCTGCCCGCTCGTGTCCAAGGTTCACCGGCGTGCCGAGCGCCTGATTGAGGCCGGGCGGCACATCATCTTCATCGGCCATGCGGAGCATCCGGAAGTGATCGGAACATTCGGCCAGGTTCCGGAAGGCACCATCACGCTCGTCGAGACACTCGACGACGTCGCTCGACTCGCTCTCCCCGATGACGAAAATCTCGCATTCCTGACGCAGACGACGCTTTCCGTGGACGACACCAAGGCGATCGTCGCCGCGCTTCAGGCGCGCTTCCCGTCGATCCTCGCACCGCGCAACGAGGACATTTGCTACGCGACCTCCAACCGCCAGGCGGCGGTAAAGGCGATTGCCGGGCGCTGCGAGCGCATGCTCGTCATCGGAGCGCCCAACAGCAGCAACTCGCTGCGCCTCGTCGAGGTCGCTTCGCGCCAAGGCACTCCGGCCCGGCTGATCCAGCGAGCCGGCGACATCGACTGGAATTGGCTCGGCGAACCGAAAACGGTCGGGATCACTGCCGGAGCTTCGGCACCCGAGGTGCTCGTCCGCGAAGTGATCGACGCACTCAGTGAGCGATTCGAGGTGACCGAAGAAGAAGCGGATCACGACCCCGAAGGCCTGACCTTCAAGCTCCCGCGCGAGCTCGCTGCCGCTTGAGCGATCTCCCCGAGGTCGAAATTTTCACCGACGGCGCGTGCCGCGGGAATCCCGGGCCGGGAGGCTGGGCCGCTCTTTTGCGCACGGGGAAGAAAGAGCGCGAGATTTCCGGTGGCGAGTCGCCGACGACCAACAACCGCATGGAATTGCTCGCGGCGATTCGCGGGCTGGAAGCCTTGAAGCGCCCCTGCCGGGTCCAACTCTTCACCGACAGCGCCTATGTCCGCGACGGGATCACCCGTTGGATCCACAAATGGCGGCAGAACGGCTGGCGCACGTCCGACAAGAAACCGGTGAAGAACGCCGAGCTGTGGCAGGAACTCGTCGATGCGTCGGCCCCGCATCGGATCGAGTGGCATTGGGTGAAGGGTCACAGCGGTCACCCCGAGAACGACCGGGTCGACGCGCTCGCTTGCGAGGAGGCCGACAAGCTTCGCTAGGCGAATCGCCGGGGCGAGAAGATCGCTGGATCGATATGCTCGACCATCGGATCGGGCGCCTCCCCCAAGAGAATCGCGGCAGCCAGTTTTGAGCCGGCCGGTGCGGTCTGGATCCCGAATCCGCCCTGACCCGCGCACCAGAAGAAACCGGGCACGGCAGGATCGAATCCGTAGACCAGGAGCCGGTCCGGAGCGAAGCTCCTCAGCCCCGCCCAGCTTCGTTCGACCCGCTCGACAGGCCAATCGACGGCGCCTTCGAATCGATCAATCGCAGTGGCGATATCGATTTCGTCGGGTGCCGCGTCGCAAGGGTCGGTGGGAATTTCGTCGTGGGGGCTTAGCCAGATGGAATTGTCGCTTTCACCCTTGAAATAGAAGCTTCCGGCGGCGTCATCGACCAACGGCAATTCCTTCAACCCCGAACG
>DATLOY010000070.1:0-5347 GCA_035536015.1 Sphingomicrobium sp.
GCCGATCATGGCGTGCGTGCCTTCGGTCATCAGGGCGAGATAGCCGGCGAGCGCGAGGTAGAAGGCGCCATATTCGACCTTCATCGCCAGCGGCGCGGAGTAATAAGCGCGGTTCTCCTCGGAATTCTTGTCGAAGTGCCAGGCTTGCTTCAGCGCCGGGATTGCCGCCACGCAGATCAGGATCAGCAGTGGGCTCGGCCGATAGAGCATCAGTGCGAGCATGATCGGAACGCCCAGGAACCAGACGCGCGGTGAAAGGATGGCCGTCATCCTTCCGCCATCGAGCGGGGACAGAGGAATGAGGTTGAAGAAGTTCAAGAAGAAGCCGGAGTAAGCGATTGCGAGCAGAAGTCCGCTTTCCGCCTCCCGGCCCCAAAGGTAGACCAGAGTCGCGGCGACTGTGCCAAACAACGGCCCGGCGCTCGCCACGTACGCCTCGGTTTCCGCGTCCATCGGCTGGTCCTTGAGTTCGATCCAGGCGCCGACAAACGGGATGAAGGTTGGAGCGCTCACCGCCAGCGAGCGCTGCTTCGCGGCAAGGAAGTGCCCCATTTCGTGAATGAAGATCAGGGCGATGAAGCCCGCGGCATACTGCCAGCCGAATATGCTCGTGTAGACGGCCAGGGCCACGAGCATGGTCAGGATCGTGCCGCCGATCTTGCCAAACTTGAACAGGCCGAACAGCAGGCCGAGCGCAGCGCCCATCAGGCGGCGTCTTCTTTTTGGCGTCCGAAGAAACGGCGTACGGCTGCCCCGGCTCCGACGAGCGCGACAGCCGCCAATTTCCAGATCTTCAACAGGAATACGCCGATGAGGCCCAGCAGGCCGAGCTTCTTTACCGCGACCACGCCAACCAGGGCGCCGAGACCGTAAGCAGCCACCTTGTCGGTCGAGCTGCTAAAATCCTCATAACGCTTTCCCGGACGGTAGTTGAGCGTGCCCAGCAAATTGCGAGCGACCAGCTTGTCGGTTCCGATTGTGTCGGACCCCGTGATGAGGTCCAGGCTGAAATAACCTTCGCGGCCGAGCGCGTACGTATTGTAATTGATGGTCTGGGGCTGGCCCGCAGGCGCGCCGCGATCCTGTAAAGACAGTGACCAGACAAGGCGATGCGATGCCGAATCATATGCCGGCTTCTCGACCCAGCCGGTTACGTCAAGCGCCGGAATGCCGCGAGCAAGCCGCTCGGCATTCCCTCGCTCGGTACCTTCCTTAAGGTCCTCGAGCATTGCGTCGGCCTGCCACTCCTTGGCGTCGCCATCGCGGACGTAGCCTTCCTTGATCCAGGTGACGTCGACCATCCACCTAACGTTGTCGCTTTTTTCGGTCACGAGTCCGAAGCGCTCAGGTGTCGACGAATTCCCCAGAGCCGCCATGATTCGATTGGCCTCGGCCGCCGGGATGAAAACTTCATCGTCCGTGATGTTGAGCGTCGCCTGATCAAGCAGCCTGATTTGCGCGGGCCCGAATGTCCCGGACTTTGCAGCCGCCTGCCAGGCAGCCTGAATTTCCGCCTGCGTTCGTGATGAAGGCGTGTTCTGCGCATAGGCCGGCGTCATTGAAACTGCTGCAGTCGACAATGCCGCAGCAATCAGGAGAAATTTGGCGCGCATTTACTCGTCCCCAGAACCTCGGCACTCAGCGACTGTCATCGTGATTGTTCAAAGATCCCCGGTTAAAAAATCGTGCATCATTCGGGCAATCAACCCCCTTAAAGGGACGTATTTCTAGACGACATATAAAAAACATCCCGTTTTTCTTGCGCAAAACAGGAACAAGTTCTGAAAACAGCCAAAAAAAAGTAGAAATAGTAATCAGGTTCTTCGACCCTGCCACCGAGCGCATCCAGTTCGCGATGCGGCACTCGGCCGGATCCCGATTAAGCGGAACGAGGCAAGAAGCTTAGATACTGCTCGCGCGCATCGCTTCCCAGATCAGCCAGAAGACAAGCAGGAAGCCGGTGATTGCCGCGATCACCGCGGTGGCCTCGCCGAAACCGAGGCGGAAGTGCTTGCGGTGATCTGCCATGAACCGGTCGAGCTTCGGCTTCAGCCTTTCGTCGCCGGTCAGGATCCCGACGTCGAGGTGCCGGCCCTTGCGCAAATATGTCACGATCTGCGCCGTCTCCTCGTCGGAGACATTCGGATAGCGCTGGATCAGGTCCGCAATGTCCTGGCGGGACATTCGCAGCGCGCGCACTTCTTCGCGCCTTATGTGGGCGTTCATGATTTTCTCCTCGGGAGATCGCTTGCGGGTTCAGATCAGGAAGAGCGGTTGGCGAGATGCGGGCTCGGGGCGCTTCCTCCGCGCGACTTTCTTCAGCTCGCGCTCCAAAGCGCGAACTCGGCGAAACAGACGGCCGTCGATTTCCTGGAAATCATCGGTCGATGAAAAGAACATGAAACCGCCGGGCACGCGCACGGCAATGCCGATTGTGCGGCGGTCGAACTCAACTGCGAAACGTTGGCTTTGCACCGAACTTCTCCAATGCGGCCAGAAGCGCGCGAACGGTCCGCGAACCTCGCGGGCTCGCGTTCGTCTGGCTGATTTCAACGGATGCGCTCGCGTCCTTGCGAAGCGCTGCTCATTGGGAAGGCCTCGGGCGGAAGGCGGCCCGAGGCGCTAGGCTCGCTCGGTACTGCTGCCCGGATGAATTTCTGAGCGTGAGGGACGTTCAGACATAAGAGCAATATGGAGCCGCGGAACCGCGGTTCAAGGCGAGGGCGTCATCGCGGGTTCCGGCGAGCTGTTCCGGCGGCGCAGCAGCTTCCACACGCCGACGGTCGCGAGCGGCAGGATGAACGTCGCGAGCAGGACATAGGCGAGGTCGCGGTAGCCGGTGGCGATCAGCGCCACGAGGCCGAACCGGCTGGCAAGGAACATGCAGACGACGATGACGACGAGGGCGATGGCAAGGCGTTGCCGGTGGGTCAGCGCCTTGCCCGAGCGCGCGGTCCAGGCATGGTCGATCCGCTCGTTGATCGCGTGAACGGAGCTCGTTCCGCTCTCGAGAAGGGCCGAGAAGATCATTGCCTGGAAAAGAAGGTGGAATGCCGGAATGCCGATCCGCTGAAGGAGAAAATCGGATGGGAGTACGGCGCCTTGCACCTCCGGATAGAAAGCGGCCATCGGGATGAAGAAGAGCATCGCGGGAATCATCGTCAGCGGGCCGGCGATCACCCCGGCGATCACGGCATCGCGATCGCTCAGCAGGTGACGAAGGACGGGCAGGATGACGATCGCGCCGACGATATTATAGCCGAAGTAGGTGAGGCCCGCGAAAGCCCAGCCCGAGGTCTGGGGATTGGCCGCGAAGCTGCCGGGAATGCGGTCGCCGAACTTCCATAGCGCAAGGACGATGAAGGCCGCGTAGATCGCGTACAGATAGTAAGAGACGTCGCGGAAAAGGCGCTCGACCGCCTTGTTGCCGAAAGCGACGATGCCGGCGATGCAGATCGCGAGAAGGACCGTCCCCGCCCACAAAGGCGCGCCGAAGACTGCGTTTCCGATCGCGCCCGCGGCAGCTCCATAGACCGCCAGGATCAGGATAACGAACATCAGATAAGCAAGCTCGAAGAGCGGCCAGGCGGGGCCGAGCAACTGCCTGATGAAGCTCCGGTAATCGAAAGTCTGGAAGCGCAGGGCAGCGACGAACGTGAGCGAGCAAAACAGGCTGAAGAGCAGGGTCGCAAACAGCATTGCAAAGAGACCGCCCCAGGGGCCGCGGCTCAAGAAGAACTCGACGAGCTCTCGGCCGGTCGCGTAGCCGCCGCCGATGACGACGGCTTTTACGCCCAAGCCAGGAAGGACCCAGCGCGTGAATCGGCTCGTCGAAGCTTTACCCATCGGACCCCCCGCAATGACCATGGCAAATCTCGCGCCGGACGGCCAGCCGATGCCACCACATCCGATCGGTTAACCGCAATGCGGTGAATCGGGAAAAGATCAGCGGGGTGCTTCCTGCGCTGGGCCGAGCTGGATTTTCGTCAAAAACAGCCGAGACTTCCGCGACTTAAGAATCGCAAAAAGTCTGTCTTGGGGGATCCAAATGACGAGCGCCGTCACGTCGCGACCGACGCACTACGCCACACTGGGGCTCGAGCCGGGCGCAACCGAAGACCAGATACAGCGCGCGTTCGCCAGAGAGATGAGCGCAATTCGTCCGCGCGCCTTCGGAGGAATTGCCGAGGTCAGCATCGCCTACGAAGTGCTTCGGGATCCCGTCAGACGGAAAGCCTATGACGAGTCGATTGGAATTGCGCCCAAGCCCGAAGCCCCGGCGAAAGTGCAGTGGCAGGCATCGCCGTACCTCCTCCGCGCATCGGCCCGGCCCAGCCCCCTGCCGGAGGCCGTGCCGCAGCCTCGGCCAGATCCGACGCCACCGCCGCCCCGCAAGGCCGAAGTGGCGCCGCGCGCCGACATTCCCGCGTTTGTGCATCCTCGCCCAGCGCCGCAGCCGGCAGAGGCCCAGCTTGGCGGCGAAGAGGCGCCGATCGAGTGGAGGAAGCCGGCGATCGTGATCGGCGGCGCGGGCGCGGCCGTCGCCCTCATTGCCGCCTGGGCGGGATCGCTTGCGGGCAATTACCCGGAGCCGCAGCCGTCGAAGCGCGTGGTCAAGGTCGCGCTCGCGCCGGCCGAGCCGTTTCCGCTCAATACAGCCCCGGGCGCGGTCCCGGTCGCCAGGGCGAAGGCATGGTCCGGCCGTCCGGCTCGCGTCGCCTCCTCGCGGCATATGGGGCGCCGGCCGACAAATGCGTTGGCGGCCGATGAAACCGGGCCAAGTTCGCCCCAACCCGCCCAGCCATATTATGCGTCGGCGGGGTCCACGGTCGCGGAAGCGCCCTCGGCCAATATCGTCCAGGCAAGCTTACCGCTTCCCAAGAGCGTCATCGCGCGAACGATCGGGCGAATCGGCTATGCCTGCGGCCAGGTGGCTTCAGCGACCGCGGTCGAAGGCGGCGCGCCAGGCACCTTCAAGGTGACCTGCACGTCGGGACACAGCTATCAAGCCGCTCCGGTTCGCGGGCGCTATCGCTTCCGCCGGTTGGCCGGTCAGTAACGCCTGTACGCCGCGTAATAAGCCGCGGCCCTCGCGCGGGAGATCGCGCCGATCATCTGCGGCCGGGCGCGGGCCCAGGCTCCCCAGCTGCACTGATTGTACGAGGGCTCGCTCATCCCGTACCAGCGGCCGTTGTCGTAGAGGCAAACGCGCTCGATCGCCTGGCTGACCCGGCGCATCAACGCCTGCTCTCCGGCCCGGCTGGCCAGGTTCAGATCATAGAAGGATACGCGCTCAATGCGCATGTTGGGGACCGGAACGCCCTGAACGACGATCGGGCTTTCCTGC
>DATLOY010000071.1:0-11996 GCA_035536015.1 Sphingomicrobium sp.
CGCCATGATCGAACGCGCTCGCGAGGCCGGGTGCGGAGCCTTGTTGTTGACCGTCGACCTCGCGGTGCCCGGCACGCGTTACCGCGACTATCGTTCGGGCCTGTCGGGATCGATCCGCGGGAAAGCCAGCCGCTTTCGGCAAGTCGCCGCCCGGCCCGGCTGGGCCTGGGACGTGGCAGTGCAGGGCCGTCCGCTCACCTTTGGAAACCTCGAACCACTCCTCGGCGCCGGGGCGGCGCTCGAGGATTTGATGGGTTGGGTCGGCGCCAATTTCGATGCGAGCGTCAGCTGGACTGACGTCGAATGGGTCCGGGCCCAGTGGAAAGGGCCGCTGATCATCAAGGGCATCCTCGATCCTGACGATGCGCGGGCGGCCGCTTCGAGCGGTGCCGACGGGGTCGTCGTTTCCAATCACGGTGGCCGCCAGCTCGACGGAGTCAGCTCGACGGCTCGGGCCTTGCCCGCGGTTGCGGATGCGATCGCGGGTCGATCGAAGATATTCGCCGACGGCGGGGTGCGCTCCGGCCTCGACGTGGTGCGAATGCTCGGTCTCGGAGCCGATTTTGTGCTGCTCGGCCGGGCCTGGGCTTATGCGCTCGCGGCTCGCGGCGAGGCCGGAGTAGCGCATGTCCTCAAGCTTATCGAAGCCGAGATGAAGGTCGCGATGGCACTGACGGGCGTCACCAGGATCGAACAGATCGATGAGCAGATCCTCGATCGATCAGGCAATCAAGCGACGTTCTGAACAGAATCCCGTTCTTCCCGAAACAGCGTTTCGACATCCGCCGCGGTCATCGGTTCGGCGAAGAGGAAGCCTTGCACTGACGAGCAGCCGTGCGAGCGCAGTTCCATGAGCTGCGCAGTCTCCTCGACACCTTCGGCCGTCGTTTCGATGCCGAGCGCCTGCGCCAATTCGGTAATCGCGCGCACGATCGCGCTCGCACCGTCGCGGGTCAGCAAATTCTGGATGAAGCTTCGGTCGATCTTCAATTTGTCGAACGGGAAGCTCTGCAGGTAGCTCAACGACGAATAGCCCGTGCCGAAATCATCCAGTGCAACCCGGATCCCGAGTTTGCGTAGCGAATGCAGCAGTCGAAGCGTCGCTTCTCCGCCTTCGAGGAAGATCGATTCCGTGATCTCCACCTCGAGCCGGCCCGGAGCCAGACCGCTGTTCGCCAGCGCCTGGAGGATTGTCTCCTGCAGTCCGCCGCGATGGAACTGAACCGGCGAGACGTTGACCGCGATCCGGATGTGCTCGGGCCATGTCATCGCGCGGGAACAGGCCTCGCGGATGACCCAGGCGCCGATCGGCACTATCAGCCCCGCCTCCTCGGCCACGGGTACGAACTCCGCCGGAGATATCAGCCCGCGCTTCGGATGATTCCAGCGCAGCAGCGCTTCGAACGAGCAGATTCGATTCTGCTCGAGATCGAACAAAGGCTGATAATATAATTCGAATTCGCCTCGATCGATCGCCTGGCGAAGGTCGGTCTCCAGCTGGCGGCGGACCTGCGCGCGTTCGTTGAGGCTCTCCTCGAAGAAGGCAAAGGTGCCGCGACCGGCTTCCTTCGCGCGGTAAAGCGCCAGATCGGCGTTCTTCAGCAAGGCTTCGCCATCCGTTCCATCGTCCGGGGCAAGGGCGATTCCAATGCTCGTCGTTGGAATGATCTCATTCCCGTCGATCCGCAGGGGCTGCGAGATCGCCGAAAGGATGTCGCGCGCAAGGCGATCGACGGCCTCGCGATCTTGACCCAGGGCCTGGAGAACCACGAACTCGTCGCCGCCGAGCCGGGCGACGAATTGCCCACGAGCTGCATGCATCAGCCGCTGCCCGGCTTCGACGAGCAATGCATCGCCGGCCGGATGGCCGAGCGTGTCGTTGATCACCTTGAACTGGTCGAGATCCAGGCAGTGGAGCGCAAACAGGCTGCCGTTGCCCCTCGACGCCCGGTAAAGATGGTCGAGCTGCTGCTGGAACATGGTTCGGTTGGGAAGGCCGGTGAGGACGTCGTTGAACGCCAGCTGCGTGATTCGCTGCTCGCGTTCGGCGATCTTGCCGACCATTTCGTTGAAGCTCGCGGCGAGACGCGCGAGCTCGTCGCGTCCGCGCACCCGCACCTGAACATGCTCACCTGAAGCGAGGCGCCCCGCGGCATCGTCGAGACGCGCAAGCGGTTGCGTAATCTTTCCCGCGGCCCGCCAGGTTGCGAGCCCCACAAGGAGCAAGCCCAGTAACGTCATGACGGCAAGCGCCAGCTGCAGCTTGCGCGCGCTCTCGAGCGCTTCGGCCTTGGGATAAGCCAGCAGGAGGATTGCCCGGTCGCCGCTCGCAAAAGTGGGAAGCGGCTTGGCCAGCGCGATTGAGCGGTCGCCCGCGACCTGCATCTCGAATGCCGCCTTCCTGCGGACATGGCGTTCAGCAAGGCCGGCAGCCGCCTGATCGACGCTCGGCATGCTGCCCACGGCCTCTGACCAGCGGCGGTGGCTCTGCGCCAAGACCGCGGCCTGCAATGGGATCGCGGAAAGCTTCTCGAGCGATCGCATTTCACGCTCATCCAGGTCCGCGGCGAATACGACCCAGCCGAGGAGAGTCGGGGCCATGATCGGCGCCCCGACGAGCTGTCGCGGACGTCCCGAGAGAACGGCGACACCCGTCAGGCGACCGTCGTCCAGCGGCCCCCAGAGGTTCGCGGCCTCGTTCGATTGCACGGCGGGGTCGATCCCCCACACACGACCGTCAGCGCTGACGATGAAAGCCGTTCGCACCCTGAGGCGCGTCGCCGCGTTGCCGAGAGCCGATTGGATCGTCGCCTGATCGCCGGTCGCAACCGCCGCGCGAAAGCCGAAATCGTGGGCAAGCAATTGCGCCGCATTCTGCAGCTCGTGCGAGCGTTGCAGCCAAAGCCGGTCGTAAACCGCGCCGCTGGATTGCAACTGACTCTCGACCTGTCGCGAGGCCGAGCCCGAAATCAACGTCGAGAGTGCGGCCGAGACGATGAGCATGGCCGCCGCGAACAGCAAGGCGAACTGCACCGTGAGCCTGGTACTGAGGGAGCGGAAAGCCCGCACGGATCAATAGTCCATCGACATTGGGACCGGGGGCGGCCGAAGGCGAACCATGAAATTGGCACTGCGCTGCGTTGGCGCGATTGCTTGCTGCAGCGTACCGCCGGGTGCGCGAAGAAACGGATGCCAAACAGTCACCCGCCCAGGCGCGTTGGGCGCATTGCCAAAGGCGGCGATTCCCTGGGCATTCGTACGGGCCGTCCAGGCACTGTCGGTCACCACGATGAAGGCGCTCATCGCGTCGTGGATATTGCAGCCCAAGGCGACGACGCCGGCCCTGTCGAAACGAACGGTGCGCGACTGATCCCTGGCGAAGAGCTTCAGCTCAAACCTTTTTGCGGGCGAGAAGGAATAGACGTGGTGCTTGGTCGGATCGAGGTTCGGGAAGGACACATCCGCGCCGACCGGAACGATCGTCAGGAACGGATGGAATTGCAGGTTTTGCTGTGAGACCACGAAACGTCCGCCGGCCGAAGGGGCGCGGGCCGCGCTTCCAGCCGGATAAAGAGTCACTACTGCGTCTCGAACCGGGCGGCCCGAGGCGTCAACGACGCGCACCGCGAGCGGGGCTGCGGAGAGCGGCGCGGTCAGGCCCAGACCTGCCGCGAACAACAGGAAATTACGCGCCATTCCCGAGTGTTAAGCCAAGAGGGTAAACAGGCCGGTATTCGAGCGTGGTTACCATCGCATTCGCAGTTCGCCCTGCAACTGCGTTTGCTTCTGACGTGGCTGGAGCCCGATTCCGTCGCGATCGTCACGCTTGCTCGACACGTGGAGCAGTTCAACAAGCGCGGTAAACGGCCCGAAATCGCGCTTTCCGGCGATCATCGCGGACCAGCCGCCATCGTCATATTCGCGGCCCCAGACGCTTCCGCGGTCGCGGACGCCAAAGCCTTCGATGCGACCGGCAATTCCGAACGGCCCGAACCTGTGTGTAATCAGCGCGAAAGCCGATCGGAAACGCGCATCGACCCACCGTCTTTCGCCCTCCGGAAAGCCCATCTTCGTACGCCCGCTCATCGCCTGGACCTTGAGTTCGGTATCGCCGCCCAGTTCAGCAGCGCCGGCCAGCTGATTGAACCGCGTGCGCCAGCCCCATTCCGGAGTCATGTTGAAATCTTCGGGATCCGCGCGATTGTCATAACGAAACAGCTCGACGCGAACCGGAATCGGCGGCTGCCAGACGAGTTTGGCATAATAGCCGGGCCGATGAGCAAAGCCGTCGTGAATATCGAGCAGCGGATGGGTAAAAGGGGCCTGATAGCCCAATTGCTCCTCATCCATCGGCGGCAAGGGCTGGCGATGGAACGCCAGCGTCGTCCGGTCGTGCAGCGCCCAACCGCGAAAGGCGAGCAAGGTGCCGGCCGTGTCATTGCCCGCCATGACCGCTGCTGTCGCTCTCAGCGTATGCTCGCCGAGCTCAAGCGCCAATGTGCCTTCGACCGCGACCGGGCGGACCTCCTCGCCGATCCAGCTGTTGATCGCTGACGGCGTGATGCTGTCCTTGACGTGCCAATCCGCGCCTTCATGTTCGAGGCTGATTGGTGGCCACATAAGCCCGGCGCGGGCGGAGAGAGCCAGCTTGCTGCTGCGCATCGGGCGGTAGGTGAGGTAGGCCTGGCTGAGGCCAGCCTCGGTCCGTTCGCCGCCCTGGAGCGATCCGACCACGACCGCTCCGATCGACCAGGCGAATTGCGGCTTCCAGACAAGGCTCACGTTCCCAAGTTGGGGGCGCCCACGGAAATCGTCACCGCCGCCGCTCGAGCGCAGCTTTCCGAAGCCGCCGTCGAGCCAACTCTTCTCGCCATCGGTCGCCGTGACCCGGACATCGCCCGAAAGTTCGAGCGTATTGGCCGAGAACAGGTCGACGGACGCGTTGGCCGGCGCGGCCCATAGCGCCGCAAGCGCGCAGCCCAAGGGGACCGCGCTGCTTGTTCGCAGGCGTTTGGCGGCAAAAGCCATGCCTCCGGCTTAAGGAATTAAGGTTAAAATACTGGACACTAACGCACGTAAGTGTTGGTCGGGGAGAGAGGATTCGAACCTCCGGCCCCTGCCTCCCGAAGACAGTGCTCTACCAGGCTGAGCTACTCCCCGACCGGAACCCGCTGAGATGCGACGATCGGTCGCGGCGGGAGCCAAGGCCGCGGCTAGATAGAGGCGGGCTCGTCCGAGCGCAACCGCTATCAGCGGCCGAGGGTATTCAGCCAATCCTCGACACGCACGAACTTCTCGCGCGGGGAGCCGGGGCGAGCATTCGCCGCCTCCGTCTCCTCGATCCTGCGCCAATCGTCATAGTCGGTCGGCATGACTCCGCGGTCTTCGAGCAGCCGCTTCAGAGCCTCGGCACCGGGCTTTCCGCTTTCGCTTCCGGGAGGCATGGCAGTCGCGATCTGGTCGGCGACTTCATAGCCGTCGGGCCGGTTGGTGCCGATCGTTCCCGTCGGTCCACGGCGTGCCCAGCCAACGGCATAAAGCCTTTCAGCGATGCGGCCGTTCTCATTGGTGAACTTTGTCCCACGCTCGTCATAGGCGACGCCTTCGAGCGGCGGGGTCGAATAACCGATGGCCGTGATGATCAGCGAGGCCGGCACTTCGTAGGTCTCGCCCGTTCCGCGCGCAGCGCCTTTTTCATCCAGCTGCGTGCGCTCGACGATGATCTTGTCGGCCTTGCCGTCTCCTTCGATCCGGAGTGGCTTAGCGAAGAAGTCGAAGACCATTCGTTTGGGCTTGGCGACATCGGCGGGGGTGGCCGCGAACTCACGCAGGATATTGATCGACTTGCGCTGGCCGGGTTCGAGCGCATCGTCCGCCTCGACCGGAGGGAAATCGGCGAGGTCCACCACCGGCGATGCCGCTTCGAGGTGGCCAAGTTCGCCCAGTTCCTTGGGAGTCATCGCGATCTGATGCGGCCCGCGCCGGCCGAGGATCGTCACGGTACGGATCGCCGAAACATCGAGCGCATCGAGCGCATGGCCGACGATGTCCGACCCTTCGAATTCGGTCCGTGTCTTCGAAAGGATCCGCGCGCAATCGAGCGCGACATTGCCGTTGCCGATCACCGCGGCATGCGTACCGCCCAGCGGCGGATCGAGGTCGGCGAATTCAGGATGGCCATTATACCAGCCGACAAATTCGCCGGATCCGACGACTCCGGCCAGCTCTTCACCGGGGATTCCGAGCTTGCGATCGTGCGGCGCGCCGATGGCAAGGACGACGGCATCGTAAAGTTCGAGCAGTTCGGCAACCGACACGTCATTGCCCACGCTGACATTGCCGATGAAATCGACGCCGGCGCTTTCGGCTACCTTGTCATAACGCTTGCTGACGGCCTTCAGGGATTGGTGATCAGGCGCCACGCCGAAGCGGATCAGGCCATATGGGACCGGATAACGATCCAGGATGTCGATGCGAGCTTTCTCGCCATAGGCCTTTTCCAGCGCCTCGGCGGTGTAGAATCCCGCCGGTCCTGATCCGACCACCGCGAAATGCCGCATGCGCTGCTCCTGCTTTTGCGGGGATGCTAACGACCGACGAGCGAAAGGGAAGCGTCAGTCCCGCCGATCTTCGAGCAGCAGGTCGCCCTTCTTCTGCAGCATCGCCTGGATCGGAGCGGCGAACATTCCGAGCAGGCCCGGCAGAAGCACCTTCACGTGGACCTTCGTTTCTTCGACGTCGATCGTCGATTGAACGGAGTCCCCGAGCGCGCGGACGTTGAGGTTCAACTGGTCGCCGGACCAGCCAGATTCGACCTTCGCTCCGCCCGGAATATGTTCCTCAAGCCGGTGGATGTTGCTGGCGATTCGGCGGCGCGCCTCGTCGCGGCCCAGTTTGTGCGGAAGATCGACCTCGATGGACTGTGACATCCGCGCGATGTCGGCAGGTGTTCGGCGCTTTTCAAGGCGAACCATGAGAGTATGGTTCCCCGATGCTCGTGCCCGTCGTCATTCTGATGTCCGCCCAAACTCCCACGACGGTGCAAGGTCCCATCGCTCCGATCGCCGTCCCCGCGCTCTTCGACCCGGCAGCCGACTACATCACGGCCGGCCAGGATGAGCCGGGTTATCGTTCCTGGTACCTGGCCGCACCCTGGCGAGCCGCGCAGATCAAGGAGTTCAATACATATCTTGCGACCTGGCAGGTCGCGGGGATCCTCCCGACCTGGCAACTTCTGCGGACGGCGACTTCGTGGAGGGAGTGTGGCGGCCAGCCGTTCGAAGTCCCGCCGACGAGCGAATGGCCGCACATCGTCCAGACTCTCCGCTACGTGCATGATTATGTGATTCCGGCCGTCGGGCCGGTCGAACCGGTCTCCGGATATCGGAATCCGGCGCTGAACCAATGCGCTGGCGGCGCTCCGGAAAGCGCTCACAAGCATTATTCGGCGATCGACATGGTGCCGTTAAGGCCAATGACGCGCGAGCAATTGATGCGAGCCTTGTGTGCGAACCACTCGGAGCATGGGGCCGCCTACGGCGCGGGCCTGGGATTCTACGCTTTCATGCGCTTCCATGTGGACTCGACCAAGTTCCGCCGCTGGAACATGGATCCGGCGGTCGCGGCGGAGTGCCCGCCGCTGATCCATCCAGAGGATATTGCATCCGTGGGCCAGCCAATTCCGGCGGTCACCAGCCAAACGGCGGCACCTGGAGCGACGTCCGCCCAGTCGGCACCGGCCGCAGCTGCGCCCGTCGCTGCGGCGCCCGTCCCTGCGACGCCCGTCCCTGCGACGCCCGCAATGGCCGCGCAACCGGTCGCCACGCCGGCGCATGGCCCCGAACGGGGACACCAGCACTAGGCTTGTGTTGCCGTACTGCAACACCATATCGGCCCCACAAAGAGGGGTAATGAATGGATTTTGAGAAACTGACCGACCGCGCCCGGGGCTTCCTGCAAGCCGCCCAGACGATCGCGGTTCGCGAACATCATCAGCGCATCGCGCCGGCGCATCTCTTGAAGGCCTTGCTCGACGACGAGCAAGGCATGGCCGCGGGCCTGATCCAGGCTGCGGGCGGGGACGCGCAAACCGCCCGCCGCGAAGTCGATATGCTGGTCTCGAAGATTCCCGCGGTCACGGGCAGCGGCGCGACGCAGGCGCCGGCACTCGACGGCGACACCATCCGCATTCTCGATCAGGCCGAGCAAATCGCGACCAAGGCCGGCGACCAATATGTCACGGTAGAGCGCCTGCTCCTTGCCATGGCGCTCGCCAAGAATACCGACGTTGGCGGGGTGCTGGCGAAGGCCGGCGTCACCGCTCAAAATCTCAATGCGGCGATCGACAAGCTGCGCGGCGGACGGACCGCGGACACCCAGGGCGCCGAGGACCGCTATGATGCGCTCAAGCGCTATGCGCGCGATCTCACCGAGGTGGCCGTACAAGGCAAGCTCGACCCCGTTATCGGCCGTGATGAGGAAATCCGCCGCACCATCCAGGTGCTCGCGCGCCGGACGAAGAACAATCCAGTCCTGATCGGAGAGCCCGGCGTCGGCAAGACGGCGATCGTCGAGGGTCTCGCGCTACGCATCGCCAACGGCGATGTCCCCGACGGGATCAAGGACAAGCGCCTCCTTTCCCTCGATTTGGGTGCGCTGATCGCGGGTGCGAAATATCGCGGCGAGTTCGAAGAGCGACTGAAAGGCGTCCTCGACGAGGTCCGCCAGGCCGCGGGCGACATCATCCTCTTCATCGACGAGATGCACACCCTCGTCGGCGCCGGAAAATCCGAAGGTGCGATGGACGCGTCGAACCTGCTGAAGCCCGCCCTCGCAAGGGGCGAGTTGCACTGCATCGGGGCGACGACGCTCGACGAATATCGCAAGCATGTCGAGAAGGACGCCGCGCTGGAGCGGCGCTTCCAGCCCGTGTTCGTCGGCGAGCCGACCGTTCCCGACACGATCTCGATCCTGCGCGGCCTCAAGGAGAAGTACGAGCTTCACCACGGCGTGCGCATCACCGATGCTGCGATCGTGTCTGCGGCGACCCTGTCCAACCGCTACATCACCGATCGTTTCCTCCCCGACAAAGCGATCGATTTGATGGACGAGGCCGCAAGCCGAATCCGCATGGAGGTGGAGTCCAAGCCCGAGGAGATCGAGAATCTTGACCGGCGGATCATCCAGCTGAAGATCGAGCGCGAGGCGCTGAAGAAAGAACAGGACAAAGCGTCCAAGGACCGCCTCGAGAAGCTTGAAGAGGAACTCGCGAACCTTGAGCAGCAGTCTGCCGAGCTGACCCAGCGCTGGCAGGCGGAAAAAGAGAAAATTTCGAGTGAGGCCAAGCTCAAGGAACAGCTCGATTCTGCGCGGATCGAGCTGGAGCAGGCGCAGCGCAACGGCGACCTCGCCAAGGCTGGCGAGCTTCAATATGGACGAATTCCGCAGCTCGAAAAGCAATTGACCGATGCCCAGGCCGCGACTCACGGAGCGATGCTCCGCGAGGAAGTGACCGATCAGGATATCGCGGCGGTTGTCAGCCGATGGACGGGCATTCCAGTCGAACGGATGATGGAAGGTGAGCGCGAGAAGCTGCTGCAGATGGAGCAGGCAATCGGCGCCAGAGTGATTGGCCAGGAAGATGCGGTGAAGGCCGTCTCATCCGCCGTCCGCCGGGCTCGCGCTGGACTGCAGGATCCGAACCGGCCCCTGGGCTCCTTCCTTTTCCTCGGGCCGACAGGCGTCGGAAAGACCGAGCTGACGAAGGCGCTCGCCGAGTTCCTGTTCGACGATGCCCACGCGATGGTCCGCATCGACATGAGTGAATTCATGGAGAAGCATGCCGTCGCACGGCTGATCGGCGCCCCTCCAGGCTATGTCGGTTATGAGGAGGGCGGACTCCTGACCGAAGCGGTTCGACGCCGTCCCTATCAGGTCGTCCTGTTCGACGAAGTCGAGAAGGCGCACGGCGACGTGTTCAACGTGCTGCTCCAGGTCCTCGATGACGGGCGCCTGACCGACGGTCAGGGCCGCACGGTGGACTTCACCAATACCATCATCATCCTGACGTCGAACCTCGGGTCGCAATATCTCGCGGCGCTCGGCGAGGATGAAGCGGTTGAGAAGGTCGAACCCCAGGTCATGGAGGTCGTCCGCGCGCACTTCCGGCCGGAATTCCTCAACCGTCTGGACGAGATCATCCTGTTCCACAGGCTCTCGGCGGGTCACATGGGACCGATCGTCGATATCCAGGTCGCGCGGCTGCAAAAGCTGCTCGAGGATCGCAAGATCAAGCTTGACCTCACCGACGCCGCTCGCGCCTGGCTCGGGAGGGTTGGCTATGACCCGGTGTACGGTGCCCGGCCCCTGAAGCGCGCCGTGCAGAAATATCTGCAGGACCCACTGGCCGATAAGATCCTGGCTGGCGAGATCCCGGACAATTCACTCGTGCGGGTTGACGAAGGCGAGGGCCAGCTGAGCCTCAGCCTCGAGTCCGAGAAGCAGCGAGCCGCTTAACCGCCTACCGGCCCTGACTCAGGAGTGATCGCGTTAGCAGGACGGCGTTCCGCTGTGGGTGCCGACGACCGAGCAGCCGATATGCGCGCTGCGTTGCGCGTCGTCGACGGTTTCACGGTCCTGCTTACGCTTTTCCGCCCATTCCGCGCGTGTTGCGCAGATTTTCTTCGCAGCGAGCCGGCTGCCGATTTCGGTGACGGTCTCACAAACCTTCTGGTTAGGATCGATCGCCGGCTTCTTTGCAGAAGAGGGCACATCGTCGGCACTGGCGGTCGTCACGAACGCGAAGCTCAAAGCTGCCGCACCCAATGCTGCGCGAACTAACATGATACAGTCCCCTTCCGTGCTCCACCGGGAGAGTCGGTGCAACGATTGAAGCCCATTCCGTGCTGGATATCCTCAGCGAGATTGCGGTCATCCTTGCGCTTTTGAGCCCATTCGGCGCGAGTTGCGCAGACCTTCTTTGCCGCAATCCGGCTCCCGATTGTTGTTACGGTTTCGCAAACCTTTTCATTGGGATCGGGCGGCGGCCGGGTTGCTGAGTCCTGCGCCGATGCCGCCGCGGGAATGGTGATCGCGGCAAATGCCAACACTATGGCGGTTCCGAACTGACATTTCATATCAGTCTCCAACCAAGGGCTAGAACGTTAGTACTGCTAGCACGTTCGCGCCGCGGTTCGCTACTTCTGCATACCCCTCTGAACCTGGACGCGCTCCAGCTCCTGGCGATCCTGGCCCTTCAGGTCCGCCCACTCGGCACGCGTATGGCAGACACGCGCAGCGACAAGTCTGCTGCCGGGTACGCCCTGCTTTTCACACACCATCTCGTTGGGATCGAGCATCTTCTTTGCCGACGGTGCCGGCTGCGCTGCCGCCTGAGGGGAAGAAGCCGAGCCCGCCGATGCGAAACCGACAAATGTTGTTGCCAGTATGAACACCGCTCGTTTCATAACTGCCTCCAATCAAGGCTGAATACTACAATCTCCAATACAGGAAAATGAACGGCCGCCCTGCGTTCAACCTCAATGGTCGTCGCGCATTCCGCGGTTGATCTGGGCCCGGTCGATCTCCTGGCGATCCGCCAAACGAAGCGCCGCCCATTCCGCCCGCGTATGGCACACGCGCGTCGTGGCGAGCCGGCTGCCGAGGACCTCCTGCTTCTCACAAACGACCTGGTTGGGATCCAGCGCCTTCTTTGCAGGGGCAGGCGCCGAAGCATCCTGCGCCGACGCGCTTACCGAAAGCAAACCGACGGCTGACGCCACAAGGATACTGGCCGCAAACTTCATGAAGGTCCTCCAAGTGAATGATCACACACCGAAAAAATGCTCCGCGAAGGAATTCGGGGCAACATGCTTTTCGTCAAACGACCTCATAAGGGCGGTCGGACGTCAAAAGCGACCGTCAGGCGCTCTCCGTCTGTGAACGGCTGGGTTCCATGCCACATCCAGGAGGGGAAAAGGGCAAGATGACCCAGTTTC
>DATLOY010000072.1:0-16679 GCA_035536015.1 Sphingomicrobium sp.
GACCGGCTCACGCGACGCGGAGCCCTTCCGGCCGGCTCCCGATGCGGCATCCGCAAGCTTGGAAACGGCAGCGTTCATACCGGTTTCGAACACTTCGGCCGTTGAACCGAGCCTCGCATATTTTCCATCGTGTGCGAGGTATGGACCGTAGCGGCCGATCGAGGCCGTGATCGGTTTTCCGCTCACCGGGTGCAATCCGATTTCACGCGGAAGCGACAGAAGCCGTTCGGCGATGTCCGTCGTCAGACCTTCGACCGGGACGTCCTTCGGGATCGAAGCACGCTTGTCGCCGCGTTCGACATAGGGTCCGAAGCGGCCGGTCTTGAGCATGATGTCATTGCCGAGATCAGTCGGGCCGTCGCTTTGCGCCTGGTCGCCGCCCTGGCCGAACTTCTGCGTATATTTGCAGTCCGGATAGTTGGAGCAGGCAACGAAAGCCCCGAACCGTCCGCCGCGCAGCGAAAGCCGCCCATTGCCGCATTGCGGGCAAATGCGCGGGTCGCTGCCGTCCGCCCGAGGGGGATAGAGCCATGGTGAAAGGAACTCGTCGAGCGCCTCCGTGATTTCCGAAGGTTTCTGATCCATGACCTCGCCCGCCTTGGGCTGGAAATCGCGCCAGAAGTCGTCGAGCAGTTTGTGCCAATCGAGACGGCCGCCGGAAACATCGTCCAGCTCCTCCTCGAGTTCTGCGGTGTAATCGTAGCTGACGTAGCGCTCGAAGAAGCGTTCGAGGAAAGCAGTTACGAGTCGGCCGCTTTCCTCGGGGACGAAACGCCCCTTGTCGATCCGGACATATTCGCGGTCCTTCAGCGTCTGCAGAGTCGAGGCGTAAGTCGACGGACGTCCGATCCCCAACTCCTCAAGGCGTTTGACGAGGCTGGCTTCCGAATAGCGCGGCGGCGGCTGGGTGAAGCTTTGGGTCGCCTCCACCCCTGTCTTGGCAGGAACGTCGCCTTGGCGAAGCGACGGCATGCGCGCGCCTTCCTCGTCTTGCGGATCGTCGCGGCCTTCGTCGTAAAGCGCCATGAAGCCAGGGAAGAGCACGACCTGTCCGGTGGCACGCAGGACCGCCCTGCCCGCTCCGTCCGTTAGTTCGACGGTCGTGCGCTCCAGCCGGGCCGAGGCCATCTGGCTGGCCAGGGCGCGATTGTAGACTAGTTCATAAAGGCGCGCGTGATCGCCCGAGCCCGCGCTCCGGCGGTCGAAGTCCGTCGGCCGGATCGCCTCATGCGCCTCCTGCGCGTTCTTGATCTTGCTCTGATACTGGCGCGGCTTGTCCGGAACATAGCCGGAATCATAACGCGTCGCGATCGCCCGCCGGGCGGCACTGATAGCCTCCGGCGCCATGTCGATGCCATCGGTTCGCATGTAAGTGATGAGGCCCTGTTCGTAGAGCGCCTGCGCGACGCGCATCGTGTGGCTTGCCGCGAAGCCGAGCTTGCGCGCGGCCTCCTGCTGCAGCGTCGAGGTGGTGAAGGGCGGCGGCGGGTTCTTCGCGAAGGGCTTGGTCTCGACCGAGGAAACGGTGAATCGGCCAGCTTCGACGACGGCTTTGGCGGCATCCGCATCGCCGCGGTTCCCGATCGTCAGCCGATCGATCTTCTTTCCGTCAAGCTGGACGAGGCGTGCCGTGAATTGCTGGCCGCCGGACTCGAACGTCGCGCTGACCGACCAATATTCCTGAGGCTTGAAGACCTCGATTTCGCGCTCACGGTCGACAATCAGGCGAAGCGCGACCGACTGGACGCGACCGGCGGACTTCGCTCCAGGAAGTTTGCGCCAGAGGATCGGCGACAGCGTGAAGCCGACGAGATAATCGAGAGCGCGACGAGCCCTGTAAGCGTCAATGAGATCTTCATCGAGGCCACGCGGCTTCTTCATCGCCTCGCTTACGGCCGAACTGGTGATCGCGTTGAAGGTGACTCGTTCGACCTTCGCCGGAAGGGCCTTCTTCTGGCGAAGCACCTCCTGGACGTGCCAGCTGATCGCCTCCCCTTCGCGATCAGGGTCGGTCGCCAGGATCAACGTGTCTGCATTCCTCGCTTCGTCGGCGATGGCCTTCAGCTGTTTCGAGCGATCGGGAGAGACCTGCCATTGCATTTCGAACCCGTGCTCCGGGTCGACCGAGCCGTCCTTGGGCGGCAAGTCGCGCACGTGTCCGAAGGAGGCAAGCACGCGGTGCCCGCTCCCAAGATATTTTTCGATGGTCTTCGCCTTGGCCGGCGATTCAACGACAACGAGTTTCAACGCATTTCCTCACGCATACGCGTAAAGGTGGGGTCGGGAGATTCTCTTCGTCAAGCGGGTCTAAGGCTGACTTTGTTGCCCGCATGCCGATCGAGCCGACCTGCGAGGTCGAGTTCGAGCAAGGCCATCTGCACCGTCCCACTGGACGCGCCGGACAGGCGAATGATCTCATCAACCGGAACGGGAGATGGACCGAGCAGCTCCTCGATCTCGCCGAGCAAGGATTCGTCGGGCTCTTCCGGGGGCGCCGGGTCGAAGCGGGTCGGAGGGGCTGCAACGCGCGATCCGCACGGCCCAAGTGCTTCAACCACATCGGCGGCGTTCTGGATGAGGGTGGCTCCGTCGCGGATGAGCTGATTGCAGCCTTGAGCGCGGGGATCGAGCGGTGATCCCGGCACGGCCATGACATCGCGGCCAGCTTCTGCGGCCAGCCTGGCGGTGATGAGCGAACCGGAACGCGGCGCGGCCTCGACGACAACGGTACCGGAACTGATCCCGGCAATGATCCGGTTGCGGTAGGGGAAATGGCGCGCGCGCGGCTCGGTCCCCGGCGGCATTTCGGCGATGACGAGCCCGCGCTCGTACAGTGCCTTCTGCCTGCCTTCGTTCTCGGGGGGATAAAATATGTCGATGCCGCCCGCGACGACACCCACCGTCCCGGTGTCCAGCGCGCCGTCATGAGCGGCACTGTCGATACCTCTCGCCAAGCCGGAGACGACGAGCAGATCCTGCCGGCCAAGATCGTAGGCCAGGCCCCGCGCGAAGCGGCACGCGGCTGCCGAAGCATTGCGCGCACCGACGATCGCGACCGCGGTTTTATCCAGCAGGTTGAGATCGCCCTTGGCCATGACCAGCGGTGGCGCATCCTCAAGCTCGGCAAGCAGGCGCGGATAAAGTCCTCGCCCGAGTGCCAGATATCTGGCGCCGAGCTTTTCCACTTTGGCGATTTCGCGCTCGGCATCATTGCGGGTCCGCAAGACGGGGGCCTTACCGCCGCCGCGCCGAGCGAGCTCCGGAACCGCCGCGAGCGCGGCCTCTGGAGTTCCGAACCTTGCGATCAACTGGCGATAGGTGACCGGCCCGATGCCCGGTGTGCGCACTAACCGAAGGCGGTCTACGAGATCGTCATTCAACCCTTGGTTCTCCCAATGCGAGGCTCGGTTCCCGCCTTCAGGCGAAGGATATTTTCACGATGCTTCCAGAGGACGAGCAACGCGAAACCGAGCAGCATTGGGAAGAGCGTTTGATCGTTCAGAATTGCGGCCATGACGGGGGCGCTAACCGCCGCGGCCATCCCTGCGACTGACGAGATTCGAAGCGTCAGAAGCAAAAGGATCCAGACCACGACGTACACGATCGCCACGATGGGCAGCAGCGGGATCAGGACTCCGAGCAAGGTCGCGACACCCTTGCCCCCGCGGAACTTCAGCCAGACGGGATAAAGATGCCCGACGAACGCCCCGGCTCCCGCGGCCGCGCCGGTCTCCATGCCGATGAGGCGTTGCGCCAGCACGACCGCCGCCGTGGCCTTCAGGCAATCGAGTATCAAGGTCAGAGCCGCAAGTGGTTTGCTTCCGGTTCTCAGAACGTTCGTGGCGCCGATATTGCCCGAGCCGATTTTGCGCAGATCACCCTTCCCGGCCATCCGCGTCAGCACCAGCCCGAACGGAATGGATCCGAGCAGATAGCCGAACAACAAGGCCAGGATCATCGCGCGGTCCATCGCGCCGGTCGTAGCAAACCGGAACGGCGACGCAACTTGCGGCCGTTCACACACCAAGCCACAGAAGGATTATGGATCCAACCGCCCCCATTCTCTTCTTTGATTCCGGCGTCGGCGGCCTGTCGGTGCTCGCGCCGACGCGAGAGCTGCTGCCCAATGCACCGCTCGTCTACGTCGCCGACAATGCCGGCTTTCCCTACGGCAAGCGTACCGAAGCCGAGATCGCGAGCCGCGTTCCGGCCCTGCTCGGCCGGCTCGTCGAGCGGTTCCATCCGCGACTTGCGGTAATCGCCTGCAATACGGCTTCGACGATCGCGCTGGATCATGTCCGTTCAGCGCTCGATCTGCCCGTCGTCGGAACCGTCCCGGCAATCAAGCCCGCTGGCGAGACGTCGAAAACCCGTGTCATCGGTGTCCTCGGCACCCAGGCAACCGTTCGCCAGCCCTACGTCGACGATCTTGCGGCGAAATTTGCGTCTGACTGCGCGCTCATCCGCCACGGATCGCCCGAGCTGGTCGAGTTGGCCGAGGCCAAGCTCGCCGGGGGGGAGATTGCGCTCGACGCGGTGCGCGAGGCCGCCGCTCCGATGTTCGGGGCTGAGGGCGGCGAAGAGATCGACGTCGTCGTCCTGGCCTGCACGCATTTCCCCTTGCTGAGGGACGAATTGGCCGCGGCTTTCCCTGGAAGGCAATGGATCGATGGCGGCCCGGGCATCGCGAGACGCATCGCCTGGCTGACTCGGGAACAGCCATGGCCGGCAAGTCCGTCGCCGGGATTGATGGTCTTCACGGGCGAGCCGCGAGCTCCCCTGATGAGCCAATTGGCCAAATATGGATTGGCGGAGCTACGAACCCTCTAATTGCGAGTCGTTCTCAATGGCCTTGCCCCGGAGGCGGAGCTAAAGGCGCTCACGAGCGAGGCGAGCCTTGGATTACGACAGCATTTTCAAAGCAGCAGTACAGCGTCTTCACGACGAAGGCCGGTACCGCGTTTTCATCGATATCCTGAGAACCAAGGGCCAATTCCCGAATGCGCATTGCTTCGGCGGCAATGGTCCGAAGCCGATAACCGTCTGGTGCTCCAACGATTATCTCGGGATGGGGCAGAATCCCAAGGTCGTCGAAGCGATGGAGCAGGCGCTTCGGGACGTCGGCGCCGGTTCAGGGGGCACTCGCAACATCAGCGGCAACACCCACTATCATACCGAGCTCGAGGCGGAGCTTGCGTCCCTCCACTGCAAGGATGGCGCGCTTCTCTTCACGAGCGGCTACGTATCGAACGAGGCTGCGCTCTCGACGCTCGGCAAGCTGCTCCCGGGCTGCGTCATCTTCTCGGATGAGCTGAACCACGCCTCGATGATCGCTGGAATCAAGAATTCAGGCTGTGAAAAGCGGGTTTTCCGCCACAATGACGTCAAACATCTCGAGGAATTGCTCGCAGCCGAGGATCCGGAGACGCCGAAGCTTATCGCGTTTGAGAGCGTCTACTCGATGGACGCGGACATCGCGCCGATCGCAACGATCTGCGACCTTGCCGAAAAATATAATGCACTGACCTACCTCGACGAAGTCCATGCCGTTGGCATGTACGGCGAGCATGGCGGAGGGATCAGCGAACGGGATGCGGTTGCCGAACGAATCACCATCATCGAAGGCACGCTCGGCAAGGCCTTCGGCGTGATGGGCGGCTACATCGCGGCGGACAAAACGATCATCGATTGCATCCGCAGCTATGCGCCGGGCTTCATCTTCACGACTTCCCTGTCGCCGGTATTGGTCGCCGGGGCTCTGGCGAGCGTCCGCCACCTCAGGGCTTCGTCCGAAGAGCGCCGCTTCCAGCAAGAGGCTGCGGCCATGCTCAAGGCGAAGTTCGCAGCTGCCGGTCTCCCCGCAATGCCGAGTGACACGCACATCGTGCCGCTGCTCGTCGGCTGCCCGGTCAAGGCAAAGCGTATCAGCGACATCCTGCTCGCCGAATACGGGCTGTATGTTCAGCCGATCAATTTCCCGACCGTTCCGCGCGGGACCGAACGGCTACGCTTCACGCCAGGGCCGTGCCATACCGCCGAAATGATGGACGAGCTGACGGCAGCTCTGGTCGAAATCTGGGGCCGCGACGAAATCAGGCTGGCGGCTTAAGGAAATGAACCAGGTTGCCCAGCAGAGTTTCGCTGAAGGCTCGCCCAAGATCGAAAGCGAGTTCGTCGAAGCGGTCGAGCGCAGCGAACTCCGTCACAAGCCGTTCGACCATATCTACATGGAGGGCCTATTCGATCCGGCCAGCTATGCCGAACTCCTTGCGGCGATGCCCGACCGGCGCTTTTATCACGATCTTCGTCACCGTGACGCGCTCCGCAAGGATGGCAGCAGCACGCGGTTGCGCATGTACCTCTATCCCGAGCGGGTAAAGCGACTGCCGCCGGAGCAGCGTCGTGTCTGGCTTCCGGTGGCGCGCGCGCTATGTTCGAAGAGCCTGGAGGATGCGTTCAAGCGCAAGTTTCGCGCTGCCCTGGAAGAGCGGTTCGGAAAGCCGGTCGAGCAGATTGGCGTCTATCCGATCCCGATCCTCCTGCGTGACCAACCCGGCTACCGGATCTCGGTTCACAGCGACGTTCCGACCAAGGCAATCACCGTCCAATTCTATCTTCCGGCCGATTCATCGCAGCGGAACATCGGAACGATCTTCCACGAGGCCGACCAGGGCCCGGGAGCTGAAAAGACGACGCAAATGCCGTTCCTGCCGGCGACCGGCTATGCCTTTCCCGTTTCGCTCACCAAGAGCTGGCACAGCGCCGCCCAGACGACCGAGGCGGATGGCGAACGTGTCACGATGATGGTGACCTATTACGTCGCCGACAGCCCGAAGACCTGGTTCAAATGGCGCTTTCGGCGCTTTCTCCTGAATTTCGGATGGCACCCCGAACGTTAGCAGAGGCGTTCAAGGCTGAAGCACTGGCGAAAGCCGGCCACCTGCCTTAGTCAGGCCATATGCGCATCGCACTCGCCGCCGACCATGCCGGATATGCTTTGAAGGATGAGCTCGTGGCTTGGCTGCGCGAGAAGGGGCATGAGGTCAGCGATCTTGGGACGAACGGTCCCGAAAGCGTGGATTACCCAGAGTTCGGAGCCAAGGCCGCCTGGGCCATCGCCAATGGCGAAGCCGACCGCGCGATCGTCATTTGCGGATCGGGAATCGGCATTTCGATCGCAGTGAACCGCAATCCGGCATGTCGGTGTGCGCGAGTCAGCGACCCCCTTTCGGCCGAGCTCGCCCGCGAGCATAACGACGCAAATGTCCTTGCGATGGGCGCGCGCCTGATCGGAAGCGACATGGCCAAGGCGTGCGTGCTTGCCTTCCTGGACACGACTTTCGCCGGCGGGCGTCACCAGCGCCGAGTCGACCAACTTTCCCAGCTTTTGCAGGAATCCGACTGATGGCTTCAGCCGCCGACCTCGATCAAGACACTCGCTATCGCGTCCCGCACGGCTTTTTCACGAGCAGCATCTCCGAAATTGACCCGGCCGTCGAAGATGCGATCCGCGCCGAGCTAATCCGCGAGCAAACGCAGATCGAGCTGATCGCCTCTGAGAATATCGTCAGCCGCGCGGTGCTCGAAGCTCAGGGCTCGGTCCTGACCAACAAATATGCTGAAGGCTATCCTGGCCGCCGCTATTATCAGGGTTGCGGACCGTCGGATTCGGTCGAGACGCTGGCAATCGAGCGGGCGAAGAAACTGTTCGGCTGCCAGTTCGCCAACGTCCAGCCGCATTCAGGTGCCCAGGCGAACGGTGCCGTCATGATGGCTCTGCTGAAGCCCGGCGACACGATCATGGGTCTCAGCCTCGCCGCCGGCGGTCATCTCACTCATGGCGCTCCACCAGCCCAATCGGGCAAATGGTTCAACGCGGTGCAATATGGCGTTCGCCAGGACGACCATCTCGTCGATTTCGACGAGGTCGAGAAGCTCGCCAAGGAGCATCAGCCCAAGCTGATCATCGCGGGCGGATCGGCTTATCCGCGCCATTTCGACTTCGCGCGCTTCCGCCAGATCTGCGATGAGGTCGGAGCGCTTCTTCTGGTCGACATGGCGCATTTCGCCGGCCTTGTTGCGGCGGGTGAGCATCCGACACCGTTCGGCCATGCGCATGTGGTCACGACGACAACCCACAAGACGCTCCGCGGACCAAGAGGCGGAATGGTCCTGACCGATGACGAAGCCATCGCGAAGAAGGTCAATTCCGCGGTCTTCCCCGGCCTGCAGGGTGGCCCGCTGATGCACGTAATCGCAGCGAAGGCGGTCGCGTTCGGCGAGGCGCTGCAGCCCGAGTTCAAGGCTTATGCCAAGGCGGTCATCGCCAATGCGAAGATGCTCGCGAACCGCCTGAAGGAGCGCGGCGCCGACCTTGTTGCGGGCGGGACTGACACGCACCTCGCTCTCGTCGATCTCCGCCCGCTTGGCCTGACCGGCAAGGATGCGGACCAGAGCCTCGAACATGCCGGGATCACTTGCAACAAGAATGGAGTTCCCTTCGACCCGCTGCCGCCGGTGCAGACGAGCGGGATCCGCGTCGGCTCGCCCGCTGGCACGACGCGCGGTTTTGGCGAGGCGGAATTCCGTGACATTGCCGACATGGTCGCGGATGTGCTCGACGGCCTTGCGAAGAATGGCGCCGAAAGGAACGGCGAGGTCGAGCAAGCGGTCAACGAGCGCGTCCGCGAGCTTTGCGCCCGTTTTCCGATCTATCAGGGCTGACGACCGGACATGCGCTGCCCGTTCTGCGCGCACGAAGACAGCCAGGTGAAGGACAGTCGCCCGTCGGAGGATGGGGCAGCGATCCGGCGCAGGCGACAATGTGAAGCCTGCGGGGCCCGTTTCACGACGTTCGAGCGGGTGCAATTGCGCGACCTCACGGTGGTCAAGAAGGACGGCAAGCGCGAGCCCTTCGACCGCGACAAACTCGCGCGGGCGATTGGCCATGCCACCCGGAAACGTGACATTCCGGCGAACAGGATCGAGCAGCTTGTAAGCGGGATTCAGCGCCGCCTGGAAACGCAGGGCGACGAGGTGAAAAGCGTCCAGATCGGTGAAGCGGTGATGGACGGCTTGAGGTCGCTCGACCATGTCGCCTACATTCGCTTTGCCAGCATTTACAAAGATTTCAGCGATCCCGGTGACTTCGCCGAGATTGCCGAGCGGGTTGAAAAGGAAGCAGTGCCGCCGGGCCACGACAAATTGCTGTGAGCGCACCCGTCATCGTCCTCGTTCGCCCGCAGCTCGGGCAGAATATCGGCAAGGCCGCTCGGGCGATGCTCAATTTCGGCCTGACCGAAATGCGACTGGTGGCGCCGCGCGACGGTTGGCCGAACCCCGAGGCCGGACCATCGGCGAGCGGCGCCGACGCCGTGCTTGAGCAAGCGAAGGTTTTCGACTCCGTAGAAGGCGCGATCGCCGATTGCTCGACCGTCTTCGCCTCGACTGTCCGTCGCCGGGACCTGGTCATGCCCGTGGTCGACCCTCAGGAAATGGCCGATCAAATCACCAGCTTCTCGGGACGCACCGCAATCCTGTTCGGGCCGGAGCGCTCCGGTCTCGAAACCGAAGAGGTCGCGCTCGCCAACGCGATCGTCACCGTTCCCATCAATCCGGATTTCGGATCGCTCAACCTCGCTCAGGCCGTGATCCTGTTGGCATATGAATGGTCGAAGCGGTCCAAGCTCGTCCAGCCGCCGGTGAAGGAGCTGGAACCCCGCGCCCCGCATGCCGAGCTCGACGGGCTGATCGCCCAACTGGACGAGGAACTGGTCGCCAAGGGCTATTTCCATCCGCCGAGCCGGACCCAGGCGACGCGCAACACCGTTCGCACGATCTTCACCAAGACCGGATGGTCGTCGCGCGAGGTCAAAGCCATCCGCGGCATCATCCGCGCCTTGGTCAACCCCGCCCGGAAACGCGGCAAAACTTGACCTAATCGCCTGGCGCCCCTAGGTCGCCCGCTCGCAATTGATCCCGCAGGCTCGGTGAAGCGGCGATCGCGTCGGACGCAAAGTCCGGCGGTGCGGTCCGGGTACATGTGAAAAGCAAATTGGAGAACGACAAGTGACGAAGCGCACCAGCGCCAAATACAAGCTCGACCGCCGCATGGGCGAGAACGTCTTCGGACGCCCCAAGAGCCCGGTCAATCGCCGCGAATATGGTCCCGGCCAGCACGGCCAGCGCCGCAAGGGCAAGATCAGCGACTACGGCATTCAGCTTCGCGCCAAGCAGAAGCTCAAGGGCTATTACGGCGACATCACCGAGAAGCAGTTCAAGCGGAACTATTCCGACGCGATCAGCATGAAGGGAGACGCCTCGCAGAACCTCATTGGCCTTCTCGAGCGCCGGCTGGACATGGTGGTCTATCGCGCCAAATTCGCGCCGACGATCTGGGCTGCTCGCCAGCTGGTCAGCCACGGCCACATCCGCGTCAACGGCGTCAAGTGCAACATCGCTAGCCGCCGCGTCGATGTCGGCGATGTCGTCGAACTCGGCTCGAAGGCGCAGGAGATGGCGCTCGTGATCGAGGCGCAGAGCCTGGCCGAGCGCGACATTCCGGATTACGTCGCTCCGGACGGCACGTCGAAGATCACCTTCACGCGCGTTCCGAAGCTGGATGAAGTGCCCTATCCGGTGCGGATGGAGCCCAATCTGGTCATCGAGTTCTATTCACGATAGACACGCGAACTGAGCGGGGAGAAAGGGCGGTCGGGTTTCCGGTCGCCCTTTTCATTTCTGGTGACCGATCGTCCGTTCCAGCATTTCTCCGATCTTTGTCAGCATCTGAGTCCGCGCATCGGAATCCTCGAGCTGGTGATCCAGTCCGTCGAAGGTCAACAATTCGCTCTGTTTGCCGGCCGCTTTCAGGGCCGCATCCATTTTCTGCGAGTGAGCGAATCTGACATTGTTGTCGAGCGTCCCGTGGACAAGCAGAACCGGCGCACGAATGTCCGCGGCGTGGCGCAGCGGCGAGCCTTCGGCGACATGCGGACCGCTTCCGACCTCCCTGTTCACAAGCTCGCGGATCGTGAAATTGGCATAGTCCTGCTTCAACATTTCGAGGTCGGTGACCGGAGCGATCGCGATCACGGCCTTGTAGAGTGACGGTTCTGTCGCGGCAGACTGGAGCGCGGCATATCCGCCATAGGACCAGCCCAGAATTGCCAGCCGATTCGGGTCGGCAATGCCCTGCGTTGCCAGCCATTTGGCGGAGTCCGTGATATCGCCGATGGACGTCCGCCAATTCTTGAACCCATTGTCGTTGAGCCACGCGTCCCCGAATCCGGCCGAGCCGCGATACTGAGGCTGGAGCACCGCGTAACCGCGCGCGGCCAGGAATTGCGGAAGCCAGTCGAAGCCCCAGACATCGCGGGCGCTCGGACCTCCGTGCGGCAGGACGATCGCCGGCAAATTCTTCGCGTCCTTGCCAGGTGGAAGAGTGAGGTAGCCTGGGATCGACACGCCGCCGGAACCTGGAATTGTGACGGGCTTGACAGTCGCTAGCGCTCGCCCTTCGAGCTCGGGCCGCGCGATCATCTCGGGGGTCAGAGTCTTCTTGTCGCGATCGAACATGTAATAACGACCCGGATCGCTGTCGCTCCCGGCGAAGATCAGCAACCTGCGGCCGTCTCGGCTTGCATCGGCGAACTCCACGATCGGCGACTTCGGAAGCACCTTGGACAGGGAGTCGGCCAGAGCCTTGAATTCAGGATCGAAATAGACCCGCTCCGTCGCGTCTTCCGTGAAGGTGTAGCCAATCACCTTCTGGCCGTCACCGAAGCGCACGACGTCATCGATGTCGACGCGAGGGTTCTCGGCGACGAGCGTCTCCGCCATGCTTCCGTCGAGCTTGATCGCGTACAGCGCGTAGCGACCGTTCCGCTTCTTCAAGGCATAGAGCGAATCAATGCTGGCATCGATCGCAAGCGGTTCAAAATCGGGGTTTTCCGCATTCGCGACAATGGTCAGCGGTTTCCAGTCGCGGGACGCTGCGGTGCGATAGAGGTAGCTGATCTGCCCCGTGAGAGTTCCGACGTTGCTAGTGCCCGCGACGGTCAAGAGCCGGACATGCCCGAGGCCATCGCTCATATAGGCCGAGGCTCCGTCTCTTGGCTGTTCGACCGGACTGCTTCTCAAGCTGCTCGCATCCACCAGGTCCACGCCCAGGCCTTGCTTGGTTCGAACGAGCCGAGTGTTGGTCTTGTATTCCTCTGGAACGTAGGCGCGTTGCAGGAGAAGCTTGTCGTCGGTCCCCTGAAGCCAATCGACGACCGAAGCGTCAAACTGGCGCAGATAGGCATCATACGCGCTCTGGCTCTGTCCGAGCTGCTTGGGATCGCTGCCGTCGGTGTTGAGGGAAATAAGGCGACTAAAGCCAATCACTTCGCTGTAGGCTTGGGTGTTCAATCCCGTGATCTGGCAAACCGAGCGGGTCGCCGACACGAAGTTGCACCAGCGCAGGGTATCCGCGCCGCCATCCGAGGCCGCCATCTGCGTGAACTTGCCCGTGTCGAGATTGCCGACCACCGCGATCGATTTCCGGCCTGGTCCTGGAGTGACGTAGACGACCGTCGATCCATCGGCCGAAAGATCGGGGGCCTGAACCGCCTGACGCGCGCCGAATGCCTTCGCATCCGCCAGAAGGCTTTGACAAAACGCAGGCTGCGCAAACGAAAACAGGCCGATCGCCGAAGCGAGCAGCAAACCTCGAAACTTCATGGATTCCCCCCTTCCTCGGCAGGAATATACTGCATTTTGTCAGGCCACTTTCAAGCCATGGCCTTGGCAGCCTTGGGCGGCTCCTTTACGCGCCCACGCGATGATCCCCCCTCCCCCGGAATGGGCACCGCACGAGGCCGTTTGGATCGGATTTCCGAGCGATCCCGAACTGTGGCTTGGCGACCTGAAGCCGGCCGAGCGGGAAGTCGCGGCCTTCGCCGAAGCGGTGCACGCCGGAGGCAGTGGCGAAAAGGTATGGCTGGTCGCCGCGCACGAAGGCGCTGCCGAGAGCGCCGGTAGGCTCGCGCCGTTCGCCGAAGTGATCGTCGAACCATTCGGCGACATCTGGCTTCGCGACACCGGACCGATTGTCGTTGGCTCACGCCGCGATCGGCAGGCCAAGGGCTTCGGCTTCAATGGCTGGGGCGGCAAATATGATCTGGAAGGCGACCAGGACATTGGCGAGCGCTTGGCGAAAAAAGCGGGATTGCCTTTCGCCAAGGCAAATTGGGTCCTCGAGGGCGGTGCCATCGACGGCGACGGATCCGGGACCGTCATCACGACCGAGCAATGCCTGCTCAATCCCAACCGCAATAGCCTGTCACGCGAAGGAATCGAGGAGCGCCTTCAGCGCGACCTGGGCTTCGAACGAGTCGTCTGGCTCGGGTCGGGCCTGCTCAATGATCACACCGACGGCCACGTCGACAATCTTGCGCGATTCATCGCGCCGGGCCGCGTCGCGATCCCGACAGCCGCCCGGAACGACCCAAATGAAGCCGTGTACAAGGATGCCGCGCAGCGCCTTCGCGCGGCCAGACTGGACGTCGTCACTCTGCCCTCACCTGGCCGGATCACGGACGTGGATGGCGAGATCATCCCTGCGAGCTACATGAACTTCTACATCGGCAATGCCGCGGTCGTGGTGCCGCAATATGGCGCGCCGATGGACAGCGCCGCGGTCGATGTCGTGCAGGCGCTCTTCCCTGACCGCAAAGCCATCGGCCTCCGCGCCGACCACATCCTCACTGGAGGCGGCAGTTTCCACTGCATCTCGCAGCAGGTTCCGGCGTGACATACGAAATCCGACGCCTCGGCCCGGGCGACGCTGATGAAATACGCCAGCTCAACGCGCTTTTCGGTTCCGTTTTCGACGATCCGTATAGCTACACCTCGGCCAAGCCGGGCGATGATTACCTCCGACGGGTTCTCGGCCGCGACCACGTCATCGCCCTTGTCGCTTCCGACGGCAGTCAAATTGTCGGCGGCCTCGTTGCTTACGTGCTCGACAAGCTCGAACAGGAGCGCAGCGAGATCTATATCTACGACCTCGCGGTCGTGGAGGCACGCCGCCGGCAAAGGATTGCGAGCCTTCTCATCGGCAAGCTGCAGGGGATCGCGACGGAGATCGGCGCCTGGGTGATCTACGTTCAAGCCGACTATGGCGACGATCCTGCAATTGCACTCTACGAGGGCCTCGGCACTCGCGAGGATGTCATGCACTTCGACATTGCCCCCGGCACGACTAGATAGGGGCCATGACCAAGCTCACGGTTGCCGCGCTTCAGCTCGCTTTCACCGACGACACGGTCGCGAACATCCGTGCCGTCAGTGAACTCGTGCGGGAGGCGGCCGGCAAGGGCGCAGAGGTCGTCCTTCCACCCGAGTTGTTCGAAGGCCCCTATTTCTGCCGCGTCGAGGACGAGAGCCTGTTCGCCAATGCCCGGCCGACCAACGAGCACCCGTCGGTACTGGCGATGCGCGAGCTAGCGAAGGAACTGAAGATCTGGATCCCTACCAGCTTCTTCGAGGCCGAAGGACCCCATCATTACAACAGCCTCGCGATGATCGGCCCCGACGGGAAGGTCGCAGGCGTCTATCGCAAGAGCCACATTCCCGACGGACCGGGGTACGAGGAGAAATTCTACTTCCGCCCAGGCAACACGGGCTTCAAGGTCTGGAAGGGCCCGCATTTCTCTACCCTCGGCGTGGGGGTTTGCTGGGACCAATGGTATCCCGAGACGGCTCGAGCAATGATGCTGATGGGCGCCGATATCCTCTTCTATCCCACGGCGATCGGCACCGAGCCGCACGACCCCGACCTCGACACGTCGCGGCTCTGGCGGCGAGCAATGATCGGCCATGCCGTGTCGAACGTCGTTCCCGTGGTCGCGGCCAATCGGATCGGGACGGAGCACGACCAGCGCTTCTACGGCCACAGCTTCATTTGCGATGAGCGCGGAGACATGCTCGCTGAGTTCGGAGCGGAGGAGACGGGCGTCTTGGTTGCGACGCTAGATCTTGCGCAGGCCAGGAAGCACCGCGCGGCGTTCGGCTTCTTCCGCGACCGCCGGCCAGAGCTTTACGGACGTTTGGTGGAGGATGTTTGAGCGTCGTGCAAGGATCGTATGCGTCGGCGCTCGCCTTGGGTGTTGAACATTCGCAACGAAGCGCCCTGAGGACGACCATGTTGAATCACAACATCCGCGCCGAGTTCTCGTAAAAATCGGCGCAAGCGCGAGCAATTTCGCCGCCCCCACACGCCAACGTACAATCTCGGCCAAGCGAGAAAAATAGCATGGCCTGAAAACAGTTCGTCCAATCTTCGAATGGACATGTATTTTTTAAGTTCAGATCTTTTGACAACGCAGCTCAAAGTACGTTCCGGCGACTTATAAAGCTGGTCGTCAAAAATGAACGCAGTAACCTTATGCGACATTTGCCTTCTTAAAAATGAGAATCAGTTGCCATGCAAGGCGCACGCCCGTTCGAAAACCCTTTCGAACATTGCCGCATCGAGCCGACCTGTATTCTGATTGTAGCGCGAACAATGGTAGCTCGAGAGCAGGATGCGGCCGTGGGGTGCGACGGCTTCGGCGCCGTGGCCGAACCGGGTGGATGATGGCGGTAGTCCCAAGGCTCGCGCAGCTGCGACATGTGCGATCTGGCCGAGCGCAACAATGATCCGGGCGTTCGGCAGGGCTGCAAGCGCCTCTTCGAAATAATGCCGGCAGGTCGCGATCTCGCGAGGCTCCGGCTTGTTTCCCGGCGGTAGGCATTTGACGGCGTTCAGGATGACCGCGCCCTTGAGCCTCAGCCCGTCGTGAGGGTCGGCGCGATAAGCGCCCTCCGACAGGCCAAACTTCCGCAGCGTGGCGTAGAGGAGGTCGCCGGCATAATCGCCGGTAAAGGGCCGTCCCGTCCGGTTTGCGCCATGCTTCCCCGGCGCGAGGCCGACGATCGCGAGCCAGGCATCGCGGTCGCCAAACGCCGGTACCGGTGCGTTCCACCAGTCCGGATGTTCGGCACGGCATTCATGCCGGAACGCGACGAGCCTCGGGCAAAGCGGACAATCCCGCGGCGCTTCGGCTTCGGGGACAGGGGACAAATCAGCGGGCTGGGCCATCGGTCGGGCCTATAGAGCCCTCCCGCTTGACGGGGGAGGGTTTGGTGGGGGTGACCGCGAACGTCGAGCTCGATGTCGACAATCATCCCACCCGTGCCCCTCCCCATCGAGGGGAGGCGAGGTTATGCGCAAAGCCATGCACCTCTATGCAATCGCGATCGGATCCAACCGGCCGCACGGCCGCTTCGGCCGGCCGGCGGGGGTAGTCGAGGCCGCAATCGCCAAGCTCGACGAGGAATTTGGGCTATTCGACGCCTCGCCGGTTATCCTCAACGCCGCGATCGGAGGCGCAGGCAGGGAATTCGCCAACGCCGTCGCTGTGGTCGAAAGCGCTCTGAACCCTCCTGAGATGCTCCGGCGGATCAAGGCATTGGAGGGTGAATTCGGACGAAGGCGCGGAAAACATTGGGCTGCTCGAGTGCTCGACCTCGACATCGCTCTGTGGAGCGGCGGGCGTTATCGCTCTCGGAGGCTCAATATTCCGCACTACGGCCTGGAAAGGCGCAGCTTCGTGCTTCAGCCGCTCGCAGCCATCGCCCCAAGCTGGCGAATT
>DATLOY010000073.1:0-2123 GCA_035536015.1 Sphingomicrobium sp.
CGTCAATCGAACCGTTCTCCTCGTCGATGACGACGCCCGCAACATCTTTGCGCTGAGCAGCGTGCTGGAGCGGCGCGGGATGCGGGTCTTGACCGCCACGACCGGCAACGAGGCCATCAAGCACATCGAATCGAATCCGGATATCGCCATTGTTCTCATGGACATCATGATGCCGGAGATGGACGGCTATCAGACCATGGAGCAAATCCGGAAGAACCCCAAATTCCGTCGTCTGCCAATCGTCGCACTCACCGCAAAAGCGATGAAAGGCGACCGCGAAAAGTGCCTGGATGCCGGCGCCTCGGACTACCTGGCGAAGCCGGTGAACACCGAACAACTATTGTCCGCTCTCCGTAGCTGGTTGCATCGCTGAGGCCAAAGACATCATGCTGGAAGACAAGGTCAACATTCTGCTCGTCGACGATCAGCCGGCGAAGCTTTTGACCTACCAGGCAATCCTCGGTGACGTCGGCGAGACTCTGCTGACCGCAAGCAACGCCACGGAGGCGCTGGAGTTGCTGCTGAAGAACGACGTCGCGGTCGTCCTCATCGACGTGTACATGCCGGACATCGACGGGTTCCAGCTTGCCGCGATGATCCGCAACCATCCGCGCTTCGAAAAGACCGCGTTGATCTTCATTTCAGCGATTTTGCTGACGGACGTCGATCGCCTGCGCGGCTACGAAATGGGTGCGGTCGACTATGTCCCGGTACCGGTGATCCCCGAAGTCTTGCGGGCGAAGGTCAAGGTCTTCGTCGAGCTTTACCGCAAGACCCGGCAGCTCGAGCAGCTCAATCGCGAGCTCGAGGCCCGGGTCGCGGAGCGTACCGCTGCCCTCGCCGCTTCCACGCGGCAACTCCGGCAGAGCGAACGGCTGCGCAGCCTCGCGCTCGCCGCCGGCCAGATGGGTAGCTGGGAATGGAACGTCGCGCGCGGAAACACGACCTGGGACCAGGGCCAATGCGAGATCTTCGGCGTCGACCCCAGCACTTTCGTGCCGACCGTCGACAGCGTGCGGCCGCTGATCGGTCCGGGTGACTTCGAACTTCTGGAGCGCGCGTTCCGGAAGCTTTCGAAAAACGCCAACACCTTTCAGACCGAATTCCGCGTCCTGCGCCCAAACGGCGATGTGCGCTGGTGCACCGGCACGGCGATCGCGAACTTCGATGAACGAGGGCGCTTGATCTGGCTCAGCGGTGTGGTCGCGGATATCACCGAACGCAAGCGGGCGGAAGAACGGCAAATCCTGCTCGCCGAGGAAGTGGATCACCGCGCCCGCAACGTCGTCGCTGTCGTGCAGTCCATTATGCGGCTGACCCGTGCCGAGACCATCGATGACTACATCGGCGCGCTCGATGGCCGCATCAGCGCGCTGTCGAGCGCGCACAGGCTGCTTGCAAGCTCGCGCTGGGAAGGCGCCGATCTCAATCGGCTGGTCGATGAAGAATTTGCCCCCTATCGGGCGGGAGGCAAGGAGCGCGTTTCGGTGCGCGGGCCGGTTGTCGTGCTCCCGCCGGCGACGGCTCAGACAATCGCGCTCGCATTGCACGAGCTCGCAACCAACGCGGCGAAATACGGCGCCCTGTCGACCGAGGCCGGCCGTGTCAATCTGAGTTGGCGCCTGAGCGACAGCCGGCTCGAATTGTCATGGCAGGAATCGGACGGCCCGCAAATCGAGCCGCCAACTCGCCGGGGCTACGGCAGCCGCGCGATCGTCGCCGGCATCGAGCGGCAACTCGGCGGCATCGTCAAATTCGACTGGCAGGCAAATGGCCTTCGCTGCACGCTATCTGTCCCGCATGACCCCAACAAAGAGAGCTTGAGGCGTGCACCGATCGACCTGAGCCTGACGGAAGGCGCGCTAGCGCAAGGCGCCGATCCGAATGACAAACGCGTCTTGCTGGTTGAAGACGAGCCGCTTGTTTCGATGATGCTCGCCGATATGCTCGCCGCCTTCGGGCACAAGGTCGACGGCCCCTACAACCGGTTCAGCGATGCCATTCTTGCGGCGAAGAGCAACAACCTGCAGGCCGGTATCCTCGATGTGAATTTGGGGGGCGAAAAGACTTATGCGGTTGCGGACATCCTCGCCAACCGGAAAATCCCATTCGCATTCGTGACC
>DATLOY010000074.1:0-2627 GCA_035536015.1 Sphingomicrobium sp.
GCCGGCGAGGCGAAGGATGCGGAAAGGAACAGAACTGCGGTCGAATGTCTCATGCGCATCCTTGCGAGCCGTGGATGACCAAAAGGCCTGCCTCGAACTATCGCGGCTCATCCGCGGCTGTGGAGGGCCACCTCGCAGAAAAAAGGTTCGCGGAAGCCGGGGAAGTGGCACGGTCGCCGCATGAGCGTGCTGTTTGAGCTGGAGGTCGCCAACGTCGCCCGCCCATCGCGGCAGGTCTCGAGCGGTCTCCACCTGCAGCTCAGGACCGCGATCCTCGAGGGGCGGCTGAAGCCCGGTGCGCGATTGCCCTCGACCAGGAATGCGCGGAAGCTTTTCGGCGTTTCGCGCAATACGGCTCAGGAGGTCTACGACCGGCTGGGGGATGAGGGCCTGGTCATCGCGCGCCACGGATCGGGCACCTATGTCGCCGATGCGCTGCCTTCGTTCGAGCATGTCGACGACCCCGCCACGGACGCGGGACGGGACCCTCGGCTGAATGACTTTTGGCTCAGTCCGGAAATCATCTCCGCGATCGGGTTCTGGCGCGAGTCGGAACTGGCCGTTCCTTCGACGAAGGACGTCATCGACCTGCGTCCGGCGCCGATCGACCCCTCGCTCTTTCCGTTCGCGACCTTCCGCCAGGTGATGGCGCGGCAGCTCCGGCGCCTCGAGACTCGGCCTGCGGCATCGCGGAGCCCGCAGTGGAACCAGGGCAATTTCCAGCTGCGTCAGGCAATCGCCGAGCATGTGGCGATGACGAGGGCAGTCGCGTGCCGGGCCGAAGAGGTGCTCGTGACTTCGGGCGCCCAGCAGGCCTTCGACCTTATCGCGCGCACGCTGGTCAAACCGGGCGAGACGATCGTCGCGATCGAGGATCCCGGATTTCCGCCCATGCGCGTGCCGTTCGCCGCCGCAAACGCGAATCTCGTGCCGGTGAGGGTCGATTCAGAAGGCCTGGTGATCGCCGACATACCGCGCGACGCGGGCATCATTTGCGTCTGCCCATCGCACCAATTTCCACTCGGCATGTCGATGTCGCCGGCGCGGAGGGAAGCGCTGATCCAGTTCGCTCGCCACATCGGGGCCGTCATCGTCGAGGACGATTATGACGGCGAGTTCCGGTATGACGGCAGCCCGCTGAGGGCGCTTCGCAACGCGGCCTCTTCCGATATTGTCTTCTATGTCGGCTCATTTTCGAAGTGCATGTTGCCTTCGCTGAGGCTGGGCTTCGTCATTCCTCCGGCGTGGGCCGCGCGTACGCTCGTCGCCGCGAAGAATGCGCTCGACTGGCACTGCTCGATCCCGCTGCAACTGGCGGTGGCGGGCTTCATCAAGGACGGCCATCTTGGCCGGCACGTCCGCCGAATGCGCCGTGTCTATCAGCAGCGCCGGGATCATTTGCTCGAATTGCTGGACCGCGATCTGAAGCATGTCCTGTCGCCGGTCGCCTCGGCATATGGGTTGCACCTTGCCGTGATGGTCGGGGATGACGTCGACACCGAAGATGTGAGTGCGAAGCTCGCGAAGGAGGGCGTTCTGTGCCACGCGCTCACGCGCTATTTCCTTGGGCCTGCCGAGGTCAGCGGTTTTGTCATCAGCTACGCCTCGGCCGATCGCGCGCAGCTGGAAATCGCGGTAGCGGCCCTGGTTCAACACCTTCGCTAAGTGGCTGGCGGGCTTTTCGAAAAGTGGCCCTTCCACTGCCGTGAGCGCCTGGCCAAGCCGGTGCGATGTGGAAGGGTCTGAGAGCGATCGCCTTCGTTGCCGCGGCTTTCTGGGGACTCGGAGCGGCGACGGCCTCGGGCGCGCCGGCCTCAGGCGCGCCGGCCTCGGGCGCCGAGCTTCAGTCGCAGCGCGACGGCGGACATGATTTCGATTGGGAGTTCGGCACGTGGAATACGCACGTGCGGGTGCTTCGAAATCCATTGTCCGGCCAGCCACCGGACTGGGCCGAATATCAGGGAACGAGCGTCGTCCGCCCGGTCCTGGGTGGCCGCTTCAACCTGGTCGAATTATCGGTCGCTGGAGCTCGAGGTCGGATCGAGGGCGCGTCGCTTCGACTGTACGAGCCGCAATCCCACCGATGGAGCCTCAATTATTCGAATGCCGGCAACGGCGAGCTGACCGCCCCAGTCTACGGCGCGTTCGACGGCCGCGGCCGCGGCACTTTCCTCGCGAACGATAGTCTGGACGGCCGGCCGATCCTCGTCCGGTTCATCATCACGGTGGTTTCGAACAATGAGGCGCATTTCGAGCAGGCTTTTTCCGCTGACGGCGGCAAGACGTGGGAAGTGAACTGGATCGCGGTCGACAGCAAAGCGGCCACTGCGCAGGGCTCGAGTTCGGATTTTGGCGCCGCGGAAAGGGGCAGGCACGTCTTGCCCACTGATCTCGCAAGGGCGCTGAATGCATACGATCAAGCGACGATCCACAAGGATGTCGCAGTCCTGTCGGCGCTGGTAACCGACGATTATGTGCTCGTGAACTCGGACGCCAGCGTGCAGAACAAGGAATCCTACCTCGCCGATTTCGCGATGCCCGACTTCACGCTCCAGACTGACGGGATCGTGCAGCCGCTATACCGTGTGCTTGGAAAAACCGCTTTGACGGGAGGCGTCTTCCATTTG
>DATLOY010000075.1:0-2677 GCA_035536015.1 Sphingomicrobium sp.
TCGCCGAGGCCGCGAAGGCCGGCGAGCGTCAGCGCCACGGGCTCGGCCGGCTGTCGTGACAGCCGGACCGCAAGGTCGCCCGACATCGCGGGTCCCCGCGCGTTGCGCCGGACGGCGTCGGCCACGGCCGCCTTGTCCTCCTTGACGACGAGGTCGCCCGGATAGACCGGGTTTGCGTTCCCCTTGATCCCCGCCGTTCCGCGGAAAGCCTGGTTCATCGTCAGGAAGCGGCCGTCGCGATCGACCAGGGCGAGTCCGATCGGAAGCACGTCGAGCAAGGCCTGGAGATGCGCCGCGTCGGTCGGCCCGGCGCCGTCCGCGCCTTCGAACAAGAGGAATGTGCCGGCGGTCCCGCCCTTCTTCCGGTCGAGCGGCACATGAACCAGCTGCAATGGCCGACCAGCCTCCTTTTCGGCGGTCAGGCGAACGAGATGGTCTTCGCCGACCTCGACGAAATCGGAAAAGCGCCGCTGGGCCGATTGTTCGTCAACACCAATCGCGCGCTCCTCAAACAATGCGTTCGCGACGATGATCTTGCCGTCCTCGTCAACGAGCGCGGCCAATACTCCGGCATCGGCGAAATGCGCGCCGGTCGCCCCGGAGATCCAGTTTGCGGTTATGGATTGCGCGTCCGGCGCCGGTGCTCGCGGAAATCGCCACAGAAGCAAATCACCCTGGAGGCCGACCCGTTCGACTTCAACCGCGGAGGTTCCGCCAGTGGTAAGAACCCCGGTCGCGCAGCCGGCTCCGTCGCGCCATGCCATGTTCCGGGCGAGCGCCAACCCCTGCCGGCCGTCTTCATCGGTCGCAAGCTCGAGCGGCGGCCGTGACGCCCCGAAGAGTTCGCGATAACCAGTGTTGGCGATGAGGAGGGAGCCTTCGCCCGTCGTCAGCGCCACAGGGTCCGCGCAAACCCCGAGCGCAGATCCAACGAGCGAGAAATCCGGTCCAAGCGAGATTGCCGAGGAAACGGGCTGCCGGCGATCGCCAAGCCAATGGAACGCTCCGGCGGCGATGACGCCGATGGCCGCCGCGACCCCCGCAAAAGTCGGCTGGCCGGAGAGCAAGAGAAGCAGGGCGGCCGTCAGCGCCGCGCCGACGATCAACGCAGGCGCCAGCCACCGGCCATAGCCATCAAGCGGTGTCGAATCGATCCGGGGAAGGTCCTGGTGGAGCATTCAGCCGCACCCCCTACCAGATGCGAAGGCGGTCCGCAGGCGCGAGGTAGAAGCTTTGCCCGGGCTGAACATCGAAAGCTGGGTACCACGGATCGAAGTTCCGCACGATCCATGTCCGCTGCGGTGACGGCGAATGCGGGTCGGTCGGCAACCGGACCCGGAGATTCGCCTCGCGATGGTTGCGTCGCCAGACCTGCGCCCAACCGAGATAGAAACGTCGATCACCGGTGAACCCGTCGATCACTGGCGCTCTCTTGCTGCCGATCCGAGCCGCGCCTGCCGCCGCGCCCGCCATTTGCTCCGCAGCCAGCCACGCCACAGCAAAGCCGAGCCGAAATAACCGACGAGCGTCGCCACAGCCGCGATCGTGAGGATCCCAAGCGCGATCGGGCCCGACGCTTCATGAATCCAGAACAGGAATCGGGCGAGCTCCCCGGACGCGCGTTCGGCCGCCGCCGGGTTCATGAGCGTCGCGTCGTGATGAAGCTCCCAGGACCCGATCCTGTAGGCCGCATAATACATCGGCGGGATCGTCAGCGGATTGACCACGAGCGTGAAAGCCGCGGCGATCGCCACGTTGGCGCGCAGCGGAATGGCCAGAAGCGCGGCGAGGATCGTGTGCATGAATGGGATGATGATCCCGATGCCAAGGCCCAGCGCGACTCCGCGAGGAACCGACCGGCGATGCAAGCGCCACAGTTCCGGCTTGCTCAAATGGCGCGCGAACGGCCTCAGCAAGCGATAGCGATGGATCGATTCGCGCGTTGGAATATGTTTGAGGAGCCAGTTCACGGATGTGCTCTCAGCCACGATTCCGCATCAGGCGCTGCTGCTCCCGCTTCCAGTCCCGCTCCTTCACCGTTTCGCGCTTATCGTGCACCTTCTTGCCCCGGGCCAGCGCCAGTTCGACCTTCGCCCGCCCAGCGCCGTTAAAATAGATCGACAAGGGCACGAGCGTGAGGCCCTGGCGGTTCACCGCTCCATGCAGCTTGGCGATTTCGCGACCCTTCAGCAACAACTTCCGCTGGCGTCGCGGCTGATGGTTGAGGCGGTTGCCGTGGCTATATTCCGGAATGTGGCTGTTGATCAGCCACACCTCGTCATCCTCGATGGCGGCGTAACTCTCCGCTATCGATCCCTGGCCCTGCCGCAGCGATTTTACCTCGGTTCCGGTGAGCTGAATCCCGGTCTCGAACCGCTCCTCGACGAAATAGTCGAAGCGCGCCCGCCGGTTCTCGGCGACGACCTTCTGCTTGTCGAACTGTTGCGGGAGCGGCTTGGCCATGGATCTTAGATAAGGCCTGCGTGCTCCAATGCATCATCGACCGCGCGCTTCGAGGCTTCCGATGCCTCAACCAGCGGCAGTCGAAGCTCCCCCGGGAAGTCGTTGCGGATGCGCGTCAGCGCATATTTCGTCGGTCCCGGCGAGGCGTCGGTGAACAAGGCTACGTGGAGTGGATAAAGCCTGTCCTGCAGCTTCAGGGCATCGTCCCACCGCC
>DATLOY010000076.1:0-9709 GCA_035536015.1 Sphingomicrobium sp.
GTGGCACGCATCAGCCACGGTCCCTTCCCGCACCGCGCATTGATGGCCAAGTTCGAGGAAATGGCGCGCGCGGCAATAAGCTGAGCTTGGGTGTTGCCCGCAAGAATCGAGAAGCTCGAACGGCGTTAGTACGGCAAAGGAATCCTCCCAAAGGAGACCGCCGCCGTCATGAGCAAGTTCGAGGATTTCGCAAAACTCCACGTCGCGGGCGACCCGCTCGTCCTGTTCAACATCTGGGATCCGGGCAGCGCGATCGCGGTCGCCAAGTCTGGAGCAAGGGCGCTGGCGACAGGCAGCGCATCGGTCTCCATGGCGAACGGTGTCGGTGATGGCCAGGAGGTTCCGCTCGACCTCGCGCTTGCGAATGCCGAGCGGATCGTGAATTCGGTCGAACTGCCGCTAACCGTCGATTTCGAAGGCGGCTACGCTGCCGATGCGGCGGGCTTGACGACGAACGGCCGGCGTCTTGCGTCGACGGGCGCGATCGGATGCAATTTCGAAGATCAGATCGTCGGGACGGACCGGCTTTACGATATCGCCGAGCAGGCAGCCCGGATCGCCGCTCTTCGAGCAGGAGTGGGCGGTGACTTCTTCATCAACGCGCGTACGGACCTGTTCCTCAAGGCGCCCTCCACAGCGCATGATGCAGGGCTTGCCGAACAGGCGATCGAGCGTGGCAAGGCCTATGTCGACGCGGGCATCAACGGCTATTTCATTCCGGGTCTCGCGGACCTGGCGCTCGTGGAAAGGATCACGAGCGCGTTGAAGGTGCCGGTGAATGCAATGCACCTGCCGAACGGACCCAGCCGGGCGCAATGGGCGCAAGCGGGGATCGCTCGCGTGAGCCACGGGCCCTTCCCGTACATGGCCATGCAGGAGTGGCTGACGGGCGAGGCTCGTGCGGCGCTCGACTAGGCGCGGCTAAGCCGCCACCATTTTCCGCGAGGTCCAGACTTCATCACGGTCCGGCGGAACAGGCTCGCGCCAAGCCGGACAATGAGGCCAACCCACAGCAGCTGCCAGGCAACTGCCGCGAGATGCGGCCAGATTTCCGGTTCTTCGGCGGCGCGGGCGACCATGACGAGCGGTGACGACAATGGGAAAATGGCCGCCGAGATCGCCAACGGCGAGTTGGGCGAAGCGACTGCACTCGCCGCGAAACCGAAAATCACAATTTGGGCGAAGGTCGCAGGCATCGACATTATCTGCACCTCGCGCACCGTCGTCGCCTGCGCACCGATCGTCAGGAACATCGCCCCGAACAACAGATAGTTCATCGCGAAATAGACGACCACCAGAAGGAGGAAGGCGGGCCAGCCGACCGCGGGTACCGGCAGAAACGTCAGGCTGCCCTTCAGCGAGGCAATCAGGGCCGCGCCCGCGCTCATCCACAGGATGAGCCCGATGACCGAAGCGCTCAACATCGCGAAGAGCTTTCCGACGAACATGGCGTCGATCGGAATGGCCGCGGCGATGACTTCAATGATCTTGTTCGATTTCTCCTCGACCACCTGCGACAGCAGCATCGTCGCAAGAAGCAGGCTCAAGAAGAACAAGGCGAACTGCGCGGCCTGGCCGGTGATCGTCCGATCCTTCGACAAGGAGCCGGAGGTCGATCTGGTGGGGGTGACGATCAGGTGCGGCTGCGGAAGCTCCGAAACGTCCTCCGCAGAATCGATCAGCAGCTTCAATTGCCGCGCTGTCGTTCCGTCGAGCTGGATCGCACCAGTCAGATGCGGATTGTCGAATGGACTGGTCAGCACCGCCTGAACCGGCGGATGCTGCGTCGCCAGGAGCTTCTTCTCCTGAGCGGCCAAATTGGGCTCCGGCGCGAAATTCGTGAGCTGGATGACGGCATTGTCGTCAACCGATTCCGCGAAGCGATCGCGGGCCGCGGATAGCCTGGCGAAGTCCGCCGGCGATGAAATCACGGCAACGACCGGACGTTCGCGCGAATTGGCGACGCTGGCGCCGATTCCCCCGAACACGCCGCCGAAGATTAGCGGGAAAAGCGGCCCGAGGAGGAACAGGAGGAAGGTTTTCGACAGCACGGTCGCCGCAAAGTCGCGACGGGCGATCACCAGCGCCGATCGGAGGAATCGCATCATTGCGGCTTCTCCTCGGCCATTGCGGCGGCGGCCGCCTCTCCGGCGATCGCGACAAATGCGTCATGGAGGCCCGGCCGCTCGATCGCCAACGCCTCAATGCCCGCGCCTCCGTCGATCAAAGCTTTGAGCAATGGCTCGGGACCACCGGACGGTAATTCGAACACAAGCTCGTCGCCCTCCAGCCGCGCTTCGTCCGGAATGGCCGAGAGCCATGGTCCTTCCTGCGCGCGCGTTCGCAACCGGACGATCGGACGAAGCCGATTGCGAGCCTCGTCCACCCGGCCTTCGAATACGACCTTGCCTCCCGCGATGATCGCGATTCGCTCGCAAAGGCGCTCGGCGTGGGCGATGACATGCGTCGAGAAGATGATCGTGGCGCCGTTGCGCGCCTCGCGGCGGATCAGCTCCTCGAGGCGGCCCTGGTTGAGTGCGTCGAGACCGGAGAAAGGCTCGTCGAGCACGATCAGCCTGGGCCGGTGAACGATTGCGCCGAGCAGCTGGACCGTCTGCGCCATGCCTTTCGAGAGTGTGCGGATCGGCTTCTTCGCCCATTCGCCGAGACCATGTTGTTCGAGGAGCTCGTCGGCGCGGCCGCGCGCCTCTCGCAGCGGAAGCCCGCGCAACGCGCCCATGAAGGCAATCGCCTCCCGCGCCTGCATCGAGGGATAGAGACCTCGTTCTTCCGGCAAATAGCCGATTTCCCGCGCCGCTTCGATTGGCCGCTCGCGGCCGAGCACGCAGCGAGTGCCGCTCGACGGGTCGATGATGCCGAGCAGCATCCGGAGGGTCGTCGTCTTGCCTGCGCCGTTAGGACCGAGCATGCCGTAGATACTGCCGGTCGGGACGGCGAGGCTGACACCGTCAACCGCGCGGGTCTCGGCGAAGTCCTTGACGAGATCGACGGCTTCGACGGCCGGTCCGTCAATCGCACTCTGCGTCGCCTGTCGAAGCACTGAAATTCCTACGAAAATTACGGGCGCCGGTGTAGGGCGCTCGCGTGAATAGAGGCCAAAGCCTTGAGGAAGCAATAAGGGCGGAAGCCGAAAGGCTCGACTTCGTCGCCTGCGGTTTCACCCGTGCCGATTCCGCGGACGCGGCCGGCATCGACCTCAAGCGCTGGCTGGAGGCCGGGCACCATGGGACCATGGGCTGGATGGAGGAGCGGGCGCATCACCGCGTCTCTCCCCGCGCTCTCTGGCCCGAAGCAAAGTCCGCGATCGCCCTGGGCATGAGCTATGCGCCAGCATCGGACCCCCTTGCGCTGGGTGAACAGCCGGAAATTGGCCGGATATCCGTCTACGCCCAGGGCGGCGACTACCATAAGACCGTCAAGAAGGCGCTGAAGGCCCTCGCGCGCTTCATCGTCGATCGCGCGCCCTCCGAGCTCAAGGTTTTCGTGGACACGGCGCCCGTGATGGAAAAGCCGCTCGCGCAGGTCGCGGGCATCGGCTGGCAGGGCAAGCATACGAACCTCGTCAGCCGCGAGCACGGCAGCTGGCTTTTCCTCGGCGTGATCCTGACCAGCCTCGAGCTTGAGCCGGATGCTCCGGCCGATCATGGCCAGCATTGCGGATCATGCCGGCGATGCCTCGACGCCTGCCCGACCCAGGCGTTCGATGCCGCTCACCGGATCGACGCAAGGCGCTGCATTTCCTACCTCACGATCGAGCATGAGGGGCCGATCCCTGACGAGTTCCGGTCCGCGATGGGCAATCGCATCTACGGCTGCGACGATTGCCTGGCCGTTTGCCCCTGGAATCGCTTCGCCAAGGCAGCCGCCGCGAATCGCGCCTTCCTTCCTCGCGCCGAGCTCGTCGCCCCCAGGCTCGCCGACCTGCTTGCGCTGGATGACGAGTCTTTTCGGGAAATGTTCGCGGGATCGCCGATCAAGCGCATCGGGGTGAAACGCATGATCCGCAATTGCCTGATCGCAGCCGGAAACAGCGGCGATCGGGAACTGGCTTCTTCAGTTCGGAGATATGTTGAAGATCCCGACCCGGTGATCGCCGAAGCGGCGGGATGGGCCCTGGCTCACCTTGGGCTCGGAGTTTCGAGCGCCGAAATGCAGGCGAGCTGATCCGTGTCGGCGCCTGAGGGCGAGCGCGTATCAACATAAGTCACCCGCTGCATCCCACCGGCCGGCGGCGGATAGAGGTAGGCATCGAGCACGCAGCGCGGCCCCCGGAATTGGAGCTTGAGGCTCGTCCCTTCGCGCACCTGAAGCGCCGGATTGCCGAAGTGCCCGACGAGTTCCGATGCGGTGAGACCGACGAGGCTGGAAGTCCGCTCCGGACGTGACGGTGTGATGACCCTCGGTTGCTGGACTTGAGGCACCGGCTGTTGCGGCGCGGTGGCGCAAGCGGCGAGGAGCAAGGTGATTGCTGGGACAAAGCGACGCATACTCTTTCCTGTCATTGCGAGCCCGGCGAAGCAATCCAGCGGGATTGCCGCGGCTTCTTCGAATCCTCGCAATGACGGTTGTCTGAACGAGAGACCGCCGCTAGGCGCCGCGCTTCCCCGCCGAAGGAGATTTCATGCCCGATCCTCGCCTCGACGTGCTCTGCGTCGGCAATGCCATTGTCGACGTGATCGCGGATGCGACCGACGGCTTTCTCGACGCGGAGGGCCTCGTCAAGGGATCGATGCGGCTCGTCGACGCGGAGGAGGCCGAACGGCTCTATTCGCACATGGGCCAGGTCCGCCAGGTCAGCGGAGGGTCAGCCGGGAATACGGCCGCCGGCATCGCGGCCCTGGGCGGTCGCGCGGGCTTCGTCGGACAGGTCGCGCCGGACCAGCTCGGCGATTTCTATATTCACGACCTTCGCTCGGCGGGCGTGGAGTTCACGACCGCTCCGGCCGACGTTGGCGTTCCGACCGCGCGATCGATGATCCTGGTCACTCCGGACGGACACCGGACGATGAACACGTTCCTCGGTGCAGCACAGCACCTTCCAACGCGTGCGCTCGACGAAGCACAGATCCGCGAATCCGCGATCGTCTATCTAGAAGGCTACCTTTGGGACCCGGAGACTCCGCGCTATGCGATGCTGCGCGCGATCGAGGTCGCTCACGAGGCCGGGCGAAAGGTTGCCTTCACCCTGTCCGATACGTTCTGCGTCGACCGGCATCGTGACGGCTTCAACGCTCTGCTGAACGATCGTCGCGTCGACATATTGTTTGCGAACCAGGCCGAGGCCGAAGCGCTCGCGGGCGTTCCTCACCTCGAGACGGCGGTCGAAATGCTGAAGGGCAAGGTCGAAACCCTCGTGGTCACGCGCAGCGAGGATGGCGCTCTCGCGACGCGCGGCACGGATCGCGCTGACGTGCCCGCCGAACCGGTCGGCGACGTTGTCGATACGACGGGCGCCGGCGATCTGTTCGCGGCCGGCTTCCTGTTCGGATATGCGCGCGGCAAGAGCCTCGAAACGTCGCTACGCCTCGGAGCCATCGCCGCGGCCGAGGTCATCCAGCATTATGGCGCCCGGCCCGAAAAGAACCTCCGAGCGCTCGCGGGCGATTTGATCGCCTAGAAAAAGGGCGGCCCATGGCCGGACCGCCCCAAGGTTCAATGCATCGACGTTACGGTCGCAAGACCGGCTTGCCGGACTCGTCGAGCGGCTCGTCCTCCGGGAAGAGAGCCGGTTCACCGGTCGCCGGCTCCTGGTGTCCCTTCGCCAATTGCGAATTATGCATGCCGTAGACGAAGTAGAGAATGATCATCGCCCCCGTGTACCAGGCGAAGAAGATCAGCACCCGGGTCTCGACCGTGAAGATCAGGGCGATGCAGCTGATGATGCCCAGCGCCGGGAGCACGGGATACAATGGTACCCGATAGCCCCGCGGGATGTCGGGGTGAGTCCGGCGTAACCAGATGACGGTCAGGCAAACGATCGCAAACGCCGCCAACGTTCCGACAGAGGTCATGTCGCCGAGCGTGTTGATGTCAAAGAAACCGGCGGCGCAGGCCGTGATGAGCCCGACCAGGATCGTGTTGATCCAGGGCGTCCGGAAAGTCTGGTGAACCGTTGCGAAAATCTTCGGCAACAGCCCGTCGCGCGCCATCGTGTAGAAGATGCGCGTCTGCGCATACATCAACACCAGAACAACCGAGGTGAGCCCGATGATCGCGCCGATCTTGATGGTCTTGGCGAACCAGCCCCATTGCGGTCCGAAAGCATCGACCGCGACCGCGACGGGGTCAGGCACGTTCAGCGACTTGTAGCTGACGATCATCGTCAGAACGATCGAGACGAGAATATAGATCACCGTGCAGGCGACCAGCGATCCGATGATCCCGAACGGCATGTCCTTGCCCGGGTTCTTGGCCTCCTGGCCGGCCGTCGAAACTGCTTCGAACCCGATATAGGCGAAGAAGACGATCGACGCGGCGCGAAGGATTCCGCTCCAGCCGAACTCGCCTTTGACGCCTGTCGGCGGCGGAATGAACGGATCCCAATTGCCGATATAGGTCGGTAGGTTCTTGAGCAGGATGAATCCGCCGACGAGGATGAAGGCGGTAAGCACCGTCACCTTGATGGCGACGATCGCATTGTTGAACTTTGCGCTCTCCGAGACGCCGATCACCAGGAGGGTGGCAAGGGCGGCGCAAACGAGGAAGGCGGGCAAGTTGAACAGATAGGTCACCGGGGCGCCGTTCACGAGGACATCCACACCATCCTTCTGCAGATGGTGCCCGGTAGGCCCGGTTAGAGCGGCAGGTATGTGAAGGCCGATGTCGCCGAGAAGGCTGACCATGTAGCCGGACCACCCGACCGCGACGACCGAGGCGGCAAGGCCGTATTCCAAGAGGAGCAGCGCGCCCATCACCCAGGCGGCAAACTCACCGATGGTCGTATAGCTGTAGGTGTAGGCCGATCCCGAGACCGGGAGGGTCGAGGCAAGCTCGGCATAGCAGAGGCCCGCGAACGCGCAGACGATGCCCGCGATCACGTAGGAGATCAGCACCGCCGGACCGGCATGGAGGGCGGCGGCATTGCCGGTACGAACGAAAATACCCGCGCCGATGATGCAGCCGATACCCAGGAACACGAGGTTCCAGGGCCCGAGCGACCGTTTCAGTTCGCTCGTCCGGGTTTCCTGTTGAACTTGCGCGACGCTCTTGCGCAACATCATGCGCCCGAGCACTCCGCGACGTGGAGCGGCACTCGCCATTCAATCTCCCCTCTCGAGATTTGTTTCGGCTTGCGACCCTAGCGGCTCAACCCGGGAGGGCAATCCTCTTTCGACCTGTGGAAGTTAACGCGCGAGCATCGGGCCGAGCGGGCGCCCGGCGAAAATATGTGCATGAAGATGAGGCACTTCCTGCCCCGAGTTCATCCCGACATTGGCGAGGACGCGATAACCTTGCTCCACCAGGCCGGCTTCACGGGCGATCTTCCCGATTGCGCGGGTAAATCCGGCGATTTCTCCGTCCGAAGCCTTTTCGGAGAAATCGTCCCAGGAAACGTAGGGGCCCTTGGGAATGACCAGGATGTGAGTCGGCGCAAGCGGATTGATGTCGTTGAACGCGAGGACATAATCGTCCTCATAGACCGTGTTCGACGGCAACTCGCCGCGAAGGATCCGGGCAAAGATGTTGTTGTCGTCATAGGGTTGCGTCGGATCGATGGGCATTGAGCGTAACTCCTTGACCGGGCTCACCCGCTCGTTACCACCGGCGATGATGACCGACGAGACTCCCGAAAGCCTGATCCCGTACGACGAGATCGTGCAGGATGCCTTGCGGGCGGTCGTGGGCCGGGTCCTTGGAGAGGTCGAACAATCGGGCAATCTCCCCGGCGACCACCACTTCTACATCACCTTCAAGACCCGTTCCCCGGGCGTTTCGATCCCCAAGCATTTGGCCGATCGCTTCCCCGACGAGATGACGATCGTCATCCAGCACCGATTCTGGGATTTGAAGGTCGAGGAAGACGCTTTTTCTGTCGGCCTGTCCTTTGGGGGTGTGCCTGCGACGTTGCACGTGCCGTTCGCGGCGGTAACCCAGTTTCACGACCCCGCGGTCGAGTTCGCACTCACATTCCACGCGAACTCCGACGAAGACCTGCCGGAGGAGCATGAAGCCGCGGAGAATGACGCGCCCAAGGAAGAGGGTGCCGACGACGGTTCGAACGTCGTGAACGTGGACTTCACCCGGAAGAAATAGCCGTTTTGCGCCGCCCTGAACTTGTTTCAGGGTCCATTTCAGAGCATCGCGCCACCGAAAGGATGGATGCTGAAGCAAGTTCAGCATGACGGATTGGAGAACAATGGCGAGCACCCGCACCGAAAGCGACAGCTTCGGACCGATCGAGGTCCCCGGCGATTCCTACTGGGGAGCGCAGACCGAGCGCTCGATCGGCAATTTCCCATTCGGCCCGCGCGAGCAGATGCCGATCGAAATCATCCACGCGCTGGGCTTCATCAAGCAAGCGGCGGCTCGGGTGAACGCCCGCATCGGCGGCCTCGACGCCAGCCTCGCCGAAGTGATCCAGCAGGCCGCGGCCGAGGTCGCTCGCGGAGACCTCGACAGCCAGTTTCCGCTGGTCATCTGGCAGACGGGCTCGGGTACCCAGTCGAACATGAATGCCAACGAGGTGATCGCGGGGCGTTCCAACGAGATCCTGACCGGCAGACGCGGAGGAAAGGAACCGGTCCACCCGAACGACCACGTCAACAAGAGCCAGTCGTCGAATGACAGCTTCCCGACCGCAATGCACATCGCCGCGGCCCGCGCGGTCCACCGGCGGCTGCTTCCAGCGCTGAAGATGATGCACGCGCGGCTCGCCAACCAGGCCGCGCGCTGGGCCTCGATCGTCAAGATTGGCCGCACCCATTTGCAGGACGCGACTCCGCTCACGCTGGGCCAGGAATTCTCCGGCTACGCGACGCAGATCGAGGATTGTATCGCGCGCGTGGAGGCCGTCCTTCCCCGCCTGATGCGCATCGCGCAGGGCGGTACGGCGGTCGGGACGGGGCTCAATGCGCCCAAGGGCTTTGCCGACGAGTTCGCGAAGGAGCTTTCGAAGCTCACCCAGCTTCCTTTCACGAGCGCTCCCAACAAGTTTGCCGAGCTCGCCGCGCACGATACGCTCGTCGAGCTGTCGGGAATGCTCAATGTTATCGCCGTCGCGCTCAGCAAGATCGCCAACGACATCCGCCTGCTGGGCTCCGGACCGCGCTGCGGCCTCGGTGAGCTGAAGCTGCCGGAGAATGAACCGGGAAGCTCGATCATGCCGGGCAAGGTCAATCCGACGCAGGCCGAGATGCTGACGATGGTCGCCGCCCAGGTGATGGGCAATCACGTCGCAGTCACCGTCGGCGGCCTCCAGGGACATATGGAGCTCAATGTCTTCAAGCCGCTGATCGGGGCGAACGTGATCCGATCGATCAACCTGCTGTCGACGGGCATGGAGAGCTTCACGCAGCGAATGCTCGACGGGGCCGAGCCGAACACCGAGCGGATCAACGAGCTGATGTACCGCTCGCTGATGCTGGTCACCGCGCTCGCGCCCGAGATCGGCTATGACAATGCCGCGAGCATCGCCAAGCATGCGCACAAGACCGGCAAGACGCTGAAGGAAGCCGGGCTCGAGCTCGGG
>DATLOY010000077.1:0-3925 GCA_035536015.1 Sphingomicrobium sp.
GCTCGGTGGTGATTTCTACGACGCGGTCGAGGTCGCGAAATTCCCGCGATGCACGCCGCGCTTTCTCAACAGCGGCGCTTCTCTGCGGGTCGGGCTTGAGCTCGATGAAGAGAGCTGGGCCGCGCATTTCTGCCGGTTCGGCCCGCTGCCCGACAACCTGACGCAGCCGCTGGCGCTGCGTTATCACGGGCATCAGTTCCGCGTGTACAATCCGGAGATCGGCGACGGTCGCGGCTTCCTGTTCGCGCAGCTTCGCGACGATGGCGGCCGATTGCTCGACCTTGGCACAAAGGGATCCGGACAGACCCCCTACAGTCGCCACGCCGATGGGCGCCTGACCCTGAAGGGCGGGGTGCGCGAGGTGCTCGCGACCGAGATGCTCGAAGCGCTCGGAGTGAATACGTCCAGGACGTTTGCACTGTTCGAAACGGGTGAGCAGCTGGAGCGCGGCGACGAGCCGTCACCGACGCGGTCGTCCGTCCTGACCCGCCTAAGCCACGGCCATATCCGCATCGGGACATTCCAGCGCCTCGCCTTCTTCAATGAGGACGAGAACATTCGGAAGCTCGTGGGTTATTGCCTGGCCAACCTGTACGGCGAGCGACCCTCGGCCGACGACCAGGAGGACGCGCTCCGCCTGTTCGACCTGGTCGGTCAGGCCACGGCGACGCTCGCCGCGTCGTATCTCGCGGCGGGCTTCGTCCATGGCGTGCTCAACAGCGACAATATCAACGTTACCGGTGAGAGCTTCGACTACGGGCCATGGCGGTTCACTCCCGATTGGGACCCGGATTTCACCGCGGCCTATTTTGATCATTACGGGCTCTATTCCTTTGGCCGGCAGCCTGAAGCGATCCACTGGGACCTGGCGCAGTTGGCGGCCTGCCTTTCGCTCGTAACCGAGGCCCCGCCGCTGTCGGAGATGCTCGCGGGGTGGAGCGGGCGGTTCGAGACGGCTTTGACCGCTGCGATGTTGCGACGTCTTGGCGTCGCCTCAGCCGGCCCGGAAGCCGATCGGTCCGTCGCGGCAGCTTTGATCAAGTCCCTGAGCACTCGTGAAGCAGGGATCGACCGGATCTTCTTCGATTGGAGGGGCGGGCGGGATCCTGGCGCCGATCGCTATCCGTCGGAGCATTTCCGTGCGCTCGCCAAATCCCTGCAAGGCCGGGAGCGCCCCCAGTCGCACCCATATTGGTCCGACGCGAAGCCCTGTTCGATGCATATCGAGGAAGTGGAAGCAATCTGGTCGGCGATTGCGGACAACGACGACTGGCAGCCGTTCGAGGACAAGGTTAAGGCGGTCCGGCGATTGAGTGAAGCGATGAGAACGGATGCACCGGAAGGTCGATGACAAGGCTGAAGTGAAACCCGCGCCGATGCTGGTCTCGATGGATCCGGCAACGGGCGAGGAGATCTGGTCGGGCGAAGTCGGCGACGCGTCGGCAGAGGTTGCGATCGCGCGCTCTGCCTGGCCCGCGTGGGCGGCGCATTCGCACGCGTTTCGAATTGAGGCGCTCCGCCGCTTCGCCAATATCGTCCGCAAGAACGAGCAGCAATTTGCAGCCCTGATCTCACACGAGACCGGCAAGCCTTTCTGGGAAGCACGGACCGAGGTCGCGTCTGTGGTCAACAAGGTCGAGATTTCGGTCGATGCTTATGCCGAGCGCACTCCGCAGCGGAAGCTTGAGGCCGCTCTCGGCAACCGGATCGCGGTTCGGCACAAGCCGCACGGTGTGCTGGCGGTGCTTGGGCCGTACAACTTCCCCGCGCATCTGCCCAACGGCCACATCGTTCCTGCCCTGATCGCCGGCAATGCTGTCGTGTTCAAACCGTCGGAGAAGACGCCCGCGACCGGCGCGTTCCTGGTCGAATGTTTCCACAAGGCCGGAATCCCGGAGGGTGTCGTCCGCCTCCTCGTCGGCGGGCCGGACCAAGGCAAGGCGCTGGCTGGAGAACCGGGGATCGACGGGCTCCTGTTCACGGGCTCTGCCCGCGCCGGAATGTCGCTCCATCGCCAATTCGCGGAAACTCCGCAGAAGATCCTCGCGCTCGAATTGGGCGGCAACAATCCGCTCGTCGTTTGGGATGCGAAGGATATCGAGCCCGCCGCGACCATCGTCGTTCAGTCCGCTTATCTTTCGGCCGGCCAGCGCTGCACGGCGGCGCGGAGGCTGATCGTCGAGGACGGCAAGGAAGGTCCGCTGATGGAGGCGGTGACGGCGATGATCGACCGTATCGTCGTCGATCATCCATTCGCCGATCCTCAACCATTCATGGGTCCGGTGATCGACACAAGCGCCGCCGACCATGTGCAGGAACAATGGCTCACCTTGATGATGAAAGGCGGCAAGCCGCTTCGCCGACTGGACCGGCCATATGAGGAGCGGCCCTATCTTACGCCCGCGCTCATCGACGTAACCGACGTCAAGGATCGCCCGGATGAAGAGATTTTCGGGCCGGTCCTGCAGCTGATCCGGGTCAAGGATTTCGACGCAGCGATCGACGCGGCCAACAACACGCGTTTCGGACTCGCGGCGAGCCTCGTTGGAGGCAATTCCGAACTGTACGACAAATTCTGGGCGAATGTTCGCGCAGGCGTGATCAACTGGAACAAGCCGACCAACGGTGCGCCGTCGAACGCTCCCTTCGGTGGAATCGGACTGTCGGGCAACCATCGCCCGAGCGCTTTCTATGCGGCCGATTATTGTGCGTATCCGGTGACCAGCGTGGAGGCGGAAAAGGCCCGGGCTTCGATCGGCGAGGGCCTCCGCGACCCCAACATGCAGGAAGATTGATCCCTCACCGTTCCGGAGAGGAGATGGATCGCTTTTCACTGCTGTAACGTTCAGCCTCTCGTGAAAACCGATTATTGGGCCGGCAAGGCCGTCATTCTTGCCCTGTTGAGCGTATCGATTGCCGCCTGCGGAAGCGGCCAGCATGCACAACCGAAACAAGTGGAAGCGAGTGCGCTTCAGTCGGCAATTACCGACCCGCAGGCTCGCGCCTTCTATCAAAGGCGCAATTGGCAAGCGGCCTGGGACGGCAAGACCGAACAGCAACTGATCGATGCGATCGCCCATGCTCCCGCGCAGGGACTTCGTCCCGACCTGTTCCTGAAGGGTGAACTGCCGAGCGATCCGAACCAGCGCGAAGCCGCGCTCACCAAGGCAGCGCTCGGATATGCGTCGGCGCTCGCCCGCGGCTATGTCGATCCGGCCAAGCTCGGCTGGACCTATACGATCCCGAAGCCGAAGACGGACGTCGCGGCGGGCCTGTCCGGCGCGCTTCAAAAAGGCGACGTTTCAAACTGGCTCGCATCGCTGGCGCCGCAGACCGATGAATATCGGGCCCTGTCCGACGCTCACGTCCAGCTCATCAAACAGGCCGCGGCGGCCAAGAACACACAGCTGCAATCTGGAAGCGCGATCAATCCGGGAAGCCGCGATCCGCGTGTTCCTCAGCTCTTCGCGGCGCTTGTCGCCAATGGATTCCTCAATGCTCCAGCGAACCGGCAGTTACCCCGCCGGTACGGCGGAGCGATGATCGGTGCGGTGCGCAAGCTGCAGGCGCTGTACGGACTGAAGCCCGACGGCGTTGTCGGCGCGGGAACGGTCGCGATGATCAACGGCGGCGCCGCGATCCGCGCCCGGCAGACTGCGGTGGCTTTGGAGAGACTGCGCTGGCTCGAACGGGCGCCCCCGGAAACCCGCATCGACGTCAACACGGCCGCCAGCTTCCTCGATTACTGGCGCGGCGGATCGCAGCAGATCCGGCTGCGAGTGGTCAACGGCCAGCCCGACGAATGGACGACGCCGCAGATCCAGGCGCCGATCTTTCAATTGGTCGCCAATCCCTATTGGCGGGTCCCCGACCGCATCTTCAAGGACGAGCTCTCGAAGAAGAGTGCGGCCTATCTCGCCGCGAA
>DATLOY010000078.1:0-26344 GCA_035536015.1 Sphingomicrobium sp.
TGCCGAAAGCGGCTGGCTTTCCCGCGGATCGATCCCGACAGGCCCGAACGATAGTCGCGGTAACGCGTGCCGGGCACCGCGAGGTCGACGGTCAACAACAAGGCTCCGCACCCGGCCTCGCGAGCGCGTTCGATCATGGCGCTGACGAAACCGCGGTCTTTCACGATGTAGAGTTGGAACCACGGGGGAGCGGCACGGGCGACTTCCGCGATCGAGCAGGCGCTAAGCGTCGACAATGCAAGCGGGATGTTCGCGGCGGCCGCGGCCTTCGCGGCCTGGACTTCGCCGCGCCGGGCGTAGAATCCGGACAGGCCGACCGGCCCGAGGCCCACCGGCATGGCCCAGCTCTTGCCGAACAGCTCGGTCGAAAGGTCGATCTCCGCCACGTCGCGCAGCACGCGCTGCCTCAGCGCGACGGACTGCAGATCCTCGACGTTCCTGCGGAGAGTCACCTCATCGTAGGAACCGCCGTCCAGATATTCGAACAGAAAGTTCGGCAGCCTCGCCTTCGCGAGTGCCCGATAGTCGCTGACCGATGCTGCCTTCCCCGTCACAGGTCACGGCATTGCAGGCACGGCTGATCATCGCAAGGTCGTGTCGGCATGGCGCAGCTGTCTTTTCGCCGTCTTCATGGAGGCGCATAGGCCCGTTCGGAAGGAGATCGACCGTGGTTGAACCGATGCGGATGGACATCACCAAGCTCGCCCCGGAGGCCTACAAGCACCTCCTCCAGCTCGAACAGGCCATTGCCGGGAAGATCGACCGCCAGCTCTACCACCTGATCAAGCTGAGGGCTTCGCAGATCAACGGCTGCGCTTTCTGTATCGGAATGCACACGCACGAAGCGTTGCGTGACGGCGATTCTGCCGAGCGGCTGCTCTTGCTCGATGCCTGGTCGGAAAGCTCGGCGTTCAGCGAGAAGGAGCGAGCAGCGCTTCAGTGGGTCGAGGAGATTACGCTGATCGCCGAAAGCCACGCCGGCAAGGATGCGTTTGACGACCTCAAGCGCTTCTTCTCGGATGAAGAAATCGCGGCGCTGACTCTCGCGGCCGCATTGATCAACACGTGGAATCGGATCGCGATCTCGTCCCGCGCGCAATATGATCCCGCGATGTTCGCACGAGAAAAAGTGGCTGAGCCGGCTTAGCTCGCGAAGCTCGGGTCAAGGCGATATGCCTTGCGCTTGAGCGCAGGCCAGGCGAGCAGGTTCGCCGCGAGCGGAACGCCGACCTCCCCTTGCTTCGCCGTGATCTCCGGCGATCCCTGCGGCGGGTTGTTGATATTGTCGCCCGCCGAAAGCGCCATGATCTGCGCCTGGCAGGCGCGCTCGAGATAATAGAGCCGGACGAAGCATTCGCCGACATTCTTGCCGACGGCGAGCGTTCCATGGTTCCTGAGGATCATCGCATTCCTGGTGCCGAGATCGGCGACGAGCCGATCGCGCTCATCGAGGTCGACCGCAACGCCCTCATAATCGTGGAACGCGACGTCGCCGCGGATCAGCATCGCTGTCTGGGTGAGCGGCAACAGGCCGTCGCTGTGCGCGGATACGGCCTGCCCTTGCGGCGTGTGCAGATGCATCACCGCATGCGCGTCTTCGCGAGCCATGTGGATGGCGGAATGGATGGTGAAGCCGGCGGGATTGGTGATGAACGGAGTCGGATCGACCGGATTGCCGTTGACGTCGACCTTGACCAGCGACGAGGCGGTCACTTCCTCGAACATCAGATTGTACGGGTTCAGCAGGAAATAATGCTCGGGCCCCGGTATGCGCGCCGAGAGGTGGGTGAAGATGAGGTCGTCCCAACCATAATAAGCCACCATTCGATAGGCAGCCGCCAGATCTACGCGGATCGCCCACTCCTCATCGCTGACCTTTCCCTCGAGCGAGGGGATCTCGACGAATTCGAGCGGTTTGAAGTCCGCCGTCATGCCTCGGTTGATGTTGTCCACGCGATTCATTGCGGTTGCTCCTGGCGATCGGGATGCGCGGCGGCGAATGCGTCCAGTCTATTCGCATTCTCGTCGACGCGCAGCAGTGTCGGATAATCGTCGAGCGGCACGTTGAAGCGTCGGGCATTGTAGAGCTGCGGGACGAGGCAGCAATCCGCCGCCGTCGGCCCGTCCCCCAGCAGGAATGTGCCGGCGCGCGGTGCCGCGAGGGTCTCGAGCGCGGACAGTCCCTCCGTGATCCAGTGCGCATACCAGCGATCGACGTCTTCCTGCGAATGGCCCAGCTCGCTTTTCAGATATTTGAGCACCCGCAGGTTGTTGAGCGGGTGGATGTCACAGGCGACCGTTTCAGAAAGGGAAATCACGTGCGATCGGGCATCCGCGGATGCCGGCAGCAACGGCTGGTTCGGATAGCGCATGTCGAGATAAACGATGATCGCCAGGCTCTGGGTGATCCGATGGCCGTCCACCTCGAGCATCGGGACGAGGCCTTGCGGGTTGATCGCGCGATATTCGTCCGATCTTTGCTCGCCTTCGCGAAGGTCGATCTGGCGGCTTTCGTAGTCGATTCCCTTGAGCTTGAGCGCAATCCGGACGCGATAGGCCGCGGATGATCGGAAATATTCGTAGAAGATCGGGCGGGTCATCGGCGGCTGCTTACTCCGGCGACATGAAGGGCGCTACCACCTCGGAGGGAACGCGGATCGGCCGCCCCAGCGCCTTGTCGATGATTGCCCAGTCGGTACGGGCGCGGACGCAGGTGCGCCCGTCGTTGCCGGTGAATTCGACGTGGCGGTCGAACTTTGCGCCTTTCGGTGCTTCGCCGACCCAGGTTCGCGCGCTGATATGATCGCCTTCGAAAGCGGCGCGCAGGTAATCGATTTCGTGCCGGATCACGACCCAGAAATAAGCGTCCTTGTGGGCCTGTGGAGCGACGGCTTCCCAATGTGCAACCGCGACCTGCTGGATCCACTGAACCCAGACCGCATTGTTGACGTGCCCAAGTTCGTCGATGTGCTCGGGCCGAGCGACGAAGTCGAGCTCGAAGGTCGCCCGCATCAAAGCCCCTCTCCCGCAAGCGGGAGAGGGCAGGGTGAGGGTAATTCCTCCTTCGCCCGGCATGCCGCAAGAATCGTGAACATGACACCTTCGGTGTCTTGAAGCACGTCGTTGTTCCAGAACCGGAGGACTCGCCAGCCGAGATTCTCGAGCCATTCGGTTCGCGGTCGATCAGCTAATTCATTATGCTGCGAGCCGTCCACCTCAACGATCAGCTTGCAAGGAATGCATGCGAAGTCGGCGATGAAAGGACCGATCGTGACTTGTCGCCTGAACTTGAATCCCCCTAGGCGCCGATCGCGCAGATAATACCAAAGGCGGCGTTCGGCGTCCGTTGCGTCGCGACGCAGCTTTCGTGCGTGGGGGCTCGTTTTCCCGATCGTCGTCACACTTGCTCCGGTAAGAACAGTCCCTCACCCGCTCGCCTATCGGCGAGACACCCTCTCCCGCAAGCGGGAGAGGTTTAAGGCCGATCGACCTCGGTGATCATGAAAGCGTACGTCTCCGCAACCTCTGCAAGGCCTTCCCACCGGCCGGATTTCCCGCCGTGGCCTGCGCCCATGTTGATCTTCAGCAGCAGCAAATTGTCATCGGTCTTGGTCGCGCGGAGCTTCGCCGCCCATTTCGCCGGTTCCCAGTAAGTCACACGCGGATCGGTGAGGCCACCGGTGATCAGCATCGGCGGGTAATCCTGCGCCTTCACATTGTCGTACGGCGAATAGGTCCGCATGTAATCGAACACGGATTTGTCGGCGATCGGATTGCCCCACTCCGGCCATTCGCCGGGCGTCAGTGGAAGCGTGTCGTCGAGCATCGTATTCACGACGTCGACGAACGGGACATCGCCGACAACCGCTCCCCAGAGCTCGGGATCGGTGTTGACCACTGCACCAACCAGCTCGCCGCCTGCCGAGCGGCCGTTGATCGCAATGTTTCCCGCTTTGGTGAAGCCGGCTGCAATCAATCCTTTCGCAACGTCGACGAAGTCGTTGAACGTGTTTGTGCGCTTTTCGAGCTTGCCGTCGAGGAACCATTGATAGCCGAGGTCGTCGCCGCCGCGGATATGTGCGACCGCGCAGGCCCAGCCGCGATCGAGCAGGCTGAAGCGATTGCTGTTGAAGACCGGCGGGACCGCCATTCCGTAGGCGCCGTAACCATAGAGGAAGAGGCGCCCCCTGCCGTCTTTCTCGAAGCCTTTCCGGTAGACGATCGATACTGGCACCTTCACGCCGTCCCGGGCGCCGATCATCAGCCGCTCGGTCGCATATTGCGAAGCGTCGTAGCCGGACGGGATTTCCTGAACCTTGCGCACCTCTAGCTCGCCGCTCGCCGGGTGATAATCATAGGTGGTCATCGGCGTGACCATCGAGGAGTAGCCGAGGCGGTATGAGTCGGGCGCATATTCCGGATTGCCGTGGAAGAAGGCGCTGTAGCTCGCCTCCTTGAACGGGATGCGCGCCTCTTCCCCCGAATAGGTACGCAACAGGAGCTGATCGAGCCCATCGACGCGGCTGCTGATCGCAAGGTGATCGCGGTACGAAGTCACTCCGGTCAGGTAGACCCGCGCGGAGCCGGCGATCACCGTCCGCCACTCTTCGGGATTCGCCGGATCGGCCTCGGCGATGCGGAAGTTCACATGATCGTCGTTGGTGTGGATCCAGAGTTTCCCATGCGCAGCGTCGACATGATATTCGCGCCGGGGCTTGCGGGCTGAAATCAGCGTCAGCGGCTGCGCCGGATCCCCGGCCGAAACGAAGCGAACCTCGCTGGTTGCATTGTCGCCGGTCGAGACAAAGATCAGGCTCTTGTCCTGCGACTTGCCGATCCCGACGGAAAAGCCGAGTTCCTCCGTCTCCTCATAAATCGTGATGTCGTCAGCGGCTGGCGACCCTAGCCGGTGATAGCGCGCGCGATAGCTCCGCCAATGTTCGTTGACCTCGGTGAAGACGATTCCTCCACTGTCGGACGTCCAGACCGGCTGGCCGATCCCGACTTCGGTGACCGTCTCGATATCCTTTCCGGTGGCGAGATCGCGGATGCGCAGGTGGAAGCGCTCGGAGCCGTTATCATCGACCAGGACCGCGATGAGCCGCGCGTCCGGGCTGACTTCGAGCGCCCCAAGGCGGAAATAGTCCTTGCCCTCCGCCTCGACCGGCTCGTCGAAGATGATTTGTTCGCCGCCGCCGCTAACGGGCCTGCGATACCAGGTGCGATATTGGGTGCCGGGGCGAAATGCCCACCAATAGAGGAAGTCGCCATCCTTGATCGGGACTGAGCTGTCGTCCTCTTTGATGCGGCCCTTCATCTCCTCGAAAAGCTCGTCGATCAGCCCTTTGTGGCGAGCTTCCCAGCTGTTGAAATAGTCGTTCTCCGCATGGAGATAGGCGAGGACATCAGGGTCTTCGACCTCTGGATATTTGGGGTCGCGAATCCAGTGCCAGGGGTCTTCGATCGTCACTCCGTGGCGTTCGTAGCTGTAGGGGCGCTTCTCGGCGATCGGCGGAGCGGGAAATTCGACGGGCTTGTCCATAACGCATCTCGAAACAGTATCGGCGACGCTGCGTCCACCCCAAATTCACCGGATGCGATGCGGGCGAGATGAAAGCGAACTAATCCTGTCCTACACGATCCCATTTGGCGCATGGGCTCGGCGATGAACCACATTCCCGCTTTCGGGGTTGATCCTCGCGCGCGCGCGCGTGTCGCTGCCAACTTTGACAACTTCCGGCTCGGCACGGCTCTTTAACAATGCCGCTGCAAGGACTAGCTGGGCGCCGAGGGAGTAAGCGCTGATGTCCAGTTACGCCGATCGCCTGAAGGCCCTTCGCGAGCAGCTCAAAGCCGAAAAGCTCGACGGCTTCGTGGTTCCGCTCACCGACGAGCATATGAGCGAATATGTCGGGAGCTATGCCCAGCGCCTGGCATGGCTGACCGGCTTCCAGGGCTCGGCCGGTTCCGCGGTCGTCCTTCCGGAGGAGGCCGCGATCTTCGTCGACGGCCGCTACACGCTCCAGGTCCGCCAACAGGTTTCGCCGACCGAGTGGAGCTACCAGTCGGTTCCCGAAACGAGCACGACCGAATGGCTCAAGGAGCATGCGCCGGAGGGCGCGCGCATCGGCTATGATCCCTGGCTGCACACGCGCGACTGGGTAAAGAAAGCGAAGGAGGCGCTCGCCAGCCGAGGCGCTGAACTGGTGCCGGTGGAGCGAAACCCGATCGACGAGATCTGGAGCGATCGCCCCGAAGCCTCGAAGGCGCACCTGATCGTTCAGTCGGATGAGCATGCCGGCAAATCTGCGGCGGAGAAGCGCACCGAAATCGGCGACTGGCTGGCGAAACAGCATGCGGACGCCGCGGTGCTGTCGGCGCTCGATTCGATCGCCTGGGCGTTCAACGTGCGCGGCCAGGACGTGACGCATACACCCGTCGCTCTGGCCTATGCCCTCGTCCATGCGGACGGCACTGCCGACCTCTTCGTTGCCTCCGAGAAGATCGGGGCCGACGTTCGGCAGCATCTCGGCAACGGCGTCCGGCTGCATGAACGGGCGGAGTTCGAGAGCGCGCTGAGCGAGCTCAAGGGCAAGACGGTCGTCGTTGACCCCGAGCGAGCGGTCGCGGCGATTTTCGAGGCGCTCGAGAAGGCGGGCGCCAGGATCATCCCGATGCGCGATCCCACGATTCTTCCGAAGGCGATCAAGAATCCTGCCGAAATTGCCGGTCAGAAGGCCGCGCAGGAACGCGACGGCGCGGCCATCGCCCGCTTTCTCCACTGGATCGACGAGGAAGCGCCGAAGGGGGATGTCGACGAGCTCAAGGCGTCGGATCATCTCGAGGCCTTGCGTCGCGAGTCGCCCGAGCTTCGCGACCTCTCCTTCGACAGCATTTCGGGAGCAGGGCCCAACGGCGCGATCGTTCACTACAAGTCGAGCGAAAAAACCAATCGCAAGCTCGAGACTGGAACGCTCTACCTGATCGATTCGGGCGGCCAGTATGTGGATGGCACGACCGACATTACCCGCACCGTCCCGATCGGCGAACCGACAGCGGAAATGAAGGATCGCTTCACCCGCGTCCTCAAGGGCCATATCGCAATCGCGACCGCGGTTTTCCCGAAGGGCACGCGCGGAAGCCAGCTCGACAGTTTTGCCCGGCGCCCATTGTGGGAAGCGGGGCTCGATTATGCGCACGGCACCGGGCACGGCGTCGGCAGCTTCCTTTCGGTTCACGAAGGGCCGCAACGCATTTCGCCCGTCGGAAGCAGCCAGAGCGGCGGCGATGAGCCTCTCGTTGCCGGCATGATCCTCTCGAACGAACCCGGCTATTACAAGACGGGCGAATACGGCATCCGAATCGAGAATCTCGTGCTTGTCGTCGATCGCGAAATCGAAGGCGCGGAAAAGGAAATGCTCGGTTTCGAGACCCTTACGTTCGCGCCGATCGATCGGCGCCTGATTGACGTCGGGATGCTCGAACCCGAGGAACTCGCCTGGCTCAACTGCTACCATGCGCACGTGCTGGCCAAGATCGGACCGAACCTTTCGGGCGAGGATCTCGAATGGCTTCAGTCGGCCTGCGCGGCGATCGAGTTGCCCTGATGCCGCAGGGCCGGTCGCTCTTCGACTTCCCGATCCACCTGGGAACGGGAGCGAAGGCCATCCCGCAGCCGCAATTCACGGGCTTCGAATGGTATGACGGCTATATGGAGCGGCATGGCAACGACCTCGATGAAGGCCGTCTCGTCGCGCTCTACCGTTTCGAGGAATCCTGGACGAGCTGGGAGGTTCATCCGGCGGGCGACGAAGTGGTGTGCTGCCTTCAAGGCCATATGACCCTCCGCCAGGAGCTTCCCGATGGAACGGAGCGGAGTTTCGATCTCGGGCCCGGAGAATATGCGATCAACCCTCCAGGCGCCTGGCACACGGCCGACACGAACGAGCCCGTCGTCGCTCTCTTCATCACGGCCGGAAAGGGCACGGAGAACCGTCCGCGTTAATCGCGCTTGGGAGTTTCTTTCGTCGGATCGGTCTTTTCACGCGACTGGGCCTTTCGACGCTTCAGATTGTCCCTGAGCGCCGCTGCGAGCCGCTCCTCGCGTTTCTTGTCTTTTCCAGCCACGCCAATCACATGCCGTGACCCTCCCCGCGCTGCAAGCCGGGTTGACAGCTTTGGGGCCGCGCCGTCATAGGCGCGCGTCTTCCAGACAAAATGCTGCCGTAGCTCAGTGGTAGAGCGCATCCTTGGTAAGGCTGAGGTCGTGAGTTCAATCCTCACCGGCAGCACCACTCTCTCCTTACATTGACGAGCTTCGGCATCGCCGTCATTCGCGGTGAATGCACTTTGTCTCGGACAACGCCGCGGCTGCTCATCCGAAGGTGATCGAGGCGATCGCCGAATCCAATCGGCTCGATTCTCCGTACGACGAGGACCAGTGGAGCAGGCGTCTGGACGCCGCTTTCTCGGAATTGTTCGAGACGGAAGTGCGTGCCTTTTGGGTGTCGACCGGCACGGCTGCCAATTGCCTCGCGCTCGCGGCGCTTTGCCCACCCTACCGCAGCATCTTGTGCCACAAGGATGCGCATATCGAGGTCGACGAGGCAGGAGCGCCCGGTTTCTTCACCGGCGGAGCTAAGCTGGTTCTGCTCGATGGCAGCGGAGCGAAGATCGTCCCCGAAAGCGTCGCGGGCGCTTGCGACCGGATTCGGGCTGACGTCCATCAAGTCCAGCCCGGCGTGGTCTCGATCACCAATTCGACGGAATATGGCCTCGTCTATCGAGCCTCGGAGGTTGCCGCACTCGGCGAGCTGGCGAAGGCGCGCGGCCTCGGCTTTCACATGGATGGCGCCCGTTTCGCCAATGCACTCGCAACGACGGGCGAGAGTCCGGCTGATGTAAGCTGGCGCGCCGGCGTCGATGCATTGTCCTTCGGCTTCACCAAGAACGGTGGGCTCAATGCCGAGTGCCTGATCCTGTTCAGGACCGAGCTCGCGGACGAAATCGCGGTTCGAAGGAAAAGGGCGGGGCACTTGTTATCGAAGGGCCGGATGCTCGCCGCGCAGATCCTGGCGATGCTTGAGAATGGGCTGTGGCTTGAAAATGCTCGGTCCGCCAATGCGGCGGCCCAGACGCTGGCCAGAGCCATTCCGGATCGCCTGGTTTACCCGGTCGAAGCGAACGAGATCTTCCTCCGCGTCAGCCCCGGCGAGGCGGGTAAGCTTCGGGCGCAGGGCTTCGACTTCTATGACTGGGGCCCCGGCGAAATCCGGCTCGTGACGAGCTGGGATTCGCAGCAGCAAGCCGTCGAGCAGCTCGCGTCCGCCATCGGCGGCCTGCTTTCCGCATAAACTGCTCTTATCGTCCGGGACCGGCCTTTGATTGGCGAAACGGAACAGCGATCGGTTAATCCGTGCCCATGAGGCCGAGGGACCTCGCGCAGGGCGAGAAGCATTCTGAGCCAGCTGACGGCGATCGGCTTCGTTCGGTCGTCCTGCCCTTTGTTATCTTCACGGCGATTTGGGGCTCGACCTGGATCGTGATCCGCGGCCAGCTCGGCGTCGTTCCGCCGCAATGGTCGGTGACCTACCGCTTCATTATCGCCGCGACTGCGATGTTCGTCATCGCCATCGCCAAAGGCGAGGACCTCAGGCTGGACCGGCGTGGAGTGCTCGCCGTTATCGTGCTCGGGTTCACGCAATTCTGCGTCAACTTCAACGCGGTCTACATGGCCGAGCGCCATATCACGTCCGGAGTCGTCGCGACCGTCTTTGCGCTCCTGCTGATTCCGAGCAGTCTGCTCGCCTGGGCATTCCTCGGGCAACGTCCCAGCCAGCGCTTCGTCCTCAGCTCCTTCGTTGCCGTCTGCGGGATTATCTTGCTGTTTCTGCATGAGTTGAACGAACATGCGGCCGCGTCACGGCAGGTCTTTGCCGGGATCATCTTCACCTTTGCGGGCATGCTTGGCGCGTCGACCGCCAATGTGCTCCAGGCGCGGCCGGAAGTGCGGCGCTTTCCGCTTTTCACCATGCTGGCCTGGTCGATGACGGCGGGAGCGTTGATCGACGGGACGATCGCAATCATTTTCACCGGCGCGCCCGTCCTGGACTGGCGACCGACCTATTGGGCGGGTCTCATCTATCTCGCGCTTGCGGCGTCCGTCCTGACCTTCAGCCTCTATTATCCCGTCGTGCGCAAGATCGGCCCTGCGAAGGCCGCCTATTCGAGCGTGATCGTGCCGATCATCGCGATGGGGTTCTCCACCGCACTCGAAGGTTATCGCTGGACGCCGACGACCATCGCCGGCGCGCTGCTGGCGCTGGGTGGAATGGTGGGCGCGCTCAGCCGCGGCAAGACGCCGGTCTCCGCGCCGGACGCAGCCTGATTACTTGTGCGGGTGCCGCCCCGCGATCCAATCGGCCTTGGTGATCGGCTTGATATCGGTGACGAGGCATCGCTGCGCACCGCTCGGGTCCGGAACGATGATTTCTGCATCGAGGCCCTGGCAGATCCAGGATCCGCCACCGGTCGTCCGGAGCGCCACCCGGTGCGACCACTCGGCATTCGGGCAGGCGCCGGAAAGCTCCAGCCGATAATAATGGTTCGCGCCGACCTGGACGTCGACGACGTCGTCCGAGACCGGTGAATAGCCGTTGACCTGGCGGGCGAGGAAACATTGCCGGGCAGGCGTCGGGCCTGCGGCCTGAGCTGGCGGGCCCTGCATCGCGCATGCCGCTCCTAGTGACCCCAAAGCTGCCAGGACAATCGAGGCTGACCTGATCATCGTCATGCTCCTCTCAAGCGCGATGCGCTGGTTCGTCAATGCGCCGGCTCGGATTGCGTGCCAATGAACCGCTCCCTAGACGGCTCGGATGCTCGACGTACGAACCATCACCGACCCGACCCAGGCGCCCACAGAGACGCCGCAACCTCCAACACATGCCGCGATCCGTCGCGAAGACTACCGACCGCCGGACTGGCTCGTACCGGAGATCAGGCTCGACTTCGACCTGGATCCTGAACGTACGTGTGTCCGAGCGACGCTGGAGGTTCAACGCTACAATGACCATGACCGGCCGCTGAGGCTCGACGGCGATGGGCTGAAGCCGGTTTCCGTGAAGCTCGATGGTGGCGACGCCGAGTGGCGGATGGACGGATCGACGCTGGTCATCGAACTCGCCGGAAACCGCGCGACCGTTGAAACGATCGTCGAGATCACGCCCGCCACGAACACCAAGCTGATGGGTCTCTACGCTTCGGGGGGAATGCTCTGCACGCAATGTGAAGCGGAAGGCTTCCGGCGCATCACATTCTTCCCCGACCGGCCGGACGTCCTGTCCAAATATCGCGTGCGGATGGAAGCGGATGCCAAGCGTTTTCCCGTTCTGCTTTCGAATGGGAACCGCGTCGCAAATGGTGAAGTGGACGACCGCCACTGGGCCGAATGGGAAGACCCATTTCCCAAGCCAAGCTATTTGTTCGCTCTCGTCGCCGGCGACCTTCAGGCCAATCGCGATACCTTCACGACGATGAGTGGCCGGAAGGTCGATCTCGCCATCTGGGTGCGTGAAGCCGACCTGCCGAAGACGCAGCACGCAATGGACAGCCTCAAGCTCGCCATGGCCTGGGACGAGAAAGTTTACGGGCGCGAATACGATCTGGACCAATTCAACATCGTCGCCGTCAACGATTTCAATATGGGCGCAATGGAGAACAAGAGCCTCAATATCTTCAATTCGGCCTATGTGCTCGCCGACCAGGAAACCGCGACCGACGGCGACTTCGACAATATCTCGCGGGTTATCGGCCACGAGTATTTTCACAACTGGTCGGGCGATCGGGTCACCTGCCGCGACTGGTTTCAGCTATCGCTGAAGGAAGGCTTCACCGTTTTCCGCGACCAGAGCTTCTCTGCGGACATTGGCAGCGCGCCCGTGAAGCGGATCGAGGATGTTCGGGTGCTCCGCGCCGCGCAATTCCCCGAGGATGCGGGCCCCCTCGCACATCCCGTTCGGCCCGACAGTTATATCGAGATTTCGAACTTCTATACGGCAACTGTCTACAACAAGGGCGCCGAGCTCATTCGGATGTTCCACACCATGCTGGGACCGGTGAAATTCCGCGCGGGCACCGACCTCTATTTCGAGCGGCATGACGGCGAAGCGGCGACTTGCGACGATTTCGTGAAGTCGCTCGAGGATGCCAGCGGGGTCGACCTTTCGGCTTTCAGGATTTGGTACAGCCAGGCAGGCACACCGAAGGTCAAGGCCCGGCTCGATTATGATTCGGACTCGAGGGTCGCGACACTGCACCTCGAACAGCATGTGGACCCAACGCCGGGACAGCCGGTCAAGCAGGCGATGCCGATCCCGCTGAGGACGGCGCTGATCGGCGAAGCGAGCGGCCATGAAATCTGCCCGGAGCGACTGATCCTGCTCGACGAGACGCGGCAGAGCTTCACGTTCGACAATGTGATCGAACCGCCGCTGCTTTCGATCAACCGCGACTTTTCCGCGCCGATCATCATGAAGGCGGATCGCCGGCCAGGCGAGCTCGAGCGGCTCGCACAATCGGATACCGACCCGTTTGCCCGTTACGAGGCGATGCAGGATCTGATGATGCGTGCGTTGCTCGCCGGCGCGCGCGGCGAAGAAGTCGATCCGGAGCCGGTCGTCAACGCCGTTGCTGCAACGCTCCAGTCCAATTCCCTGGATCCGGCGTTCAAGGGCGATGCAATCGTGATCCCGTCGGAAAGTTTGATCGCGGAGCGGATGGAGGTTGTCGATCCGGATGCGATTCACGCCTCCCGCGAGAATTTGCGCAAGGCGATCGGCTCGACGCTCTTCGATGCCCTGGTCGCTGCTCATCGCTCGGATGGAGTTTCCGGCGACGATTTGTCTCCGCGAGCGAAAGGCATTCGCCGGCTGCGGAATGTGGCATTGTCGATGCTGTCCGCCGGTGACGAACGGCAGGGCGCATCCCTCGCCAAAGCGCAGTTCGATCGCGCGGACAATATGACGGATCGGCAGGGTGCGCTGGGCGCGTTGATCTCACTGGAAGCGCCGGAACGAGATGCGGCGCTCGCCGCATTTTATCGGCGCTTCCGCGACGATCCGCTCGTTCTGGACAAGTGGTTCGCCCTCCAGGCCGCGGCCCAACGCTTCGACACAGTCGAGCAAGTGCACCACCTCGCGCACCATCCGGATTTCACGATGAGCAATCCCAACCGCCTCCGCGCGCTGGCGGGGACTTTCGGCGCCAACCACTGGGCATTCCATTCGGCGGACGGGCGCGGCTACGCCTTTCTTGCCGACATGATCATCGCGGCCGACAAGCTGAATCCGCAGGTCGCGGCACGGCTGGTCCCGCCATTCGGACGGTGGAAGAGGTTCGAGCCCAAGCGCTCCGCGATGATGCGCGAGCAGCTGGAGCGGATTGTCGCCACTCCCGGACTGTCGAAGGATGTTTTCGAGCAAGCGAGCAAATCGCTGGCCTGACCGTGCAACCCATTGCGCGATCGGGTATATTGATGATCGGTATGAGGAGGCCGCGATATGCCTGCGACTATCGTCAAAGCGGGGGAACGGGCGCCCCTGAATGTTCTCGGAATGCCGCTAACAATGCTGTGCGAGGCTAGCGAAACCGGCGGCTCATGGTCACTGTTTGAGGAAGAGGTCCCTTTTGGAATGGGCCCGCCGCCCCACCGGCACGATTGGGATGAAGCTTATTATATTCTCGATGGTGAAGTCGATTTCGAGGTGGACGGAAAGCCGGTCAGATCGGCCAGAGGCGATTTCAACTACCTGCCGCGCAATACCGTTCATGGCTTCAAGGGCGCTTCGGACTCGCCTGCTCGAGTCCTGATCTTCGCGGCGCCCGCGCACGGGTCTGAATTCTTCCACGAGCTAAAAGACGAGATTCGGAACCTGCCGGAAGACGGCCCGAAAATCCCCGAGATCGGCGAACGGCATGGCGTTCACTTCATGCCGATGCCCAGTCCAGCGACTTAGATCGACGAACCGCCGATCCACTGCGCGACTTCGCCGGCCACCTGGTTGGCAGCGCGGTTGAGCGCGGGTCCGACGCTGCCCGCAGTCCCGTCTGAGGGGACGGCAGCCGTGAAACGACGAGTCTCGACGCGGCTTCCGCCGGCCGTCGAAAGCGCGCCGTCATATTGCACGATCACCTGGCCGCTCGCCGCGTCGTAGCCGAACTTCTGCAGCGCGCCGGTCACCTGAAGGCCGGGATCGAGCGTCGTCTGTCCAAAGTCGAGTACGACGCGATTGGTGGTGCGCCGAACCGTCTCGCCGACGAGATTGGCGAACAGCCGCGCAGGGGTGTCGGCCAGCTGCAGGTTCGCGACATATTGGACGTCGGTCGGTGAGACCTGGACGGGCACGCGCACGGTGCTGAGTTCCCGCGCGACCGTCGGAGTGGCGATGGTGACCGATTGTCCGGCGGCCGCCGTGCGGGCGATCTGCTCGGGCTCCGCAGCTTGGGGAGTAAGGGTCACGAGCGTCGTCGGCGGCTTCGCGCCTCCCAACAGTCCGCCAAGCGAACAACCGCCAAGGCTCAAAGCCAGGGCGATCGCACATGTCCTAAGCAATGGCCTCATTTGCGTTTCCCTGGCTTGTAATCCGGCAGCTTCTCCGGCCCCAGCGTGCCGCCAATCCCTTGCTGGTTCACGCGGTCCGAAACCTGCTGCAGCGACTCCGACAGGCTGCGCAGATCGTGCACGAGCTTGCTCGCTTCGGGCAGCGTTGATTTGCTGAAATTCTGCACGCCCGGACGGGCGTCGGTGATCATGTCGTTCAAATTGTCCGCGGCCTGTCTCGCAGAAACGATCGCCTTGTTGAGATTCTCAATCGCTGGACGTCCCTGCTCGGTTACGAGCTTGTTCGTATTGTCGCCAAGTGCCGCAATGTTTTGCGCGGCAAGTCCGGCATTATGCGACGCGATCTTGATCTCCGCGATGGTATCGCCGAGTTCCGGTGACCGCTTTCTCAGCTCCGCGGTCGTGACGTCGATATTCTCGAGGATGTCCGAAATCGCGTTCTGGTTCTTGTCGCCAAGCAATTCGGTGAGGCGCTCGGTCAGCCGCTGCAGCCGCTCCACCAGCTCGGGCGCGCTATTGAGCAACGCGCCGAGGCCGCTGGTGCTGGATGGAACGACCGGGCAACCCTGCGGACCTGGCTGGCTGATCGGCGGGCTTCCCCTGACAGCCCCGTCCAGCTGGATTTCGCTGACTCCGGTGAAGCCGACGCCCTTGATTTGTGCGGTCGTGCCCTGAAGGACCGGCGTCTGTTCATCGACTTCGACCCTGACCCAGACGAACTCGGGCCGGTTGGGAAGCAGAGAAATCTTGGTGATCTGGCCTACGGGAACGCCCGAGAAGGAGACGTTCGAACCCTTGTTGAGGCCGCCGACGCCCTGGGCGAAGTAAATATCGTAGCACTTCGTCGCCTTGTTCGAGAGGCCGGCAAGCCAAACGATGAACAAGAGCACGCCGACAAGCAGCGCCACCGTCACGGTGCCGACCATTACATAGTTCGACCGGGTCTCCATCAGGCCGTGACCTCGTGTTCATAGCTCGCAGCGGCCGCCCTGCCCCGCGGCCCGTTGAAATACTCTTGTATCCAAGGATGGTCCAAAGCCAATAGTTCGGGGATCGTTCCGACTCCTAGCACCTTGTGGTCCGCGAGAACCGCGATGCGGTCGCAGATCGAATGCAGCGTGTCGAGGTCGTGAGTGATCAGGAAGACGGTGAGGTCGAGCCGGTGCTGAAGCGACAGGATCAGCTGGTCGAACGCCGCCGCAGCGATCGGATCGAGTCCGGCCGTCGGCTCGTCGAGGAATAAAAGCTCCGGGTCCAACGCAAGCGCGCGAGCGAGACCGGCGCGCTTGACCATGCCTCCGGACAGTTCCGATGGATATTTGGGACCGGCATCGGGCGGGAGCCCGCCCATGGAAATCTTGTAGGACGCGATCTCGTCGAGCAGGGGCGGCTGGATGTAGGGAAAATATTCGCGGATGGGCACTTCGACATTCTCGGCCACGGTGAGCGTCGAGAACAAAGCCCCGTTCTGGAAGAGGATACCCCAGCGACGGCGGATGTTCTTCGCCTCGTCCTCCGTGCGGCCGACCATATTTTCGCCGAGGACCTCGATTTCACCCGCGTCGGGCGTCTGGAGTCCGATAATCGAGCGGAGCAGCACCGACTTTCCGGTGCCCGAGCCTCCAACGACGCCCAGGATCTCACCACGGCACACGGTAAGATCGAGATCGTCGTGGATGATTTGCTCGCCGAAGCTATTGCTCAGGCCCCGGACGGTAATGACCGGCTTGCAATCCTTCGGCGTCGTCATTTCCATCCGATCGAGCTGAAGAAGACGGCGAAGACGGCATCGAGGACGATCACGAGGAAGATCGACTGAACGACGGCGGTGGTCGTGCGCTGGCCGACCTCCTCGCTGTTGCCCTCGACGAGCATGCCCTGGAAACAGCCCGCCAGAGCGATGATGAAGCCGAAGACCGGCGCCTTGATGAGGCCGATCCACAGGTCAGTAATCGGAATCACCTCCTGCAACCGCTGGATGTAGGTGAGCGGTGGAATCTGGAGGTCCAGCCAGACGAATATTCCCCCGCCGATCAACGCCAGGAGCATTGCCCAGAAGGCCAGCAGCGGCATCATTATGACGGCGGCGATCATGCGCGGAATGACCAACGCTTCGACCGGCGACACGCCGATAGTGCGCATCGCATCGATCTCCTCGGTGATCTTCATCGTCCCGAGCTGGGCGGCAAATGCCGAACCGGAGCGGCCCGCCACCATGATCGCAGTCATGAGCGTACCGAGTTCGCGGATCGTGATTCGTCCGATAAGATTGATCGTATAGACCTCGGCGCCGAACTGCTCGAGCTGCACAGCGCCCTGCTGCGCGATCACGATTCCGATGAGGAAGCTCATCAGGCCGATAATGCCGAGCGCACGAACGCCGACGACGTCGAAGCGCTGCACGACCGCAGTCACGCGAAATCGGCGGGGCCGCTTGATGATGTTGGCGAAGCCGATCAGCGTCGCGCCGAGAAATCCGAGCAGGCCGAGGAGCGTCGTCCCGGCTTCGCTGATATATTCGCCGATCTCGGTCAGTACCCTGAAAAAGCTCGGTCTTTCCTCAGGGCGAACTTGGACCGGCTTGTCGAACTCACCGACCTGCTTGAGCAGGCTGACTTCATCGCGGCTGGCCCCGATCACCTGCGCATGGCGATCGCGCACGGTACGATAGACGATCCATGCGCCGACCGTGTCCATCCGTTCGATTTCGGAAAGGTCGATCGTCAGCGGGTCGGGAAGTGCGTCGATTTCCCGCTGGGTCGTCGCCGCGCGGGTGATCGTCAGCGATCCGGCGACGCGATAAGTCGCGCCGTGAGGGTGTCCCTGCGATCGCTCGTGATCGGTCATTCGCGGCGGATTAGTGCGCGAATTGCCCCTTGCGGGCAAGTCAAAGCCCGTTCGGCCACTTTCCTGCCCGGTTTCGCGCCTTTATGCGCCGCTCACTATGGCTGATGAGCTTCGCCCCTTGTTCGTGCCGGTCGGATCCAATCCGGCGCGGCTCTTTGGAATGGGCGCGAAGGCCCGCGCCTGCCGGCTGGCGACGAATGCCGGGTTCGAATGCGGTGATGCCCCGGACCGGGATCGGCCGGCGCTGATCTCCAGCCTCGACTATGGATGGGACCCTGCCTGGCTCAGGGCCATGGGCGCGCGGCCGAAGACGATTCTGACACTCGGCGGCAAGCCGGTCCTCGCCAATGTTCCGGCCGGTGGCGATGCGTCGGCGGTCATTGAGGCCGTCGAGGCCGGGCGCATGATCGAAGGCTATGAGGCGCTTCCGGCAGAAACCACCGAGCTGAGTTACGCCGAGCTGCGCAAGCGTGACCGCCCGTTCGTGTTGCCGCTCGATCCCGAGGATCCCGGCCGCGTCGAGCGCGCGGCCTATGATGCGTCTTACAAGGGCGTCACGGACATCCTGACGCTCTACCTGTGGCGCAAGCCGGCATTCTATCTGACCCGCTGGGCGGCAGAAGCCGGACTTAGCCCCAACACCATAACCTCAGTCGGCGCCGCGCTTTGCCTCCTCGCCTTCCTGTTCTTCTGGCAGGGACAATATTGGTGGGGCGTCCTGTCCGGCTTCATCTTCATGGTGCTCGACACGGTCGACGGGAAGCTTGCGCGCTGCACCGGCGCGTCATCCAAATGGGGCAATATCCTCGACCATGGCATCGACCTCGTGCATCCGCCTTTTTGGTGGTGGGCGTGGGAACACGGGCTCGCGGCTTACGGACGGCCGTTCGAGCCCGTCTACGCGACGATCGTTATCTGGGCGATCGTCGGCGGCTATGTCGCGCAGCGCGTCATCGAAGGCTTGTTCATGCGCCGCTTCGGCGGGATGCACATTCACGTCTGGCGGCCGATCGACAGCAAATTTCGGCTGATCACCGCGCGCCGCAATCCGAACATGGTGATCCTCGTCGCGGCATTGCTCTTCGGAAGGCCCGATTCCGGCCTGGTCCTGGTCGCCTGGTGGACGATCATCAGCCTGATGTTCCATGCCGTCCGTTATGCGCAGGCGAGTGAGCAGGCGGGACGCGGACAGCCGATCACGTCCTGGCTGGCCGAGTGAAATATACGGCCCTCGTCCTTGCGGGATCGCGGCCCGGCCGCGATGCATTTGCAGAAGGTTTCAGGACCGATCTTAAGGCACTGATACCGGTCGCGGGCGAACCGATGGTGCGGAGGCCCGTACAGGCGCTGCTTGCCGCTGAAGATATTGGCGACGTGATCGTGCTGACCCAGGCGCCGGAGCGGATTGCGGAAATTCTCCCAAAAGACCCTCGCGTTCGCACGCGGAAATCGGGCGAGACGATTGCAACGACGATGTTGGAAATCTGCTTCGACAAGCAAACCCAATGGCCATTGCTTGTCACCACCGCCGATCACGCCTTGCTGGATGTCGATACGATCGACGAGTTTTGCGCTTACGCCGAGGGCGATCTTTCCGTTGGAGTGGTCGAGCGCGAGACTCTGCTGAAGCGTTTTCCAGGAGCGAACAGGACCTGGCTGAAATTCCGGGGCGGCGCGTACACTGGCGCCAATCTTTTCGCGCTGAATTCCCCAAAGGCTGCGGCGGCGATCGAGCTGTGGCGGTCGGTCGAACAGGACCGCAAGAAAGGCTGGCGTCTGATTTCGCTGCTTGGGCCGATGGTGTTGATCGGAACCGCGCTGCGCTTGCTGAGCATTCAAAACGTCCTGTCCCGTGTGGGCGGCAAGCTGGGCCTCGACGTGACGGCCGTAGTGCTCAGCAACGCCGTTGCGGGAATCGATGTCGACAAGCCCGAGGACCACGCCCTGGCCGAAGACATTCTCGCGGGCCGCAAATGAGCGATCTTGCGGTTTACGACATGGACCGGACGGTGACGCGCCGGGCCACCTACACTCCGTTCCTCCTGCATTGCGCGCTGCGCCGCGCGCCGTGGCGCCTGCTGTTCCTGCCGTTGGTCCTGCTGTCGATGCTCGCTTATGTTGCGCGGCTGATCGACCGCGCGCGACTGAAGGAGATCAACCACGCCCTCCTGCTCGGCGCGAAGATCCACCCGCGCGATCTCAAGCCTCTGGTCGAAAGCTTCGCCGAAAAGCAGCTGGCGACGAACATCCGGCCCGGCGCGCGCAAGGCGATCGCGCGCGACAAAGCGGAGGGACGGCGCCTCGTCCTCGCGACCGCATCTTACCGCCTCTATGCGGACGCAATCGCCGATCGCCTCGGCTTTGACGATGTGATCGGCACCGGCTCGGTCATTGGCCTCGACGAACGCGTGCACGCGAAGATTCTGGGCGAGAATTGCTATGGCCCGGCGAAGCTTCGGATGATCGCCGATTGGGTGGAGAAATCGGGCCTCAGGGGTGCGCACGGCGACGTTCGCTTTTATTCCGATCACGTGTCCGACCAGCCCGCGTTCGAATGGTCCGACCAACCTGTCGCCGTAAATCCTCACGGCAAGCTGCGCCGCCTCGCCGAGCAGCGCGGCTGGCAGATCGAGGACTGGGGCTAGGCGTTTCTCCGTGCGAACTGCGTTCGAAGGGCCGAGCGATCAGACTGCGTTCAGGGCGTTCGCGAAGTCGGCGATGAGGTCGTCGGGGTCTTCAACTCCGATCGAGACGCGCACCAGATTATCGGTGATCCCGAGAGCCAGCTTGCGTTCTTCCGGCACCGACAAATGCGTCATCGCCGCGGGGGCGCTGGCGAGCGTTTCGGTCCCTCCCAGGCTGACCGCCAGGTGGGCGATTTGCAACGCATCGAGAAAGGCGAACGCCTCCTTCTCCCCGCCTTTGAGGTACAGCGAGAAGGTCGATCCCGCGCCGGTGCAATGGCGGCGATAGATGTCGGCCTGGCTCGATCCCGGTTCGAGAAAACCGAGATAACCCACGCGCTCGACCTTCGGATGATCGCGGAGGAATTCGCAAACCTTTTGCGCATTGTCGCCGGCTTTCTCCATCCGGATTTCGAGCGTCTCGAGGCTGCGCAACAGCATCCAGGCGGTGTTCGGGTCGCAGATTCCGCCCATGACATTACGCATCATTCGGACGCGATTGAGGAGAGCCCCGTTGCCGACGAGCGCTCCGGCGACGAGGTCGCTGTGCCCGCCGGCATATTTCGTGAGGCTATAGACGCTGATGTCGGCGCCCTGACGCAGCGGCTGCGCCCACAGCGGCCCGAGGAAGGTGTTGTCGATGGCGATCGGCGGAAGCTCTCCGTCGAACGCCGCCGCTCGGGCCGCGACGACTGCTTCGACGTCGACCAGGGCATTGGTCGGATTGCCGGGACTCTCGAGATAGATCATCGCCACCCGGCCCATGGCCTTGGCGCGCGCCAGGACCTCGTCGATCTCCTCTCGCGACGCTCCCGCCGGGAAATCGACATAATGGATGCCGAATTGCGGGAAGATCTTGTCCATGATCGTCTCGGAGGCGGCGTAGAGCGGGCCCGAGTGGACAACGACGTCGCCGGGCCGGGCGAATGTCAGAAGAAGGATCGCGATCGCCGTCATTCCGCTGGAAAAGGTCAGGGCGGACTCGGCCTCCTCCCAGAGCGTCAGGCGATCTTCGAGGATTTCCTGATTGGGTCCGTTGAAGCGCGAATAAACGAGGCCCTCCGCCGGTCCGCTGCCGGGGCGTTTCCCGGTGATTTCCTCGAAGAACTTCTTTCCGTCCTCGGCCTTTTCGAAAACGAACGTGGAGGTGAGGAAGATCGGCGCCTTGAGCGAGCCCTCCGAAAGAGCCGGATCGAAGCCGTAGCCCATCATCAGGGTCGAGGGTTTCAGCTTGTGGTTGCCGATCGTCTTCGGCGTTTGCTTCGGAGGACGCCGGCTGGACGGCATCGGATCAAATTCGTCGGACAAAGGGCTTCTCCTGGTTGGGCGCCCCTTAGCCCCAAGGCGGCAGCCAAGCCAATCAATCAGCCGGCAATGCCGATAAGGCTGACTTGCCGTCCGTAATCGGCCTCGTCGCGATGGGTCGCGCGGCGATAGCTGTAAAAGCGGTCCGGCTCGGAATAAGTATCGAGCTGGATCGTCTCCACCTGGGTGACCCCGGCGGCGAGCAGGCGATGCATGACGTACGACTGCAGGCCGAAATGGGGCTTGCCGGTCGCGCTCTCGAAGAAGAAGCGCTCGGTTCCGGGGTCGTCATCGAGGAAGCGCTGCCGGAAATCCTCATCCACTTCGTACGAAAGCTGCGCGATGCACGGTCCGACCGCCGCGGAAATGTTTTCGCGTCGAGCACCGAGCTTCTCCATCGCTGCGATCGTCGAATCGGTAACTCCCGCGAGCGCGCCCCGCCAGCCCGCGTGGGCGGCGCCGATCACGCCGGCATCGGCGTCGGCGAAGAGCACGGGTGCGCAGTCGGCAGTGAGGATTCCGAGCAGCAACCCCGGCCGGTCGGTGACCATCGCGTCGGCATTCGGGCGAGCGTCCTGCGGCCAGGCTTCGGTGGCATAAACCGCTTCTCCGGAATGAATCTGGTGGACGGTCACCAGCTCTGCGCCAGGAAGCACCGCGTCGATCACCCGCCGACGGTTTTCGGCGATCGCCTCACGATCGTCGTTGCTGCCAAAGCCGACGTTGAGGCCGGCGGTCTCGCCTCTCGAAACTCCGCCGCGACGCCCCAGGAAACCGTGTGGAAGCGGCGCGAGGCAGCTGGCGCGAATGACCTCGACGCTCACAATTCCTTCCGCATGATGATGTCCTCGTCGGCCTGGTTTCCGACCATGAAATCGTAGCGTCCGACGGCCTCGAAGCCATAGCGATCATAGAATCGCCGCGCCCGATCGTTTTCGATGAAGACGGTGAGGTAAAGGGCCTGGGCTCCGCGGTTGCGGGCTTCATCCATTGCCCAGTCCATCAGCGCCTGCGCAATTCCCGCTCCGTGATATTCCGGCCGGACATATAATTGATCGACGAGCAACGCGGGACCGCCCGGCTCGGCGGGAAATTTCAGCGGGCCCAGTTTCACATATCCCACGCACTCGCTGCCGACTTCCGCGACGCAGAAGGCATAAGCCGGATCGCCGAGGTGCGCTTCCCAATCGCTGATTCCGTAGCCCGAAAGAAAGGCTTCGAGATCCGCCGGCTGATACAGATGACCGAACGTCTCGACGAATGTCGTATCGAATATCCGGTCGAGCGCGGCTGCGTCGGCCGGCGTTGCGTTGCGATAGGTGGCGGTCATTGGAAGCCCAACGGCACAGGCCAGGCCGGCGAGTGGATAGCGATCACCTTGAAGAGCTTCCCCATTTCTTCAGTTCCAATAAGCCGATTGAGCGCAACGTGCACGCTGTCGGCCTTGTCGGGATTGGACTGTTCGAGCGAGCGCGCTCGAGTCTCGATGCCGAGGCGCTTCAGCCATTCGCCTTGGCTCACAAGCCGAGTCACTGCCGCGCCCGCATCTTGGGCTGCGCGGCCAAGAGCCTCGAAGTCGACATGGCAGGTGAGGTCCTGCTCGCCCGGGCTGGTCAGCACCGGTGCGAAGCGATGGCCGCGAACCGCTTGCAGCGTGTCGCCAGGATGGCTGCGGTCGTGGCCATAGTCGATGAAAAACGCGACCCCGCCCATTGCGGTCAGGCAGGTTGCGATTGTGGACACGGCTTCATCGCGAACCGGCGATGTCTCGACGATTTCGCCGTCGCGATCGAAGGCGAGACCGCCCGCGGCGAACAGCACGCGCCGCTCGACCGAGTCGACAAACTGGCGGACCGGAAGGGCGTCGAGGAATTCGTTCGCGACGAGCAAAAGCGGCTTCGCCGGCAAGTCCTCAATGGACTCGTGCCAGTGAGCGCCGGGAAGCGCTTCTTCCTGCGCTTCGCGCAATACGGGACTGGTTTCGACGAGATGCACCTCGCCGTCGAACCCAGCGGCGCGCAACACCCTCAGGGCATCGCTCGCGAGCGTACCGCGGCCCGGCCCCAGCTCGGCATAGATCGCGTCAGCCGGAGAGCCCGCGCGCATCCAGCTGTCGGCAAGTGCCGCTCCGATCATTTCGCCGAACATCTGGCTGATTTCGGGCGCCGTCACGAAATCGCCGCGCGCCCCCAAGGGGTCACGGGTCGCGTAATAATAGGAGTTGCAGGCCTCCATATAGGCCTCGACGGTCATCGGCCCCTCCGCCTGTATGCGTTCGCGAAGCGCCCGTTCGAGCGGCGTCACGCGACCGATGCGGAGCCGAGCGTTGGATCGACGCGGACGCGCCGCTTCTTCGCGGTCAGCATGAAATAGAGACCACCGAGAATCATCGGGACCGAGAGCCACTGCCCCATGTGCAGATGCGTCGCCAGTGCGAATGCGGCGAGCTGGCTGTCCGGCTCGCGGATGAACTCCACGCCGAAACGGAAAATGCCGTAGAAGAACAGGAAGGCGCCGACGAGCTTGCCGGGTTCGTACCTTGCGTGCGTCCGCCAGAACATCCACGCCAGGATGCAGAACAGGACAATCCCTTCGAGGAATGCCTCATAAAGCTGGCTCGGATGGCGCGGTGGTCCGAGCATCAAGCCGAAGGGAGTAATCTCCTGGAAGCGGATCGCCCAGGGCACGGTCGTCGGCGCACCCCACAGCTCCTGATTGATGAAATTGGCGAGGCGCCCGAAGAACAGCCCAAATGGCACGCAGCAAGCGACGTAATCGTGCAGCCTGAGCCACGACAATTTCTCTTTGCGGGCCAGATAGAAGATGCCCAGCGAGGTTCCGACGACGCCGCCGTGGAAGGACATTCCGCCATCCCACAGCTTCAGGATTTCGATCGGATGGCTCAGATACTGGCCGAGATTGTAGAAGAGCACGTAGCCGATACGACCGCCAAGAATGATCCCGAGTGCGGCGTAGAAGACGAGATCGTCGGCATGCTGCCGGCCCATCGGCGATCCCGGCTTCTTGATCAGTCGGAGCAAGTACCAATAGCCGATGAAAATCCCGGCGAGGTACGCAAGGCTGTACCAGCGCAGGTCGAAGCGCCAGATGTGCAGCGCGACGGGCGACAGGCCGAGATCCGGAAAAGACGTGAAACGTGAAACGTCGGTCGCTTGCAAGGACTTCCCCCTGACAGGTCTGCGCCTCATAAGGCGGCTTGCCGCAAAGGCAAAGGAGCCGGGGTGAGAAGCGAACTCGACCGCCGTTTTGACGAGAAGCTCGCCGAGGTGATCGCCCCCGGCGGCCGCCTCGTCATCGGGCACGACGATCAGGGCCGCGCCATCGTCGAGAATTTTCCCGCGACCATTCCGTCATTGTTCCGCACCTTCTGTTCCTTGAACGCGGACTCGGAGGCGGTCGTCTGCGGCGCGGAGCGACTGACCTACGCCGAGCTCGACCGTATTTCGGAATGCGTCGCGCACGGGCTGGTCGCGCGAGGGATCAATCGCGGCGACCGCGTCGGGATCGCGATGCGCAACTGCCCGTCGTGGATCGTGAGCTACATGGGGATCGTCAAAGCCGGAGCCGTCGCGACCCTGCTCAACGGCTGGTGGGAAGCGCACGAGATGGAGCATGCCCTGGAGCTCTCCGATCCCGAGCTGATCATCGCCGATGGTCCGCGCGCAAAGCGCATTTCCGCGCGCTGTCCCAATCGCGCCATCCTGACGATCCCCATCGAAGAGCCCGTCGAGATCGCGATGAGCGAGCTGCTTCATGATGTCGACGAGAATACCGTCCTCGACGACGTGGCTCCCGACGACGATGCGACGATCCTCTTCACGTCGGGCTCAACCGGTGAAGCCAAGGGCGCGCTGTCGACGCATCGGGCAGTGACGACCGCGGCTTATGCCTATGCGACGGGGCTGATCGTTCTTCGCGGCATCCTCGAGCAGGACGGCAACCCGCCGCCGACCCCGCGCACGTTGCTGAGCGTGCCATTATTCCATGTCACCGGCGAAATACCGGTGATGATCAACAGCTTCGTCATCGGCCGCTGCATGGTGGTCATGCCCAAATGGGATGTGAACGAGGCGCTGCGCCTGATCGAAAAAGAGAAGATCACCTATTTCGTTGGCGTGCCGACGATGAGCCTCGAGCTCATGAACCATCCCGACCGTGCGAAATACGACCTCTCGTCATTGAGCGACATCACCGCGGGCGGGGCTCCTCGCCCGGTCACCCATGTCGAACGCCTTCGCCATGAATTTCCCTGGGCCAAGCCGGCGCTTGGCTATGGCCTCACGGAAACCAACGCCGCAGGGTTCGCAAATTTCTGGAGCAATTATGCTGCCAAGCCCGCATCGACGGGCCGACCCCAGGTGCCCTTTATCGAGGCTGCGATCCTCGGGGCGGAAGATCGACATCTTCCCCAGGGCGAGGTCGGCGAGATTGCGATCCGGAGCGCGGCCAACATCAAATGCTATTGGCGCAATCCGGCGGCGACCGAAGCTGCGTTCACAAGCGACGGATATTTCCGCACCGGCGACATCGGTTATCTCGATGAGGACGGCTATCTCTTCATCGTTGATCGCAAGAAAGAGATCATCATTCGCGGCGGCGAGAATATCTCGGCGGCGGAGGTCGAGGCGGCGTGCTACGCCTGTCAGGCGATCGCGGAAGTATCGGTATTTGGAGCACCCGATGAACGGCTCGGCGAAGTGCCAGTCGCGGTCATCCGCCTGAAAGACGGCGAGCCGCTCGGCGAAGCAGACCTCCGCAGTTTCCTCGAAGAACGGCTCGCGCGGTTCAAGGTGCCGGAGCGGATGATCTTCTCAAGCGAGCCGCTTCCGCGTCTCGGCACCGGCAAGTTCGACAGGCGGGCCCTGAAGGC
>DATLOY010000079.1:0-50344 GCA_035536015.1 Sphingomicrobium sp.
CCGAGCGAGAAGTCTTTGTTGTTGTGCTGGTAGAAGCTGTACTGACCGTCGAACCGGACACCCGTGAAGTTGGTGTCCATGATGAAGTTGACGACGCCCGCGACCGCATCCGCACCGTAAACTGACGAAGCGCCACCGGTCAGCACCTCGACGCGCTTGATCAATGATGCGGGGATCAGGTTGATATCGGCCGCCTGGGTCGTGCCGTTGGGATCGCCTGGCGTGAGGCGACGGCCGTTGACCAAGGTCAGCGTGCGCTTCGAACCCAAATAACGAAGATCGACTTCCGCCGTACCGGTCGCCGAGTTGGATAAACCTGAGTTTTGCGATGCAGCCGCCGATGGCAATTGCGCAAGCAGATCCTCGACGCGGGTCGTACCCGTCAGCTTCACGTCCTGGCTGGTGACCACGGTCACCGGCGCGGCCGAGGTCAGGTTCGGCTGCGGAATGCGCGTTCCCGTGATGACGATGTCCTGAGCCTTCTGAACGGGCGTACCCGTCGCGGAAGTGGACGGCGTCGGCTGGGCCTCTGACGGACCCGACGGGTTCGCCTGGACGTCCGTCGGCGGAGCGTCCGTCGGCGGCGGTGTTGTCTGGGCATAAACCGGAGTCGCGAGAGCGGCGGCGCCGACCAAGAGAGTGGTCGAGAGCAGTCGCTGACGGAAATCAATCATGGGAGGCCCCCTCAGAGTGAACATCGACAGGCGCGCATAGTTAGTACTACACGTACCTTAAACTGGGCTGTGGCACCATTCTGAAGGGGAGCGCAACCCGGAATCGCGTGCGAGCCGATTTCTCGCAGAAACCTGTGGCAAAATTACTACGGATGAGCCGCGCCAAAGCGTGGAACGGGCGCAATCACGCAGGGAACGGTCCGTCGATATTTTAGTACGCTACGTACTCTTCAGCGTATCACACTGCTCTCGGCGACGATCCGGTTTTGAATCTGGTTAAGGCAGCGCAACTGCGCATCGATGATCGCGATATGCGCGCAATTGAGGAGCTCGTCGGGCGACTTCCGCGAAGAGGCCACCGCGAGCCTCGCCGCACGCAGTGTCGCCGATTGTGTTTCAATCCACTTCAGCCGATGTTCGCTGGGCAACGCGTCCAGGGCCGAGATCCGAGCGAGAAATGGGTCGTGCAGCGCTTCGTCAGCGGCATAGATTTGACGATCCTGTTTCACTCCAGCCTCCAGATTCTGCCTCATGTTACGCCTCGCCTCGCCGGCAGGTAGGTCCAGTTGAATGCCTGCCATGGGCCACCCGTCATCCATTGGCCCTTCGGTGCCCTGCGAAGCTCTCAGCGAGCAGCAGTTCAGCGAGCAGGCCCACATTTTCCCGGATGACCATTTCATCATAGGCGCTGAAGCCGATTAGCGCCGCCTGGCGTCTGCTCTCCGGCCGCGTCGTCATTTCAGAAAGTCCCGCGAGCCGAAGACCTCCCCGTGCCGCGATCGCAACGAGATCGCGCTCCTCGAGGCGCACAGAGGAGGCGACGATATGGAAGCCGCCTTGATCGGGGTCGATCGCCAGCCAATCGCCGAGAAACTCCCCGATGGCGTCCTGCATCGCAACCCTTCGACCCTCCAAGGCTGCGCGACACTGCCTCAGGTGGGCCGACAGAAGCCCCTTCCGGATGAATTCGGCGAGGACGATCTGGTTCGCGGCATCGGGCAGCGAGCCCAACGCCTGGCTTTCGGCCTCGAAGCGATCGGCGAGATGCGCAGGAACGACGAGCGCCGCGATTTTCAGCGCGGGGAAGAGAATGCGGTTGAATGAATGAATGAAAATAACATTCTTCTCGTCCTCTGCCGCAAGCGGCGCGACGGGCAAGCGGCGCTGAAACGCCGCGTTGAACTCCGCATCATCTTCAATGATGAAGGCTTGCCGGCGCTTCGCCCAGTCAAGCAAAAGCCGTCTCCGGGAGGCGCTGAGTACCGCGCCCGTCGGGAATTGGCAGGTGGGCGTCACATAAGCGAATTTCGCCTCCGGATATGCGCGCACCGCCGCCTCGACGCGAATTCCGTCCTTGTCGGTGGGTACCGGCCGCGGGCGCAGACCGTGAGGCCGGATCACCTGCCCCACTTTCGGATCGCTTGGGTCTTCGACCCATATTTGATCATCGGGCCTGGCGAGCACGCGCAAGGCGAGATCGATCGCGGCCTCCGTGCTCGGGACCACCAGAACCTGCTCGGGCGCGCAGCAAAGCCCGCGCACCGCATGCAGGTGACCGGCGATTTCTTCCCTCAGCGGCCCCCATCCTCGGCCCGAGGTCTCGTACAATGCTTGGTGCGACGCTTGCGACCAGACTTGCGCCTGGATCTTCCGCCAGGCCGTGACAGGAAAGAGGTCCGCGCCGGCAGCTCCGAGCTGGAAAGGCACGGGCCGGGCGAAATGTTGCGCGACGTTGTTGCCCTCCACGGCCCGTGTGGCGCGAATCCGTGGAGCTTCTCCCGACACGTAGATGCCTGAACCGGGACGCGCCACGATCCAGCCGTCGGACATCAGGCGCTCGATCGCGAGAAGCGCGGTGTTGCGGGAAACCCCGAGATCACTCGCAAGCATCCTAGAGGAGGGCAGGCGCATGTTCGAATCCCACGCGCCGCTCAGGATGAGACCGCGCATGCGATGGTAGATCTGGAGGTAGAGGTGCTCCTGCCCCGTGATCGACGGCAGGGTCACAAGTTGTTGAGGCGAGGCCCGCATCACTCGCGTTTCAGGCCGGACCCGCGCTTGCCAAACGCAGCGCATGTGCGGCTAAACCGCATGTGCCGGCGTCCACGAGGCGCGTTCGAGCGACGTGACGGCCATCGGGCGCAACTCCACGATAACGCATCGACCTCATGGTATCGCGAGCGCAGCGAGTTGTTCGTGCAACTTTGATGCTCTGAGCGCCAAAAGCTGGCGGAACCGGAAGAACTCGCCCCATGGCAGAAATGTTACTGCAGCAAGAGGATGCCACCTCGGGCAAAGTTGTGAGCCGCCATCACCGCCGAATGAACAACACGTCTTATGGCGAACGACTGCGATCGACCGACGAACGCCCGATAAGCCGCCGCTCTTCGGCAAAGGAATATTTTGTGATCGCTGGCCCGACCTTGAGCGCAACTCTCAATCAGAAATTCGGCAGAATTTTACTACATCAAGCCGGCAACTCGTCTGTGATCGACCTGATTTTGTTGCCGCATTCGTCCACTCGGAATAGAGATCAACTCCACGAGAGAGCGGCCACTTCTATGAACGACTTATATTCACCCACGAACGGCATACGTTCGGACGAACGGTCGCTTAAAGACGATGAACGACCGCATTCGGCTGCAAGCGCCATCACCACAGGGCTGCGCATCGGCCCAAAAGCGCCGCGCCGCGCGGAAATGCGCAAGGCCACCGTGGCGATCATCCTGGCTTTTTGGGTCTTCTATTTCCTGGGAACCAGCATCGTCGTCTTCACGATGAGCCCGGACGAGTTGGACACAATGTATGCCCCGCGCGCCATCGTGGCCGCCTCCGGCGTCGGCGTTTCCTTCATCATGGTGTGGGTCCAGGGCCTGTTGCGCCACTCGAGCCTTTCGCGGCGCGCCCTGGTCGCGCTCGCACTGTCGGCGCTCGGTGCGGCGGTGCACCTGGGTTTCAACCTCGTGATCTTCGGCCAGTTCAATCCTAGACAATGGGAGACGCCGCTGGCCGGCTTCATCCAGGATTATATGTTCCGGCTGTGGATCTTCGGAACGCTATCCGGAATGATCCTGGCCCTGTCCTACGCCGCGGACATCCGCGAGCGTGAGGAGCGCATCCACGCGCTTCAGGCACTCGCTCATTCGGCCCACATCCGGGCCCTTCGCAATCAGCTCAATCCCCATTTCCTTTTCAACGCCCTCAATTCCATCGTCAGCCTGATTTCGCGCAGACGCGGCGAGGAGGCGGAGGTCATGACGGAAAACCTGGCCGATTTCCTGCGGACGACGCTCGCACTCGACCCCGAAAAGATCGTTCCTCTGATCGAGGAAGTGCGGCTTCAGGAGCTTTACCTGAGTATCGAGAAAGTGCGCTTCCCTGACCGGCTGCAAATCCATTTCGATATTCCCGACGAACTGGGCAGCGCAGAGATACCCGCGCTTATCACTCAGCCCCTGATCGAGAATTCGATCAAATATGCGGTGGCGCGAAGCACGCGTCCGGTGAGGCTTCGAATTCAGGCGACTTCAGAAGAAGATCGGCTTCGCCTAATCATCGAGGATGATGGCGGCGACGCTTCCAATCAACCGGCGAAAGGCGCGCGGATGGGCCTTTCAAACGTGACTGAGCGCCTCAGCGCCCACTACGGTGAGTTGGCAACGCTGGAAGCTCACCCCAAGGATGGAGGCGGCTTTGTGAACATCCTTACGATCCCCTGGAGGCGCGCCGAATGATCCGAGTGGTGATGGTCGACGACGAGCCGCTCGCGCTCGACCGTCTCACCGACCTTCTTGCCCAGATCGAAGACGTGGAAATCGTCGGGGCGCTCCGCGGCGGAGCCGAGGCCCTGGAAATGATCGAAGCCGCCCATCCCGATTTGGTCTTGCTCGATATCGAGATGCCGCGCTTCGATGGGTTCGACGTCGTCGAGGCGCTTCTCCGTGACGGACACGATACCGACCGGACCCCCTTGATCTGCTTCGTCACTGCTTATCCGCAGTTCGCTTCCGAAGCGTTCGAGACCGGTGCGCTGGATTTCCTTTGCAAGCCGGTCCGTCTGGCGCGTCTCGCCAAGACCATCGCGCGAGCGAGGTCGGCAATCGAGCAGCGCGAGGCGGCGCGGCGGCTCGAGGAACTTTCGACCCAGCTTCAGACCCTTCGGCAGAAGTACGGCTATTCGGACGATCGCTGCCTGTGGGTCCAGCAGCGGGGCGAAATGGTCCGTCTCGACAGCGCGAAGATCGACTGGCTGAAGGCCGAGGGCGAATATGTCCGCCTGCATGTGGGCGAGGGTTCGTTCCTCTTGCGCACGTCCATCACCGCGCTTGCCGAGGAGCTTGCCGAGGGCGGTTTCGTTCGGGTCCATCGGTCGGTGGCGATCAACCGGGCGCGGCTGAAGGCCGTGCGCCGGCAACGAAGCGGTATGAAGGTCGTCCTCGAATCCGGGATCGAACTTCCGGTCGGCCGGAAGTTCCGCCGCCAGGTCGCCGACGTCGTCAACGGTTGAAGCTCGGTGACAGTCACCGTGGGTTTCTCAAAGCCACAGCGGCCTGTCCTGCAGTTGGACGTGTCCAGAGTCAGCGCACTGATCGGAACGTCTCGCGCATATCCTCGGCCAGCAACTGCGGCTGTTCCCAAGCGGCAAAGTGGGTGCCCTTGTCATGTGCCCGGTAGAAGACAAGGTGCGGATAGGCGGCTCGCGCCCAGCTTTCCGGAGCCTGGTAGATTTCGTACCGGAATGCGCTGACGCCAGTCGGCAACGGTACGCCGCGCGGGTCGAAAAAACCGGCCTTGCTGTTGCGCATCTCCCAATAGAGACGGGCCGACGAAACGGCAGTGTTGGTCAACCAATAGAGTGTGACATTGTCGAGGATGTCGTCGCGCGTGAGGCCTTCTGCCGCGCCGTCGAACACGCGCGCGATCAGGTCGTAGCTCTGGATGTCATGATCGAGCATCCAAGCGGCTAGGCCGATCGGCGAATCCGCGACCCCGTAGAGTGTCTGCGGCCGCTGGTTCATCTCGATCGCATAGCCGAGCCCGTGCACGTAGAAATCGGTGAGCTGGTCCCAGGCGTGCCTTTCATCGGGCGAAAGATCGGGCGGCGGCGGTCCAGCCGGAAGCGCCTTGCGGATCGCCTCGGGAAGGGTGGCCGACATGTTGGTATGGATCGCCAACAGGCCAGGCGGTTGCTGCAGCGCCATGACCTCGCTGATCGCATTGCCCCAATCGCCGCCTTGGGCGACATAGCGAGTGTAGCCCAGCCGCTTCATGAGAACGTCCCACGCTTGAGCAATGCGGGGTACGACCCACCCGGGTGCGGTGGTCTTGCCCGAGAAGCCGTAGCCGGGGAGCGAAGGGATCACCACGTCGAAGGCATCCGCGGCGGTTCCTCCATGCGCGGTCGGATCGGTCAGCGGGCCAATGATTTTCATTTGCTCAATGATCGAGCCGGGCCAGCCGTGGGTGATGATCACGGGCAGCGCGTTTGGATGTTTCGACTTCACGTGGATGAAGTGGATGTCGAGTCCGTCGATGTTGGTGATGAAGTTGGGATAGGAAAAGATTTGCGCCTCGGCGCGGCGCCAATCGTGGTGGTTGGCCCAGTAATCGGCCAGCTTCCGCATGGTTGCGAGCTGAACTCCCTGGCTGTTGTCGTTGACGGTCTCGCGCTCGGGCCAACGCGTCGCCGCGATCCGCCTCTTGAGGTCGGCCAGTTCCTCGTTGGTGGCTCGATAATGGAACGGTCGGATCGAGGTGTCGCCTCCTGCCTGTTCAGTCGCGGCGGCGCCGATGAGCGCAGCTCCGGGTAGGCCTCCGTCCCGGGCAGCCGTGCTCGGCGAGGACGTGGTGCTTTCGGCACCCGACGGGGGCGGCGCGGTTCCCGCATGAACGACGCTCGGTGTGATCAAGCTGGCAGTGCCAACCATAGCCGATGTGATGAGAAAATGCCGGCGGGCCATCAGCAACTGTTGCGCAGACATACTCATTCTCCTTCCTCACCAATGGGAATGCGGCACGCATCACTCGGCCGTGGAGAGAGCTAGAAAGCTGAGACCAGGCGGTCACCGGTCGCCCTGCGCCTGATGAGCAGGTGGGTCAACGGCTCCTACTCTCAGGTTCGTCTTGTGCGGCCTCGTAACCGCTGGTCCGCTCGTTTTTCGTTATGTGGGGCCCGGCCGCGTGGCCGTCCAACGATTGCGATTCACTTGAGTTCGGTCCGCCGAACGACCGCATCGGGATGGCTGGTTCGAGTTACCGCCGGCGGCTGGTGGAGCTGAGGGGAATCGAACCCCTGACCTCTGCAGTGCGATTGCAGCGCTCTCCCATCTGAGCTACAGCCCCGCGCCCCAGCCTGAAGTGTGAACCCCCGTGTCGGCGGGCCCTTGGGAGGGCTCCCCTAGCGGCTTGTTCCTCCCCACGCAATCGCTTGTCCCGGCAAGCTTTCGGCCCGCCGATTTGGGCCCTAGGCCGAGGCGTTCAAGAGGAACGCGCGCGGATAGCCATTCGTTCTTTTTGCGGTTCATGGCCGGCTCCCCCCGCCGGTCTACGTTCAAGCCCAGGAGGTGCGTATGGCAAATGATCGTTACGAGATGCGCGATTACCCACGCGATGAGCGCTCGCGATGGCGCGACGAAGGATCGGGAAACCGCGACTGGGATCGCAGCGGACGCGAGGATCGCGGCTTTTTCGAACGTGCGGGCGACGAGATCGCCTCATGGTTCGGGGATGACGACGCCGAACGGCGGCGCCGCGAGGATTTGCGGACGCAGGGGCGCGACCGAGGTTTCCGCGACCGTGGCTGGGAACGGGGCGAAGGCCGCGGCTATTCGGCAGGCGACCGCGACTACAATGCCGCATTGCGCAACCGTTACGGGCGCGAGCGGGACAGGGACCGGGGTCGTTTCGAGCGCGATGAGCCGGGCTCGTTCGGCCGCTCGTCGTATCGAGGATATGGGGGCGGCGGAAACCGTGCCTCGATGTGGGGCAGCGAAGGTTACGCCGAACGCGGCTTCCAGCCCCTGAGCGGCGACTTTGGCCACATCGAAGGCGATTACGATCGAGGCGATTATACGTCAGCCGGTGACCGCTATGGACGCTACGAGGCCGAACGCGGTCAATCACGGCGCTTTGACCCGCATTACCATAGCTGGCGCCAGCGCCAGATGGACGAGCTGGATCGCGATTATGAGGATTATCGCCGCGAGAACCAGTCACGGTTCGAAAGCGATTTCGGCAGCTGGCGGGAACGCCGGATGCAGAAGCGGTCAATGCTCGGCCAGATCCGTGAGCACATGGAGGTCGTCGGAAGTGACGACCAGCATGTCGGAACTGTCGATCGCGTTGCCGGCGACCGGATCATCCTGACTAGGTCCGACCCGGAAAGCGGCGGCGCCCATCACAGCCTGAGCTGCGCCGACATCGATCGTGTCGAGGGGGATCGCGTGATCCTCGATTGCAGCGCCGATCAGGCGAAGCAGCGCTGGCGGGATGAAAGCCGCGGGCGCGCGCTGTTCGAACGCGAAGATCAGGGCGAGATGGGCGACCGAGCGCTCAATCGCAGCTTCGAAGGCACCTATCGCGAATAGCGATAGCTGATCAGCCTCTGCGTGACGGAGGCAATCAGGCCCGGCCGTGTTTCCCCTTCGCGGCCGGGCCTTTCTTGTGCCTGACGCCCGGCCTATGCGCGGAACAGGAGGAACGACCATGCCCCGCGCCTGGCATCTGAAGAGCCGCCCGCAAGGGCTTCCGACCCACGACAATTTCGAGTTGAAGGACACGGCGCTTCCGCCGGTCGGCGACGGCCAGGTTCACGTCAGAAATCTGTGGATCTCCGTCGACCCATATATGAGGGGGCGGATGAACGACGTGAAAAGCTACGTCCCGCCGTTCCAGGTCGGCGAGCCGATGGACGGCGGCGCGATCGGCGAAGTGGTTGAAAGCAAGGCCGAGGGTTTCGCCGCCGGCGATCTCGTCCAGCATATGGCCGGTTGGCGCGATGAAGCCGTCATTCCCGCTCGAACGGCCCAAAAACTCCCTGACCTCGGAGCTCCGCCCGAGCGATTTCTCGGGGTGCTCGGTGTGACTGGAATCACCGCTTATTTCGGTCTGATCGATGCGGCGCACGCCAAGGAGCGCGATATCGTCTTCGTCTCCGCGGCAGCGGGTGCCGTCGGCTCGGTCGTCGTCCAGATTGCCAAGGCCAAAGGAATGACCGTAATCGGCTCCGCCGGTGGCGCGGATAAATGCGAGTTCGTACGCTCGCTCGGCGCAGACCAGGTCATCGATTACAAGGCCGGTTCGATCCTCAAAGGCCTTGCCGGAGCAGCCCCTGAGGGGATCGATGTCTATTTCGACAATGTCGGCGGCGATCATCTCGATGCGGCCTTTGCCCTTGCCCGGCAGAACGCGCGCTTCGCGATCTGCGGAATGATCGAAGGCTATAATGACACCACTCCGATGAGCTTCCGCTTCATCCAGCGCGTAATCGCCATGCGGATCCGGCTGCAGGGCTTCATCGTCTTCGACTATTTCCCGCGCATGGCGGAATTCTACCGCGACATGGGGCCGTGGCTGGCTAGCGGCGCCGTCAAATCGCGAGAGACGATCGTTGAGGGTCTCGAAAAGGCCCCGGACGCATTCCTGGGCCTGTTCGAAGGCGCCAACGTCGGAAAGATGCTCGTAAAGCTCTAGATCGACTTGCAGGCGTTGGGATCGCCGGTCTGCATTCCGGTCCGCAGCGCCTGCATCCTCTGCGCCGACGTACCGTGGGTGAAGCTTTCCGGCACGACAACTCCCTGGCTCTGTTTCTGAAGCGTATCGTCGCCGATCGCCTCTGCCGCCCTCATGCCTTCTTCCATGTCGCCGGCTTCGAGGATCGAGCCTTGCGAGTCCTTCGCGTTGGCTGCCCAGACGCCCGCATAGCAGTCGGCCTGAAGCTCGATCTTGACCTGGATGGCGTTGCCCTCGGACTCGCTCGCGCGAGTCTGAAGGTTATGCGCCTGGTCGAGCGTACCTTCGAGATCCTGGATGTGATGGCCGACCTCATGCGCGATCACATATGCCTGCGCGAAATCCCCAGGGGCGCCGAAGCGCTGCGAAAGCTCATTGAAGAAGGTAGGGTCGAGGTAGATGTTCTTGTCGTTCGGGCAATAGAACGGCCCCATCGCCGCCTGGCCAAAGCCGCAGGATGTCTGCGTGCCGCTCGTGTAAGCGACGAGCTTGGTTGGCGTGTAACGCTCATTGCTCTTGGCAAAGATCTCGCCCCAGGTCTGCTCGGTCGAGCCGAGCACCCGCTTGAGGAACGCCGTGGTTTCCGGACTGAGCGTCGACTGACCTGCGGGGGCGCTCTGTTGCGGTCCGCTGGACGGCAGCAATCCGCCCGTCCCACCGCCGAACTGGGTCAGCACGCAATAGCCGAGAAGCAGGATCACGACGCCGACGATCCCGAAGCGGCTCATCACGAGCGGGATGAGGCAGCCGAGAAGATTGCCTCCGCCGCCGAAGCCCATTCCGCCGGGACTCCCGGTACGGTCTTCGAAATTGCTGCTTTCGGGTTCGTCGCCGAGCCGCATCGCACTCTCCTCCACGTGGCCAAATGCGCGTGGCCAACAGCGGTTGCAATTGGTCTGCCGGCTCGCTTAGCGCCGGTGCAAAGGAGACGCCATGATTCTGGAAGGCAAAGTCGCGCTCGTCACGGGTTCCACCTCTGGAATCGGTCTCGCGATCGCCAAAGCGCTCGCCGCCGAAGGCGCGAAGTTGATGATCAACGGATTCGGGAAGCCCGAGGACATCGAACGTGAATGCAAGGAGCTGGCAGCAATCCACGACGGCGCGGACATGTCCGATCCAGAAGCAATCGAGCGGATGATGAACCGCTGCTCCGATGAACTCGGTGGTCCGGACATCCTCGTCAACAACGCCGGGATTCAGCACGTCTCGCCGGTCGAGAGCTTTCCGCCGGGGAAGTGGGACGCGATCATCGCGATCAACCTGTCCGCGGTGTTCCATACGACCCGCTTCGCTCTGCCGGCGATGAAAGCGAAGGGCTGGGGCCGGATCATCAACACGGCGAGCGCGCACAGCCTCGTCGCCTCCCCCAACAAGTCCGCCTATGTCGCCGCCAAGCATGGCATCGCCGGCTTCACCAAGACCGTCGCCCTGGAGGCCGCTCGCGATGGAGTTACGGTCAATTGCATCTCGCCCGGTTACGTCTGGACCCCGCTCGTCGAAAACCAGATCCCGGACACCATGAAAGCTCGCGGCCTCACACGCGAGCAAGTGATGAATGACGTTCTTCTGGCTGCCCAGCCGACCAAGCGCTTCGTGACGCCCGAACAGGTTGCAGCGCTGGCGGTCTTCCTCTGCCGCGACGAAGCGTCCTCCATGACCGGAGCGAACCTCAGCATGGACGGCGGCTGGACAGCCGCATAGGCTGGCAGAGATGCGCGTCGCCCTCCTCTCCTTTGCACTCGTGCTTTCTGGCTGCAGCGTCATCGCACCGCCGACGCGTATGATTCCGGACTGGAGTCGCGACTGGCACCGCGTCGCGACGGAGAGCGATCGCAAGAGGCTTCGCGATTGGCGTCAGACGTTCGTCGCCGCGATCGACGCCGCACGCAAATCCGGCCACAGCGCGGAAATCGCCCGCGAAGGCGTTCTGCTCGATCCGGACGCGGCGCTTGGTGGTGGACCGATTCCCAACGGCGCTTATCGCTGTCGCGTGATCAAGGTCGGCGCCAAATCGCAGGGCATGCTCGACTATGTCGCCTATCCGGCGTTCACCTGTTCCATCGCCGCACAGCGGGACCTGCAGCAATTGGCCAAGCTGAATGGGTCGCAAAGACAGTTCGGCCTGATATTCCCGGGCGACCTGCTGCGTCAGGTCTTCCTCGGGACGCTTGTCCTGGGCGATGAGACGAGGGCGCTCCAATATGGCCAGGACGATAGCCGCGATGTCGTCGGCTATGTCGAGCGCATCGGTCCCAATCGGTGGCGGCTGGTCATGCCTAGTCCGCATTTTGAATCGCAGCTGGATGTCATGGAACTGGTTCCGGCCGGTTAGGCGGATACTACCTCAGCGCTCGCCGCGGTAAGCCGAGTGATCTGATCAGCATTTAGCTTGAGATGCATTGCCGCCGTGAGCTCGGCCAGCTGGTCGAGATTCGTTGCGCTGGCCAGCGCAGCGGTGATCCCCGGCTGCGCGATCGTCCATGCAAGCGCGATCGTTGCGAGCGCCGCGCCCGTTTCCGCAGCAACTTCATCAAGGGCTGCGAGGACGCGGGGCCCCTTCCCTTCAAGATATTCGACATTGCGAAGGCCGCGAACCGATTTTTCCAGATCGTCGCGCGATCGATATTTGCCCGTCAGGAAGCCATTGGCCAGCCCGTAGAAGGGGAGGATGCCGAGACCATGAGCCATCGCCCTGTCCCCAAGGTCCCCTTCAAGCTTCTGCCGCTCGACGAGGTTGTACCAGGTTTGCAGTGCGCAAGGCTTTGTAAGGCCAGCCGAGTTGGCCGTTCGCATCGCCTCATCGAGGCGCTCCGCCGTGAACTGCGAAAGGCCGATGGATCGAACCTTCCCGGCCTTAACCAGCGCGTCCATCGCGCCTAGGCTCTCGGCCAGCGGCACCTTTTCGTCGTCCTTGTGCTGGTAATAGAGATCGATCGTGCCGATCCCGAGCCTTTGAAGGGACGCATCGCAGGACCGCGCGACCACGTCCGGAGCGAGCCCTTCGAAGAACCCCACCTTGGTCGCGATCTGCACGCGATCGCGCTTGGCCGGATCCCGCCTCAACCAATTGCCGATGACCGTCTCGCTTTCGCCACCACGGTGGCCCGGGACCCATGCCGAATAGACATCCGCGGTGTCGATCATGGTGCCGCCGGCATCGACGAAACCGTCGAGGATCGTGAAGCTCGTCTTTTCATCCGCGGTCCAGTCGAAGACGTTTCCGCCCAACACCAATGGCGCAATCTCGAGATCGCTGTTTCCGACGCGCCGTTTCTCGAACATTCTCATTCTCCTCGCGAACCCGCGTCGGTGGAACGCGGGCGTGAATTTCGCAAGCCGTTCACAACTTGTTTGTAAAATTTGGCGACACTTCGCGCATGTCGGTGGATTTGACAGGCGCGAGAGCGTGCAGGACCTGATTCTCTTCTGGAGCTATGGAGCAGCAGCGTGCGCCTTCGCGTCGCTCGTGCTGTGGCGCATGCGGACCCGCACCGATCGTTCGGAAAAGCTGCTGGTCGTCGGCTGCGCCGTGACGGCGATCTGGGCGATGGTCGCCGCCGTATGCGGTCGCACCGATCCCATGACGATGACCTTCGGCACGCTGCGCAATCTCGCCTGGGTAATGCTCCTCTATGAGATGTCCGGAGGAATCCGCGGACAGGCTCTGACCGGAGTGCGGCTGGTGTTCGGAGCGGTCGCCCTCTCCATCGGCTTGCATCTCGTACTGAGCGCGGTGGCATTTATGGTTCCAATGTCGACGGCCCAGTTCGAGGATATCCTGTCGACCGGAAGCCTGCTGCGCATCACGACTTCGGCGGGCGCCTTGATACTCGTCCACAACGTTTACGGTCAGGCCGCGCCGGAAAGCCGTCTCAGTATCCGTGGACCAATGCTCGGCCTCACGCTCATGTGGGGTTACGACCTCAACCTCGCGACGCTGGCCTATCTGCAGGGTTCAGGCGCTAGCGGCGTGGACGATCTGTTCCGCCTGCGCGGCGCATTCATGACCGTGGCGGCGCCGCTGTTTGCGTCGAGCGGCGGGATCAAGAGCTCGCTCAAGATCAAGCTCTCGCGCGCGGCGACGTTCCAATCGCTCTCGCTCGTCGCGATCGGTTCGTACCTCGCACTGATGGCGGTCCTTGCCGGCGCGTTGCGCCACACGACGTGGAACTGGGCCAGCGCCGCGACCGCCGGATCGCTCCTGCTGCTCGCCGCCGGCGCGATCGTGCTTCCCTTGTCGGAATGGGCTCGCGGCTGGGTCAAGGTGAAGCTTGCGAAGCATATCTTCGAGCATCGCTACGACTATCGCACCGAATGGCTGCAGTTCACAGAAACGCTTGGACGCGCGGAACCTGAAGCACCTCCGCTCGGTGAGCGGCTCATCAAGGCGTTCGCCGACATCGCCGATGCACCCGGCGGACTGCTGCTGGTCAATGAATCGGGCACAATCACAACCGCCGCTTCGTGGAATTGGCCGGGGTCGCATCCGCTGCCGCTCCAGGAAGCGAGCGACTTCTGGACAACCCTTGAGACGCGCGGACGAGTCGTCGAGTTCGAAGGGCTTCGTAACGGTTGGGCCAGTCCGCAGGATCGCTCGCTTCCAGTACCGAGCCAGCTGCTTGGCGACGATCGCGCCTGGGCCGGAATCCCCCTGATCCACCACGATCGCCTGATCGGCGTCGTCCTCCTTGTGGCGCCTGACTATCAGAGGCCGCTCGATTGGGAAGATTTCGATCTGCTCCGGGCGGCCGGGCGGCACGCGGCGAGTTCACTGGCTGAAGCGCAAGTGCAACAGGCGCTCTCCAACGCGCAGCGTTTCGAGGAATTCAATCGCCGCTTCGCCTTCATCCTCCACGACGTGAAGAACCTCGTCAGCCAGCTGTCCTTGCTCTCGCGCAATGCCGAGCGCCACGCCGATAATCCCGCGTTCCGGGCCGATATGATCGCAACTCTGAAAAGCTCTGTCGGCAAGATGAACGACCTGCTGACTCGTCTTTCGCCGCGGTCGGCGTCACGCGTTCAACGTGTCGAACCGCAGCCTTTGCGCCCGATCCTCACCGCCGCGATTGCATCGAAGCGCGGGGAACATGACGTGAAGTTGCTTGGCGACACGAATCTCTGGGCGGAAGCGGACGCGACGGCACTCGAGCAAGCTGTCGGTCATCTGCTGCAAAATGCGGTCGAAGCGTGCTCACCAACGCTCCCCGTGACGGTCCGCGTCGCGAGCAAGGAGGGCACCGTTTCCATCGCGGTCTCCGACAAGGGAACAGGCATGGACTCCGACTTCCTTCGCGATCGGCTCTTCCAGCCTTTCTCGTCGTCGAAGCCGGGCGGCTTCGGCATTGGCGCCTTCGAGGCGCGATCCCTGATCATAGCCATGGGTGGACGCCTGAGCGTGGATAGCCGTCCCGGCCATGGAACCACTTTCACTATCCTTTTGCCCGCCGCCGAGCCGGTGATTGAACAAGCACGGAAACGCGCATGACCGAGACAAGCGAACTTCCCGTCCTGCTGGTCGTCGAGGACGACGAGGGACTGCAGCGCCAGCTCAAATGGGCGTACGACGGCTATCAGGTCATCTGTGCGAGCAATCGCGCACAAGCGATTGAGGCGCTTCGCCTTCATGAGCCGTCGGTCGTCACGCTGGACCTGGGACTCCCACCGGATCCTGATGGCACCGCCGAGGGTTTCGCAACGCTGACCGAGATCCTTCGGCTCAAGCCCGACACGAAGGTGATTGTTGCTAGCGGTCACGGCGCCCGCGAGAGCGCGCTCAGGGCGATCGGGCTCGGCGCTTACGACTTCTACAAAAAGCCCGTCGACATCGACGAGCTTGGTTTGATCGTGGCCCGCGCCTTTCACCTGCACGCGATCGAGCAGGAAAATGCGCGGCACGACGGTGCGGGTGCGACTGCCGTTCTCGGATCGATCATCACGTCCGCGCCAGAAATGCTGAAGGTCGCGAAGACCATCGAGCGCGTCGCCAGTGCGGATGTGTCAGTCATGCTCCTCGGAGCGAGCGGGACCGGCAAGGAATTGCTCGCGCGCGCGGTTCACGAAAAGAGCGAGCGAAAGGGCGACTTCATCGCCATCAACTGCGCGGCGATCCCCGAGAACCTGCTGGAAGCCGAACTGTTCGGATACGAACGCGGCGCATTCACCGGGGCCGTCAAGTCCAACACCGGCAAGATCGAGCTCGCGGAGGGCGGCACTTTGTTCCTCGACGAGGTCGGCGACATACCGCTGCCGCTCCAGGTGAAGCTGCTGCGCTTCCTGCAAGAGCGGGTCATTGAGCGGATCGGCGGCCGCCAGCCGATTGCCGTCGATACCCGCATCGTCTGCGCAACCCACCAGAATCTGGAGGCCATGATCGCCGACGGTGGATTCCGCGAGGATCTTTATTACCGGTTGGCGGAGATCGTGGTGAAAATCCCATCCCTGGCGGAACGTCCTGGAGACGCGGCGCTTCTCGCAAGGCACTTCGTCAATCGCTTCGGCCGGGAGCTCAACCCGAAGGTCCAGGGCCTTTCCCCTGACGGTCTGGCCGCAATCGACGGCTATGCATGGCCGGGCAACGTTCGCGAACTCGAGAACCGAATCAAGCGTGCGGTGATCATGGCGGACGGACGAAGCCTCGGGGCCGACGACCTCGACCTTCCCGGAAAGGCGCCCGACGAACCGGACCTCATCAACCTGCGCGCGGCACGGGAGATTGCCGACCGAAGGGCGATCCGCCAGGCGATGAGCCGGACCGACAACAATATATCGGGCGCGGCCAAGCTGCTCGGAATCAGCCGCCCGACACTCTACGACCTGCTCAAGCAATATCGTCTGCAGGCGTAGTCGTCGCTTCGATCGACGGAGTTGCCTGCGCGCTTTCGCGCGCTAAGGTTTTGCGACCATCGCAAAATCACGGGACGCCATCATGGATCGCCGCACGTTCCTCGCCACGAGCGCAACCGTCGCGCTACTTCCCCTTACTGAAGGGCCGGTCTTCGCCGCAGCCGCAACGTCCGGCACCGACGATGCGAAGCTCAACGCTCTGTTCGACGACATCTTCCAGGAGAGGGTGCGGAATTCGCCAGAGCTCGCCTCATCGCTCGGCCTCGACAAAGGCCCGAACGCGGCGCTCAAGTCGAAGCTCGACACCCGGCCCCTGCCTGTTGCCCGAAGCGAAGACCTTGCGCGCAATCGTCGAGCACTCGCGCGGCTTCGCGCGGTCAGTCCCGCCACTTTGTCGGAGCCTGCAAAGCTCAATCGTGAGGTCATCGTCTATCAGATCGAAACCTCGACTCAGGCGCCGGCGCGCTGGGACATCGACTCCGCCCAGCGCCCGTATCCAATTTTCCAACAGGGCGGCGCCTATTTCGAAACCCCGGACTTCCTCAACACGTCGCACACGATCGACAACGCTGCCGACGCGGAGGCCTATCTTTCGCGGCTTAGCCAGTTCGCGACCACGCTCGACAACGACAGTGCGGAGCAGCGTGCCCAGGCCGCTCGCGGCTTTCTCGCTCCCGGCTGGTCGATCGACCTGACGCTGGGGCAGATGCGCAAGCTGCGCGACGTCCCCGCGTCCCAGAGCACGATGGTCGATTCCATCGTTCGGCGCACTAAAGACAAGAGCATTCCGGGCGATTGGCAACGGCGGTCGAGTGATATCGTGCAGAATGCCGTCTATCCCGCCCTCGACCGGCAGATGGCGCTGATGGAGAAGCTAAGGCCGACGACGCGATCGGGGGACGGCGCCTGGCGGCTAACCAACGGCGATGCGATTTACGCCGAGGCGCTGCGCCAGGCGACGACGACGAACTTCACGCCCGCCGAAGTCCATCAGATGGGCCTCGACCAGGTCGCTGACATCAGCAGCCAGCTCGACACAATCCTGCGCAATCAGGGTTATACGCAGGGCAGTGTCGGCGAGCGGCTGGCGGCTTTGAACAGGACGCCGTCGCAGCTTTATCCGGACTCGGACGCCGGTCGTGCCGATCTTCTCGCGGGCCTCAATGCCGGTGTGAAGGACATGTACGCGCGGCTCCCGCAGGACTTCGCTACCGTTCCCAGCGCACCGCTCGAGATCCGGCGGGTTCCCCCGGAAATCCAGGACGGCGCATCGAACGGCTACTACCGCCGCGCGGCACTGGATGGATCGCGCCCCGCCATCTATTTCATCAACCTGAAGGACGTCGGGGATTGGCCGAAATATACTTTGCCGACCCTGACCTATCACGAAGGCGTCCCCGGCCATCACCTCCAGATCAGCATCGCGCAGGAATCGAAGGACATTCCGCTGATGCGTAAGATCGGCTTCTTCTCAGCCTATTCCGAAGGTTGGGCACTCTACGCCGAGCAGCTCGCCGATGAGATGGGAGTCTATGCGAACGCGCCCCTCGGTCGCGCCGGGTTCCTCCAGTCGTTCCTCTTCCGCGCCGCACGCCTGGTGGTCGACACCGGACTCCATTCCAAGCGCTGGAGCCGCGAACAGGCGACCGACTACATGGTCGCGACGACCGGCTTCGCCCGCGCTCGTTCGCAACGGGAGGTCGAGCGTTATTGTACGCTAATTGGTCAGGCGTGCAGCTACAAGGTCGGTCACACGGCCTGGATGCGCGCCCGCACCGAAGCGCAGCAAGCTCTTGGAGACAGGTTCGACATCAAGCAGTTTCACGAGATCCTGCGCGAGGGTGCCATGCCGCTTTCGATCCTGGAGCGCCGCATTCGCGAGCGAACCGCTGCGCTTGGCGGTGGAGCGTCGAAAGCCGAGCGCGGTTAAGCGCGCGCCAGCGCGTCCGCCATTTCGGCAACTTCCAGCCAGCGGAGCTCGGCCGCTTCGATCTCGGCGCGGTTGCGAGCGACGCGCTCGGTCAGAGCCGCGAACCGGGTTGGGTCGCGCGCGTAAAGATCAGCGTCGTGCAGAGCGGCTTCGTCGGCCGCGACCTCCGCTTCCAGCCGCTCGATTTCGCCCGGAAGGCGATCATAGTCGCGCTGGTCCTTGTAGGAGAGCTTCCTCCCCGCCTGCGGGGAGGTGGCAGCGCGAAGCGCTGTAGGAGGGGGTTGGGAGCCCTGCACGCCGCCCCCTCCACCATCGCGCTTTGCGCGACGGTCCCCCTCCCCGTTGCGGGGAGGAACCTTGGCCTGATATCTCTTCCTGACCCAATCCTCATAGCCGCCGGCGACCACATCGACCTTGCCCGAACCGTCGAGGCCGAGCGTGATTGTCACCGTTCGATCGAGAAAATCTCGATCATGACTGACGATCAATACTGTCCCGTCATAGTCCGCGATCACTTCCTGCAGCAGATCGAGAGTTTCGAGATCGAGGTCGTTGGTCGGCTCGTCGAGAACGAGCAAGTTTGCATGGCGGGCGAATTCCCTCGCCAGCAGCAATCGCGACCGCTCACCCCCCGACAATGAGCCGATCGGCGCCTCAGCCAAGGCCGGATCGAACAGAAATTCCTTCAGATAGCCCTTGATATGCTTCTTGTGCCCTCGGACCTCGATCCAGTCGCCCCCGTTGGCCAGCACATCCTTTACGCGCTTGGTGGGCTCCATCAGTTTGCGCTGCTGGTCGATGACAATTCCGGATAGCGTCTTTGCCAGCCTCACCATCCCGCTATCGGGCGCGAGCTCCCCGGTCAGCAGCTTCAGCATGGTCGTCTTCCCGGCCCCGTTCGGCCCGACAAGGCCGATCCGATCGCCGCGCTGAACCCGAAGCGAGAAATCGCGGATGATCGGCCGGTCGCCATAGCTTTTTGAAACATTCTCGGCGTCGATAACCGTCTTCGACCGCACATCATCTTTCGCGAGCGCGAGCTTCGCCGTGCCTGCGGAGCCGAGCATCGCTGCTCGCTGCGCTCTCATTTCATGCAGCTTGGCGAGCCGGCCCTGGTTGCGCCGCCGTCGAGCCGTCACTCCGCGCTGGAGCCAATGAAGCTCCAGCTTCAGCTTGGCGTCGAGCTTCTCGGCCGCCCGTGCTTCTTCCTCGTAGACCTTCTCGGTCCAGGCCTCGAAGCCGCCGAAGCCGATCTCTGCACGGCGCAGCTGGCCGCGATCAAGCCACAAACAGCTTTTCGTCAGTCGCGCGAGGAAAGTGCGGTCGTGACTGATGGCGATGAACGCGCCCTTGAAGCGCTTCAGCCACTCCTCCAGCCATTCGATCGCCCCAAGGTCGAGATGGTTGGTGGGCTCGTCGAGCAGAAGCACGTCCGGTTGTTGGGCCAGCGCACGGGTGATGGCGGCCCGCCGACGCTCGCCTCCGCTCGCAGTCGCAACGGGGCGCGTCAGGTCGACGCCAAGTTGATGGGCAATCGCGTCCGCTTCGTGTCCCTCGGGCGCGCCGGGCCCGTGCAAGACCCAAGAGGACAATGTTTCATGCCCGTCCATCTTGGGATCCTGCTCGAGCAGGACCACGTGCGTGCTCGGAACGATCGTCCTTTTGCCTTCATCGGGGTCGATCAGGTCCGCGAGGCACTTCAACAGAGTCGTCTTTCCGGCGCCGTTACGGCCGATCAGCGCAAGGCGATCTCGCTCACCGATGTAGAGGTCGAGGCCGCGAAACAGCCAGCCTTCGCCCTGGATAAGCCCAAGGTCTTCGTACGAAAGGATCGGTGCAGCCATTTGCCGCCGCTAGCGGAAGCGCGGCATTTTTGTCACGTTCTCCAACCTGAACACGGCTGTGCGAGCACATTCATAGCGCATTCAATGCTCTGTGGTAGAAACCGGGTCCACGAAAGTCGCGTAGATGACCTTGTATCGATCCCTCCTGGCGGCTCTGCTCGCCGCTTCGCTGACGAGCGTGCCAGCGCACGCGCGGCCGCGCGGGGATTCGGTCGATCGTGGCGATCGTCAAATCGAAATGCAGCAGCCCGACCGGCCGACGCGCGATTCCGATCGCGCCTTCAAGGCAACGCAGGAAGGCCGATCGATGCCCCTGCCGCAGCTGGAGCGTCGGGTTCTCCCCTTCATGGGGGGTGCCGATTATCTGGGCCCGGAACTGAACAATGGCATCTATCGCTTCAAGTTCATGCAGAATGGTCGGGTGATCTGGGTCGACGTCGATGCTCAGACCGGGCGCATCCTGCGCCGCTCTCGTCCGTAATCATTTTGCTCGCGGATTGACTTTTCCCCGGTACTCCCCAGTTCGTTGCGGACAAGCAACCGAATGCCGCAACGCGGGTTGACGGCGCGAAGATGAACAACTCCAGGAATCAACAATGCGCGTTCTGATCGTCGAAGACGAACCCAATCTCGGGCGCCAGCTTCGCTCGACGCTCGAAGGCGCTGGCTATGCCGTCGACCTGGCAACCGATGGCGAGGACGGCCATTATCTCGGATCAACGGAAGCCTATGACGCCGTCATCCTCGATCTCGGCCTGCCGGAGATCGACGGGCTCACCGTGCTCGACCGTTGGCGCAGGGAAGGCCGCAAGATGCCGGTCCTCGTCCTGACCGCCCGGGACAGCTGGTCCGACAAGGTCGCCGGGCTTGATGCCGGGGCCGACGATTATCTCGCCAAACCCTTCCAGACAGAAGAGCTGATCGCGCGTCTGCGCGCGCTGATCCGTCGTTCCGCGGGCGTGGCCTCGTCCGAGATCACAGCCGGCGACATCCGCCTCGATACGCGTTCGGGAAAGGTCACCAAGGACGGCGAGCCCGTGAAGCTCACGGCGCAGGAATACAAGCTGCTGTCTTATCTGATGCACCATAAGGGCAAGGTCGTGAGCCGCACCGAACTGATCGAGCATATCTACGATCAGGACTTCGACCGCGATTCCAACACGATCGAGGTCTTCGTCACACGAATTCGCAAAAAGCTCGGGCCGGACGTCATCACCACGATTCGCGGGCTCGGCTACAGCCTCGAAGAGCCGGAGGAACGCCGGGCTTGAACATGAGGGTCCAGGCCTGCGGACATTGCGGAGCGTGACATGGTTCCTGCCGGGTGCTGGGTTAGGAAAAGCGCGAAGGGCGGGCCAGTAGGCCCCCGTCCGAGCGTTTCGACGACGATCCGGCGCCGGCAGGGCCATACCTTTCGGGTGGGACGCAAAAGCGCCCTGGCACGATCGCTCGGTTGCCAGCTAGAGCCCACTAGCTGTCTTCTCTCGCTCACTCCCAGAACACTTTCTCGTCACCATCACGCCGGCAATGCCCGCAGACCTGGACCCTAAGGCCGCCCCGGTCACGCCGGCGGCGGAGGCTCAACCCCCCGCCAAGCCCCGGCATAATCGCCGCAGGACGGGCTCTCTTACCCGGCGCATGATCGGCATTGCAGCGATCTGGATCGCCGCTTTGCTGTTGATTGGCGGGTTCTTTCTCGACCGGGCCCTGTCCCGATCCGTCGTCGCGAACTTCGACAATCAGTTGGTCTTCGTGCTCAACTCGATGATCGCTGCATCGGAAATCGGACCGGATGGCGAGGTAAGGTTCAATCGCCCGCCCGCGGACCAGCGGTTCATTGAACCATACTCCGGACTTTATTTTCAGATCAGCGGCTCCGGCGCCGACACGTTTGCCTCGCGATCTTTGTGGGACCGGCGCCTGCGCGTCATCGATACGCACAACGACGTGAAGCCCCATCTCTACGATAGCAACGAATTTTCCACCCGCGATCATTCCGAACCGCTGCGCATTGCGGAGCGCGACGCGATCTTGCCCGGATCGCCTATCCAGTGGCGCTTCCAGGTGGCCCAGTCTCGCGAAACGATCGATGCGCAGGTTCACGATCTTCGAAGAACCTTGGTTCAGAGCTTCTCAGCGCTCGGGCTCGGCCTGCTCGCTCTTGCCGCGTTGCAAACTTTCTACGGATTGTGGCCGCTACGGCGGGTCAGGAGCGACGTCGCCTCCATCCGCTCGGGCCAGATGAGCCGCATCGGCCAGGAATTCCCGACGGAAATCCGGCCGCTAACCGAAGAGATCAACCAGCTGCTCGCGCACAGCGAAGCCCAGGCGGAGGAAGCCCGCCGCCACGCCGGCAACCTCGCTCACGCTCTGAAGACCCCGCTTACCGTCATCACCAACGCGGCGACCGCCGATTCACCCGATCTCGACGAAACGGTGATACGCGAGTCTGCCGCGATGCGCCGCCAAGTCGATCACCATCTGGCGCGAGCGAGAGCGATCGGCCGCAGAGCCTCCGCTCATGCGCGCGCAACCGTCTGGGAAAGCCTTGAAGCTGTGCAGCGCGCCGTCGATAGGCTCTACGAAGACGTGACCGTCGACATTGCGGGCGACCAGAAGGCCGAAGTCCGGGTCGAACGGCAGGACCTCGACGAAATGGTCGGCAATCTCGTCGAGAATGCCGCGAAATATGGCCATGGCAGGGTGTTCGTGACGGTCGAACCGAAAGGGGAGTTCGTCGACATCGAGGTCGAGGATGACGGCCCGGGCATTCCTGCGACCCAGCGCGAAGCTCTGTTTGCGCGGGGCGCGCGCCTCGATACGACGGGCAAGCCCGGCACGGGCCTAGGCCTCGCGATCGTGCGCGATGTCGCGGAAATCTACGGCGGGCGAATCACGCTCGAGGAGAGCGAAGACCTCGGTGGGCTCCTTGCGCGGCTGACGCTTCCCGCTGGTTAGGCGTTATCGTTCGTCGAAAGTTTTTTGACGGCCTACCCTTCCCCGTGCCACTGAGCGCCCTCGGTCCGGAGGGCGGTTCACAATGAAATTCAAGATGTTGGCGCTCGCAGCCGCGAGCATTCTCGCGATTGAGGCAAGCGCAGCGGCGGCGGGAGCCCCGGCAATCGGCAGCTGGGGTTACGACTCCACGGCGATGGACAGCTCGGTCAAACCGGGCGACGATTTCTTCGAATACGTCAATGGCAGCTGGCTGAAGCGGACGGAGATTCCCGCCGATCGCACCTTCGCCGGGATCGATTCGGTGCTCAATGACAAGATCGACTCCGACGTCCGTGCGATCGTCGAGGACCTGGCCAGGAACCCGCAATCCTCCGGCCGCGTCGGCCAGCAAGTCGGCGACATGTACGCGAGCTGGATGGACGTGGATGCGGTCGAAAAAGCCGGCACGGCCCCGCTCGAACCGTACCTCAAGAAAATCGCCGCGGTGAAGACGCGCGGCGAGCTCGTGGATCTCTTCGGCTCGCCCGAATACGAATCGCCGATCAGCATCGGCATCTATCCGGACTTCAAGGATCCGACGCATTACATGGTCTATGCGAACCAGGGCGGCCTCGGCCTTCCCAATCGCGACTATTACCTCCTCAAGGAGGACAAGTACGTCGCCTATCGGAAAGCCTATCGCGACTATATCGTCACGATCGAGAAGCTTGCGGGCATCCCGGACGCCGAGGCCAAGGCGGACAGGATCATCGCTCTCGAAACCGAGATTGCGAAAATCCACTGGACGGAAGAGCAGAGCCGCGATGTCGAGGCGATCTACAATCCGAAGACGCGCGCTCAGCTCGCCGCCTTTGCGCCGCAGCTCGACTGGAACAGGATGCTCGCGAAACTCGGTCTCGCCAAGCATCCGATCATCGTCGTTGCCCAGCCCAGTGCAATCCAGGCGGAAGCGAAGCTGTTCGCAAGCGTCCCCCTTCAGACGTGGAAGGACTGGAGCGCCTTCCATCTCGTGAGTTCGAACGCGCAGTTCCTGCCCAGGGCGTTCGACGACGCACAGTTCAATTTCTACTCGAAGACTTTGCACGACGTTCAGACGCAGCGCGACCGCTGGAAGCGCGGCGTCGACCTCGTCGACGGCACGCTCGGCGAAGCGCTGGGCAAGGTCTACGTCGACCGCCACTATCCGGCCGAGAGCGACCGCCAGATGCACGAGCTGATCGGTAACATTCTCGCGGCGCTCAAAGAGAAGATCCAGAACTCATCCTGGATGGACGCGCCAACCAGGGAACAGGCGCTGGCCAAGCTCGCGACCTTCGATCCGCGCACCGGTCATCCGGTGAAGTACATCGATTATTCGTCGCTCGAGGTTAAGCGCGGCGACCTCTTCGGCAATGCGATGCGGTCCGACGATTTCGAGTGGAACCTGCTGCTTTCGCGCCTGCCCAAGCCTGTCGACCGGACGCTCTGGGACATGCTGCCCCAAACGAACAATGCCTATTACGACCCAACGCAGAACCAGATCACTTTCCCCGCGGCGATCCTGCAGCCCCCCTATTTCGATCCGAACGCCGATCCAGCGTCCAATTACGGAAGCATCGGGGCAACCATCGGTCACGAGATCGGCCACGGCTTCGACGACCAGGGACGCAAATTCGACGCCAAGGGCCAATTGCGGGACTGGTGGACCGCGGATGCGGCCAGGCTCTACACCACGCAGGCCTCGAAGCTCGTCGCCCAGTACAATGGCTACGAGCCGATCCCCGGTGTGCACATCAAGGGCCAGCTAACGCTGGGCGAGAACCTCGGCGACCTTGGTGGCCTCGAAGTCGCTTACTCCGCGTACAAAAGATACGTCGCGCAACATGGCGAACCGCCGGTCATCGACGGGCTGACTGGCGACCAGCGCTTCTTCATCGCTTATGGCTACAGCTGGGAGACCAAGCAGCGCGAGGGCGCGCTCCGCGCGCAGCTGCTGACGAATGAGCACAGCCCCGCCAAGTATCGAGTCAACGGCGTCGTCCGGAACTTCGACCCCTGGTACAAAGCGTTCAACGTGCAGCCGAGCGACAAGCTCTATCTGCCGCCGGAACAGCGGGTCCACGTCTGGTAGGCGTCTAGGAAAAGCGGCGCTGCCCGGCTAGGGCGGCGCCGTGACCGCGACGATCCACACGCTACAGGCTAAGCGCGAACCCTCGCTCGACCCGCTGACGGCGCTGATCGCGGCCGACATGAACGGCGTCAACGCCGTCATCCTCGAGCGCATGCAGAGCAAGGTCGCGCTGATTCCGGAGCTGGCCGGCCATCTGATTGCTGGAGGCGGGAAGCGCATGCGTCCCATGCTGACACTCGCTTCGGCGAACCTCCTTGGATATCCGGGGACGCGGCATCACAAGCTCGCCGCCGCAGTGGAGTTCATTCACACCGCGACTCTGCTTCACGATGATGTGGTCGACGGGTCGGGGATGCGCCGCGGCAAACGCACGGCCAATCTCATCTGGGGCAATCCAGCGAGTGTGCTCGTCGGCGATTTCCTCTTCTCGCGAGCCTTCGAGCTGATGGTCGAGGACGGCAGCCTCAAGGTGCTTCGGATCCTCAGCCACGCTTCGGCGGTGATCGCCGAGGGCGAGGTCGAGCAATTGACCGCGCAGCGACGGATCGAGACCGACGAAGACCAATATCTAACGATCATCAGCGCCAAGACGGCGGCTCTGTTCGCGGCCGCCTGCCGGGTTGCGCCGGTCGTCGCCGAGGCAAGCGAGGATGCCGAGCTTGCTTTGGAAAGCTACGGCAAGAATCTGGGCATCGCCTTCCAGCTGACCGACGATGTGATCGATTATGCGTCCGATGCTGCCACCATGGGCAAAGGCGTCGGCGACGATTTTCGGGACGGCAAGATGACCCTTCCGGTCATCCTCGCCTATGCCCGAGGGGGCGAGGCCGATCGCGAATTCTGGCGTTCCGCGATCCGCGGCGATCGCATTTCGGACGCCGACCTCGCGCAGGCGATCGAACTCATGAACTCGACGGATGCTTTGTCGGACACGATCCAGCGCGCCCGTCATTACGGCCGCCGGGCGATTGACGCGCTTGGCAATTTCCCGGCGAGCAAGGCAAAGTCCGCCCTTACCGAAGCGGTCGAATTCGCAATCGCGCGAGCCTACTAGAACGCTCGCAAAAGGAGGCGCGCATGAAGCTCGCGATGATCGGGCTCGGGCGAATGGGCGGCAACATGGCCCGCCGGCTGGTGAGCGGCGGACATGAAGTCGTCGCTTTCGATCGCGATTCTGGCGCGGTCGCCGAAGCCGTCAAACATGGCGCATCCGCCGCCTCATCGATTGCTGAACTGGCGGCTGATTTGCCTTCCCCGGCGATCTTTTGGGTCATGCTGCCGGCTGGCGAGATTACAGAATCGGTGATCGAGGAGATCACCGCGGTCGCGGAACCTGGAGACATCATTGTCGATGGCGGGAACGGTTTCTGGAAGGACGATATCCGCCGTGCGAAGGCATTGGCGGAGAAGGGGCTCCACTATCTGGATGTTGGCGTTTCGGGAGGAGTCTGGGGCCTGAAGCGTGGATATTGCATGATGATCGGGGGGCCGACCGCGCAAGTCGAATTGCTCGATCCCATCTTCGTCACGCTCGCCCCCGGCCTCGGAACGATCGAGCGAACCCGCAACCCCAACTTTCCCGGTACGCATTGGAAGGCGGAACTCGGTTATGTTCACACTGGCCCCGCGGGTGCGGGCCATTTCGTGAAGATGGTTCACAACGGCATCGAATATGGAATGATGCAGGCCTACGCTGAAGGCTTCGACGTTCTGAAACAGCGGTCCAAGGATAGTCTTCCGGCTGACGAGCGATTCGAGCTCAATATGTCGGACATCGCCGAGGTATGGCGCCGCGGAAGCGTCATCTCCTCGTGGCTGCTCGATCTCGTCGCATCCGCGCTGGCGGCCGACCAGACGCTCGAGCAATTTTCGGGCCGCGTCGCCGATTCCGGCGAGGGTCGCTGGACCATAGATGCCGCCATGGAGGAGGGGGTCGCAGTGGACGTCCTCGCGGCCTCGCTTTTCGCCCGCTATCGCAGCCGCGTCGAAGTCAGCTTCGCAGACCAGCTATTGTCGGCGATGCGATTCGGCTTCGGCGGGCACGTCGAAATTCCCCAGTAGGCGGCGCCTACGATTTCACCGGCACCATCAGGTGAGCGTAGGGCGTTCCCGCCCACATCACGTAGGGGACCGATGTGTCCGGACTGGGGCCCGATGGCATGCCGGCGAGAATCTCCTTGGATCCGACGATCATCACGTGAGGCCCGGTCTTGATCCAATTGTTCTCGGCCGTCGGCTGCTTGGCGTAGGGATCCGTGTTACTCGCGTCCGTGCCGCCTTCGAGCATGTACATGACGCCGACCGTGCCTTCGGGTGGCGCCTTGTGGCCGATCCATGCCTGCGCCCATTTCGCGGCATTGGCATCCATGCACATCGGGTCGGGTCCGGGCGTGGCCGGCGCGTCCGGCATGCAGGTCCAGCCATTGGTGCCCTGGCGAAGCGTCTTCATCGCACCGTTTGCGTCGACCGTGACAACCGAAGCGGCATGCGCGATCGCTGCAGGAGCAGCGGTTTCCGCGCTTGCGATTGGGTCATTCGAGCTCGGAGCGGCAGCCGCAGTCGTATTTGCGGCGCTATTCGATGGCGCCGGAGCCTTGTTGCAGGCGGTAACGGCAAGAGCCGCCGTCCCGGCGACCAACAGGATGATCAGTTTCGACAATATCATAAGCCCCTCCTTGCAATCAGGAAGGACGGGCCGTTTATCACAAATCACCAGTCTTGGCATCTGAACTCGCGGGTTGATTTGCTGGGCGGTCTTTGCCACTTCGCGCCGCGATGACTGTCGCCCGCATCTCCGAGATCGATCGCCGAACCACCCAGTCCGGCAAGGCGAATACCGGCCGCTGGCTGCTCGAGTTCGAGCGGCACGAGGCGATCCGGCCCGATCCATTGACGGGGTGGAACGGTTCGGGTGACACGAACACGCAGGTTCGTCTGAAATTTCCGACCAGCGATGCGGCGATCGCTTACTGCCGGAAACACGGGCTCGATTATCATCTCGTCCCGGCGCCGCCGGTGAGCCTCAAGATTCAGGCCTACGCCGACAATTTCCGCTGAGCTTGCGCTTATCCCGGACTGAAGGCAGATTGCCCGCGCCGAGCTAGGGGGAAGGCTGCGTACTGCCGACGTAAGGCTCATCATTGGCACTCGGCCCGAAGCAATCAAGCTGGCCCCACTCGCCGAAGCCCTATCCGATCGCGGAATCCGCCCGAGACTGATCTTGACCGGACAACATCCGAGTCTGGAGCCGCGCGATTTCGGCCTTGGCGATTACGCCATGGCGCGCCTGCACTGCGCCGGCGAGGAAGACCCATACGCGCATGCCGGCAGGGTCGCGTCGACTCTGCGTCCTTTGCTCATTGAGCCCTCTGACCTACTGATCGTCCAGGGCGATACTTCGAGCGCCTTCGGCGCCGCGCTGGCAGCTTTTGCCGTCGGCGTTCCGGTCGCTCACGTGGAAGCGGGTCTAAGAACCCATGATTTCGCTCGCCCTTGGCCCGAAGAGGAATTTCGCACCGCGATCGACGCTCGCGCAGACCTCCTTTTCGCCCCCACCGACTTATCCGCGCGCAATCTCCGCGATGAGCAGGTGGCAGGCGAAATCCACGTCACCGGCAACACGGGAATCGATGCGCTGCTGCGCGTTGAGGCCGGCCTGCCAGGGTTCGTGCCGAACATTGATCCGTATCTGCTTGTGACATGTCATCGGCGCGAGAGTTGGGGGGACGGGCTTGAATCGATTGCTGCGGCATTGGTTCAGATCGCCGAAACAGTTGCGATCGACTTCATCTTGCACCCCAACGCTTACGTCGCCGGACGAATGCAATCCTTGCTCAATCGCGATCGCATAAGATTGCTCGACCCGTGCAGTCATTCCGAGCTCATCCACCGAATGCGCGATGCGCAGCTGATCCTAAGCGATTCGGGCGGGATCCAGGAGGAAGCTCCGGCACTCGGAGTTCCACTACTCGTCCTTCGGGAGAAGACCGAGCGTCCGGAAGGAATCGCGACCGGCAACAGCCGACTTGTGGGGACAAGCAGCGATGCAATCGTGCGCGAAACCAGTCGTCTCCTGTCCGATCCGCTGGCGATCGAAGCCATGTCGCGGAAAGCTTTCCCTTTTGGCGATGGCCAGGCGGCGATGCGCATCGCCGCAATCGTCGATCAGTGGCTTGCGGTTCGCGCCGAGCAGCGGCGCGGGAACGTCTGAAACTTGCGCAGTTCGTTCCGCCGTTCCAACAAAGCTTATGTCATCGCCAAATCCTGAAAGAATCGCCGACCAGCTCTGCTCGATTTACGACGAATCCGTCGCCAACTTGCGGGAGGCTCTAACCGCCTATCTCAGGAACGGCGAGAAGCCTGATCCGAAGGCGCGGTCAAAAGGTTGTTTCGCCTATCCCGAGCTTCGCGTGGAATATCACCCAAAGGCGCCCAGGCCCGCGACGACGCCGACGCGGGCCTTTGCAAGGCTCAACGATCCGGGTCTGTATGCGTCGAGCATCGCGCGCCCGGCGCTCTTCCGCGACTATCTGGTGGTCCAGCTCAGGCATTTGATCGACGATTATGGAGTCGACGTTTCGGTCGGCCGGTCGGGCAGCGAGATCCCCTACCCTTATGTGATCGATGAGAGCGGTATCGAACTCGGCAGTGTCAGCACCTCTGAGCTTTCGCGCTGGTTCCCGTCGAACGAGCTTGTCCACATCGGTGATGAGGTTGCCGACGGAATCCGGCCGTTCACGGGCCAAGATTCGCGCCCCCTCGCCTTGTTCGACGCGCCTCGCACCGATTTCAGTCTCGCGCGGTTGAAGCACTACACCGGCACGCCGGGCGAGCATTTCCAGCATTTCGTTCTCTTCACCAACTACGTTCGCTACGTTGATGAGTTCGTCGATTTCGCGGTGGACGCGCTGAGGCGTAAGGACGGCGCTTACACAGCGCTCTCGGTCCCCGGAGCGGTCTACGAGCCCGGGTCGCTGGAGAATGCCGAGACCGAGATCGCGGCGGGTCTCTGGCGGCGGCATCAAATGCCCGCTTACCATCTCATGAGCGAGGACCGCGGCGGCATCACCCTCGTCAACATCGGTGTCGGCCCCGCGAACGCGAAGACGATCTGCGATCATATCGCAGTGCTCAGGCCCGAGGTCTGGCTGATGATCGGCCATTGCGGCGGACTTCGCCCGAGTCAGACCATCGGCGATTATGTGCTGGCGCACGCTTATTTGCGCGATGACCACATCCTCGACGACATGCTTCCCGTCGAAATCCCGATCCCGGCAATCGCGGAGGTTCAGAAGGCCTTGTTCGAGGCCGCGATGACCGTGACTGGCGAAGACGAGGATGACGTTAAGGCTCGCCTCCGCACCGGCACGGTCGTGACGACGGACGATCGCAACTGGGAGCTGCGTTATACCGCGCTTTCACGCCGGCTGAATCAGAGTCGAGCCGTTGCCATCGACATGGAATCGGCCACTGTCGCCGCCCAAGGCTACCGCTTCCGCGTGCCGTACGGGACATTGCTTTGCGTTTCCGACAAGCCGCTGCACGGTGAACTCAAGCTGCCCGGCCAGGCGAATGCCTTCTACGAGCGCGCGATCAGCCAGCATCTGCGCATCGGAATCGAAACCTTGGGACTATTGAAACGCGAAGGCGACGCGCTCCATTCCCGCAAGCTGCGCAGCTTCGACGAGCCGCCGCTGCGTTAGGGCGCGGCGAAACGAATGCGGTTCGGCACCGGCGGCGTCTGACCTTTGGCGATCCAATCGATGAGCGCGTCAAGGTCGATGATACCGGTGTCCTTGACGTCGATTCCTGCGGTGAACTCGGACAGACCGTCACCGCCCGAAGCCAGATAATTGTTCAGGACCACGCGATAGGCTCGGCTCGCGTCCACCGACCGACCGTTCAGCCGCATGGCTGAAATGCGACTACCTTCGGGCATGGAAAGGTCGACGGAATAGTTGAATCCGGCCGAGCTCGCGAGGACCGCTGGCTTTATTCCCTTGGCCTTTGGTGGAATTGCATATTGCTGCTCGAGCGCTGCTTTCAGTTGCGCGCCAGTGAGGGTCATCACGACCAAATTGTTTCCGAACGGCATCATGGCGAACGCATCCTTGTACCGGACGTCGCCACCGGGAAGATCGACGCGCACGCCGGTCGCATTGACCAAGGCGATCTGAGCGTCGCCTTTCGCCGCTTCAAGCATGGAATCCGCAATAAGGTCGGCGGCGGGACTTTCCGCTTCCTCTCCGTTCTTCGCGGCGGCCGCGGTAAGATGGCCGACCACCCGATCGCCGATCGGTGCAACCGCCGCAGCATAACGGTCGACGAGAGCCGCGATCGCCGGATCGCCAGCGCCCTGGCGGATCATCGGAACGTTGCGCGCATTCTGCGCAAGCAGCCGGTGAGTCCTCGGATCGAAGTCTAGCCGCAGGTCGGTGACGAAATAGCCGTACTTGCCGGCGCTGGTCAGGAGCCGCCTCACTCCGCCTCGCTCGATCTCGCAATTATAGGCATTGTGAGTGTGGCCGGAAATGACGGTCGCGATCGCCGGATCGAGCTTGTCGAGAACGGGCAGGATGTCTCCCGACAGGCCTTCGCAATCCCGCAGGTGGTAGCTGTCGGCGACCTTCCCGCCCTGGTGAATCAGGAGGACTATCGTGTCTGCGCCGGCCGCCTTGAGTTGGGGTACGAGTGCATTGGCTGTCGCCGCTTCATCGGCAAAGCGGAGCCCCGCGACCCCGCTAGGCGTAACCAACGTCGCGGTCTGCTTAAGGGTCATGCCAATGAAGCCGATCCTGATCGGTCCGAACTGACGGATCGTCGTTGCGGGAAAGATGGTCGTGCCGTCGGCTTTCAGGACATTGGCCGCGAGATACTGGAAATGCGCGCCCTTGAACGGTTCGAGCTGGCAGGGGACCCGCTTCGTATATTTCTCGCAACCGCCATTCTGCATGCGCAGAAGCTCGGCGCTGCCTTTGTCGAACTCATGATTGCCGACAGAGGCGAGGCGGAGATCCATGAGGTTCATCGCATCGATGGTCGGCTCATCGAGGAAATAGGCCGAGGTCAGGGGCGACGCACCGATCAAGTCGCCCGCGGCAACAGTGATGCTGTAGTCGTGTCCGGAACGCAGGTTTGCGAGTTCCTGGCCGACGATTGCCGCGCCGCCGGCGGAGGCGGTGGCGAACTGATCTTTCGCGAGCTCAAACCGCACAGCATCGGACGGGCGTTCGATATTGCCGTGGAAATCGTTGAGCGCGAGGATCTGCACGTCGACTGCCGCGGTTGGGGCGGGAACATGGGGCGACGGAATCTTGCCGCATCCCGCCGCAAGGAACGCCGCGGCTGCAGCGAATACAAAACGATTCATTGTGCGGCCTGGCCCCCGACCGGCTGGGGTTTCGAATAAATGTCGTTGAGATAGGCCGCGAGACGAACACCAGCCTGTTGAAGCCGCCGCTCCACCACCGGCGTGAATTTGTAGACATACGTATAGGATAGATCGGGGAGCGCCTCCCCTTTCGACTTCTTGTCTTTGGGCTTCGCCGGCGACGGAATGTTGGCGTAGATTTGTTCTCGAATTTCGGCGCTCTCGCTAATCCAGTCGCGCGGGTTGATGTCCCACCAGCTGACGATGTCGGTCTCGCTAGTGTGCCGTTCGAGCTTTGCAGCAAGTTCGGTAAATGAAAGCTGCTCATCATCGATGAGCTGCGAGTCCCAGACGGCGTGGAGGTTGGTCGGCTTGCCGAACCAACTCACCTTCACGTCATTCCCGCCCTTATCGCAGCATTTGCCCACGTGCAGCGGCTGGTGGAGGTCGCCGACGAGATGGACCACGAAGCGCAAAGCCAGCTGCTTGTCGGCAAGGCTCGCATTCGGATCCTGAAGCACCGATCGGAAATGACTGAGCGCTTCGAGCGCATCGCCCTCAGGGGGCGCATGATCGTAGATGATCCCGTTGAGCGTGACGTAATGCCAGGGCGTCGCAGTCTTCTGCCAGAAAGCGCCGGGCGCAGAGCGCATTTCGTCGGGCCAGTTGGCGGCCTCGTCGAGGCTCTCGGCGCCGCCAAGAATCTCCTTGATATGAGCCCGCGCAAGGCCGGAAAGTTGCGTGTCGGCGATGGCCGCAACGACTCGATGCCCCGTCTTCCCCCAGGCGAGAGCAGGTGACGGCATGAGCGCGATCGCAGCGGCAACGAGCAAAGACTTTGCGTGCATTAAACAACCATTTCAGATTCGGGCTGGACTAGCGCATGCCCTGTGCCGGGCCTTAAGGACAAGAGCATGACCGATGAACAATTACTCGATCGGGCCCGGGAAGCGGCTGCAAAAGCCTATGCGCCTTATTCAAGATTCCAGGTCGGCTGCGCCATAGAGTCGGTCGACGGGGAGGTCGTTACGGGCGCGAACATGGAGAACGCCTGTTACCGGCTAGGCCTATGCGCCGAGCAAAGCGCGCTGACGGCGGCGCAGCATGATTTCGGTCTCCACAAGGTCGCGCGTATTGCCGTGGTTGGGGGATCGGGCGCCGTTGTCTGCATGCCGTGCGGCGGCTGCCGGCAGGCGATCCTGGAAGCCGCACAACTCGGCGGCCGGGACCTCGAAATCCTCTGTTCAAATGGGAACGGATCGAAGATCGAACGTCACACCATCAGTTCGCTCATTCCGCATGGGTTCGGGCCCGCGAACCTCGACGACGCAGCGCCCGCTTAACGCAGTCGCGCAGCCAGCGATTCAAAGACCGCGGGGTGAATCGCGCTGTCGAACTGAATTCCAGCGCGAAAGGCGTCCACCCAGCATACGAGGCCTTCGATCGCGTCCAGACCCTCGAACTTGATCCAGACCCGCTCCTCCAGTTGGGGGCGTTCGACGAACTCGAGCTTGCAGCCCAACGGGGACAGGTCATAGGCATGGACCTGATAATTCAATTTCCCCGCCCGCCGCAGCGCAACCTCTGCGTTGACCGAAATCCGATCCGCCCGGCGCGGGTCCTCACGAGGGGGCGGAGTTCCATCGGGGACATGATGGCTCATTGGGCGGGCCTCTTCGCCAAGCGTCTACCTACGTCACATGAATTATCCGAACCCGCCGCGCGAGCGACATTGGATCTGAACCGGAACGAATCCAATCCAATTCGGACTCGTCCGTCCGTTGGTTTGTCACGGCGCGCGGCCTCAACGGCCTTCCTTTCGCGCAAAGAGCTCGCCGAAGCGTCGAGTATCGGTCGCCCGGTCGTATTGAAACCCTATCGTATCGGAACTCTGACCGAGGCGATTACCGGAGCGGTCAAACGAGCTTGATCTCGCGCAAGCGCTCCTGAAGGTAATCGTTCGCGGTAATCGGCGCCCACTTCGGCTGCTCGCCCGCCGGAACGGTTCCCGGCAGCGCTTCGATCAGGAAATCCGACCGGAAATGCAGGAAGAAGGGCATTGAATAGCGCGATTTGCCGCGGCGCTCGGGCGGCGGGTTGACTACCCGGTGCGTGGTCGAACGAAGCCGCCCATTGGTCAGCCGCTGCAGCATGTCGCCAATGTTGACCACGAGCTCTCCCGGCTTGGGTGAAACCGGGATCCAGCGGCCATCCTTGGTCAGAAGCTCGAGACCGGCCTCCTCCGCGCCAAGCAGGAGCGTAATCGTGTTGATGTCCTCATGTGCTCCGGCGCGGACGTTGCTACCGGGCTCACCCTGGATTGGCGGATAATGCAGCAGTCGCATCACGGAATTGCCGTCGCGCACCGTGTCGATGAAATAATCCTCATCGATCTTCAGGAAGCGCGCGATCGCCCGGAGGATCTTGAGACCAGTGCGGTCGAAGGTCGCGAACAGCTCCTCGAACGTCGTCCTGAAGCTCTCGACCTCGACCGGCCAGACGTTGTCCGGCATGTGATCGCGGAACGGATGGCCATGCGCGAGCTCGCGCCCGACGTGCCAGAACTCCTTGAGGTCGAACGCCGTCGCACCCTTGGCAGTCTCGATCCCGAACGGCGTGTAACCGCGGGCGCCTCCCCCACCGGCAATATGATATTTGCGCTTCACCTCTTCAGGCAGAGCGAAGAAGGCTTTTGCCTTCTCCTCGGCATTCTGGATCAGCTCTTCGGGGATCCCGTGGTCGGCGATGATCGCGAAGCCATATTCTTCGAAGCTGTGCCCAAGCTTCTCGGCGAAAGCGTCGGGATCGCGTTCTGCGTCCTTCAGCGAAACAGACGCAATATGTTCGTCGGCAGTGATCGTGGCCATGGTCTTGATTTAAGCTCAAATCATCAGGCTTGCCAGCGCGGCCGACATGAGATTGGCTAGCGATCCCGCAAGCAACGCGCGCAGGCCGAGCCGCGCGATCACCGGTCGCTGATTGGGTGCGAGCCCGCCGGTCACCGCCATCTGGATCGCGATCGAACTGAAATTGGCGAAGCCGCAAAGGGCGAAGGTGATGATTGCCCGGCTGCGGTCAGACAGCACCTCCGGGCCCATCTGCCCGAGGTCGATGAAAGCGACGAATTCGTTGAGAACGACCTTCGTCCCGAACAGGCCGCCCGCCGTCAACGCCTCATTCCACGGAATCCCGATGAGGAACATGAAGGGCGCGAACAGATAGCCGACAAGCCGTTGGAAGCTGAGGTCGGGGATTCCAACCATGTTGCCGAGGCCGCCAAGCAGGCCGTTCGCCAGCGCGACCAGAGCGACAAATGCCAGCACCATCGCACCGACGGCAACGGCAAGCTTCACGCCGGTTTGAGCTCCCTGAGCGGCGGCCATGATGATGTTGGCGGGTTTCACGCCTTCCTCAAATGTCTCGGCGACATCGACTTGGTCGTCCTCGACTGCACCGCCCTCGAGCTTCAGCTCGTCGGGTGCAGGTGGTTCGTCGGGCATGATCATCTTGGCCATGAGGATACCGCCCGGCGCCGACATGAATGCGGCCGCCAGCAGGTAAGGCAGGTACCTTGCGCCAAGCAGGCTCGCGTAGGCAGCCAGGATGGTCCCCGCTACGCCCGCCATTCCGACGCACATCACCGTGAACAGCCGCGACGGCGGAAGCGCCGCGAGATACGGCCGAACCACAAGAGGCGATTCAGACTGGCCGACAAAGATGTTAGCCGCCGCGCTCAAGGATTCGACCTTGCTGATGCCGGTGACCCAGCCGATCGCTCCGCCGACCCAGCGGACGATGCGCTGCATGATGCCGAGATAATAAAGGATCGCGACAAGGCTCGCGAAGAAGATGATCACCGGAAGCGCCGCGATCGCGAAGGTGTGGGCGAGCGGATTGGACTCGCTCGGGCCGAACAGGAATTCGGTGCCCTTGGTCGCATAGCCAAGAAGGCTCGCGACGCCCTGGGAAAGTTCCTGGATCGCCGCGCGGCCCCAGCTGGTCCACAAGACGAGCCAGGCAATGAAGGCCTGCAGCGCGAACGCCGCTCCGACAATGCGCAAGCGGATCGCCCGGCGATTGGCCGACACGACCCAGGCGAGCGCGAGTATGGCGACAATCCCGGCGACGCCGAGCAACTTGGAATTCAACACTCGAGCACCCCTCCCCGGGCTACCAGACCATGCCTTGCGTAGCGCCTTCGGCTGCTTCGTCCAGCAATTTCAATGCCTCAGCAGGGGTCGTCGCGATGAGCAGCTGCGCTCTGCGCTTCTGCGACAAAAATCCGGACTCGGTCGCATGATCCATGAACTCGATCAGGCCGTCCCAGAAGCCTTCGACATTCAACAGGCAGAATGGCTTGGCGTGATAGCCGAGTGCGTTCCAGCTCCATGCTTCGAACAATTCATCGAGCGTTCCAATACCTCCGGGAAGCGCCAGGAAAGCATCGGCGAGATCGGTCATCTTCGCCTTGCGCTCGTGCATATTGGCGACCGTATGAAGCTCGGTGAGGCCGACATGCGCAACCTCGATGTCCACAAGAGCCTGCGGAATCACGCCATAAACACGGCCGCCAAGTTCCAGGACGCTGTCGGCAATGAGGCCCATGAGGCCGAGGCGTCCACCCCCGTAGACGAGATCCACGCCCGCCTCGATCATCGCCTTCGCGGTTGCCCGCGTCGCGTCGGCGAACACCGGCGTCGAACCGGGCGCTGAGCCGCAGTAGACCGCGAGGCGCCGCACGTTGATCACAGCTGCACGATCTCCTTCAGGTTCGCTTCAGGACGCGCACCGAAATGTGAAATCACTTCTGCGGCCGCGAGCGAGCCCGCTTCGAGACAGCCGCGCAGATCACGACCGCGGCACCTCGCCGAGATGAAGCCCGCCGCAAACAAGTCTCCTGCCCCCGTCGTGTCGACGACCTTATCGACGATGACGGCCGGCACATCCACTCGTTCGCCATCCTCCACAGCCAGGGCACCATCGGCACCGCGAGTGAGAACCAGCGTCTCGATGTTCGGCATGAGCGACGCGATGCAATCGCCGAGCGAGCCGCAGCCGGTGAGATGGCGGATCTCATGTTCATTGCCGAAGAGAATATCCACAACGCCGCGTTCGATCATGCTTCGAACCCCCTCGCGCCGATCGCCGATGCACAGGCTCTCCGAGAGGGTGAAGGCAACGGTTCGGCCGGCGGAATGCGCGATCTCGGCGGCTTTCAGCATCGCCTGCCGTGGCCGCTCCGGTCCCCACAAATATCCTTCGAGGAAGATGACCGCGGCCGAGCGAATGAGATCCTCGTCGAGCGCTTTCGGAGTCAGCTCATGACTCGCGCCCGGACAGGTGTTCATCGTCCGCTGCGCATCCGGCGTTACAAGGATCAGGCAGCGTCCCGTCGGCGGCGGCGCAACGAGCGCGGGCGTTTCGAACCGGACGCCCAACGCATGCATGTCGTGCCTGAATATCTCTCCGAGCTGGTCGTCGGCGACCTGCCCGATGAACGCGGACCGAAGGCCGAGGGCTGCCACACCCGCCATGCTGTTCGCCGCGGAACCGCCGCTGATTTCTCGCGCGGTGCTCATTGCGCCGTACAGCCTGTCCGCCTCCGCGGTCGAAAGCAGTTGCATTCCACCCTTCGCCAGACCCCAATCACGCAGGAATGCGTCATCGCATGTCGCGATCACATCGACGATCGCATCGCCGATCGCCACCACGTCGAGTTTGGGAGAAGTCACGAGCCGCGTCGCTAGCCGCGAGGGTCGCAACCGGTCAACGTCTTGCGCGCGCCTGCAAAGCCGTTACGCCATCCAGAATGACGACCGAAGTCGAAGCCGCGGCGAACGCGCCGCAAGCGAAGGCCATCCCGCTGTCCCTGTTCGCCTTCGCGATCTTTTATGGGGGGATGGTCTGCATCGCAGGAGTTCTGGGCAACAAGCAGGTCGCCCTCGGTCCGCTTGCCGTCGAGGCAGGGATCTTCGCATTCCTCCTGCTCGTCGTGACGTCGAGCTCGGTCGCCGAGCTGCACGGCCAGGCGACGGCAAAGCGGCTCGTCCTTTTCGGCTTCATCCCGCTGATCGTCTCTTTGATCCTCAGCGTCGTCGTGCTGAATATTCCGGCCTCGCCGCAGATGGATCATTACCGCTTGTCGGCTTTTGAAACGGTGATGAGCGGTACTCCGCGGATCTGGCTGGGAGGGATCACGGCCTACGGCGTTTCAACATTCCTGAACGTCACGATCTTCAGCCGCCTGAAGGCGAGCGAGGGCTCGCGCCTGCTCTGGCTTCGTGCCGCGATCGCCAGCATGCTTAGCCAGATCGTCGACACTTTGATTTTCATCACGATCGCCTTTTACGGCGTTTTCCCGATCGGCGAACTGATAGCCGGCCAGATGATCGCGAAGGTTGTGCTGTCGGCCATCCTGGTCCCGCCGCTCGTATATGGCTTCGTAACTCTGGGACGATCCCTCGACGCCCGATAAAAAGAATCTGGCGACCCCTTGATTGACGCCTCCAGAATTGCTGTTCTCGCTGCGAGTCGCGGGGGCCGTGACCAGGGGAAGCGTGCTATTAAGGCAACGGCAAATCGGATTTGCGAAATCCGATAACCGCTTGTCACAGAAGTGTCTTTCCGCGGCTATAGCCGCCCGGCGTCCACATTGTTGTTCTCTCAGCCGGGGGGTTGATTTCGTGAAAAAGCTAGTTGTTCTCCTATGCTCGACGGCCGTCCTCATGCCTGCGACGGCCTATGCCCAATCGACAGGCTCGGTCGAATTCGAAAAACAGACCATCGTCATTACAGGATCGCGCGCAAAGGATGTTGGCGGGGTCCAGAATCCCGACACTCCGAAGGCCAAGGTCGTCCTTACTCAGGAGATGATCTCCCGCCAGAATCCGGGCCAGACCATCCTCGACACCGTTAATCTCGTCCCCGGCGTCAGCTTCCAGAACAATGACGCTTACGGAGCCTCGGGCGGCACGCTCACCATCCGCGGCTTTTCGGCCGACCGTATCAGCCTCACCTTCGACGGCATCCAGCTCAACGACAGCGGCAATTATGCGATCTTTTCGGGCCAGCAGGTCGATCCGGAGCTGATCGAGCAGGTCAACGTCAATCTGGGCTCGACCGACGTCGACTCGCCGACCGCTTCGGCGGTTGGCGGAACGGTCAACCTGCGGACAATCACTCCCTCGAAGAACATGAGCGGCCGGATTATCGGTTCGCTCGGCAGCTTCGACATGCGCCGCCTGTTCGTCCTGTTCCAGACGGGCGAGATGGGTCCATGGGGCACGCGCGCCTTCATCTCGGGCTCGGTGCAGAAGTACGACAATCCGTTCAACAATTACGGCAAGGACGACAAGAAGCAGCTGAACGCGAAGATCTGGCAGCCCATCGGCTCGAACGGCGACTTCATTTCGATCGCCGGTCACTACAACCAGCTCCGTAACAACTTCTTCGGTTCGTCGCCGCTCCGTGTCGACACAACCGGGGGACGCCAGGTCGGCTCGGGGACTCAAAACCGCTATCCGCGCAATCGCGACGAGCGCAAATACGACATCAACTATCCATGTGTCCTAGCCACTCCCCACGCCGGGGTGGCCGATGCGGTGGCACCGGGAATCGATCCAAACACCGGTTTGCCGAATTCCCAATTCGCTAGCTGTGGCACCGAGTTCGATCGCCGCTACAATCCGGCGAACACGGCCAACATTCGCGGTTCGTCCAAATTCACGATCCGCGATGGGCTCGTCCTCACCGTCGATCCGAGCGTCCAGTTCGTGAAGGCGAACGGCGGCGGAACCGTTACGGCCCAGGAAGGTCTTCGCGACATCAACCCGGCTGACCCCCCGGGATCCGAAGGCGCAACGGCGACGCCCGCTCAGTGCGCGCTTGGAAACAACGCGTTCCGGACCTGCGTGTCCGGCTTCTACGGCGGCTCGCCATTCTTTGGCCGCGACATCAACGGCGACGGCGATACGCTCGATGCGGTAACGGTTCTCGCTCCGAGCCAGACGAAGACGTTCCGTCCGGGCGTCATCGCCGGCCTTCGTTGGGACATCAATCCCGATAACCTCGTCCGTCTAAGCTACACGCTCGACTGGGCGCGTCACCGTCAGACGGGCCAGGTTGGATTGCTTCAGCAGAATGGCGAGCCCGTGGACGTTTTCCCGGTGAACGATCCGCAGGAGGACGTGACCGGAACCGTCCTCCAGAAGCGCGACCGCTTGTCCTATGCCATCCTGCATCGTTTCGCGGGCGAGTATGTGGGGCATTTCGGAAAGGCGACCGTCACAGTCGGCCTCGCATTCCCCTATTTCCTCCGGAAGCTGCACAATTATTGCTTCACGTCGAGTGCATCAGGCTTCGTCGAGTGCTCCGGGCAGGATCCGGTTCGCGATACGCAGATCGCGCTGCTGAATCCGTACAATTTCAATCCTGTCACGGGGGTAGTCACAGGCTTCGCGCCTCCCCAGGAGCGCCGGTTCACCTACAAGAAGCTGCTTCCGAACATTGGCGCCGTTTACGACATCACCAGGCAGATCGGGCTGTTCGTGAACTACGCCAAGGGATTGTCTGTGCCGAGCACGGACAATCTCTACAACAGCTTCTTCTTCCCGAAGGATACCACCGCGGGCAATCCGAAGCCGGAGACGACTGACAGCTTCGATGGAGGCGTGCGCTATCGCAGCGGCACGATCCAGGCCCAGCTGTCCGGCTGGTACACGCGCTTCAACAACCGCACCGCTTCGGCTTTTGACCCCGAGCTGAACGTTTCCGTCTTCCGGAACCTCGGAACGGTGAACAAATACGGCCTCGATGGGTCTATCGCCTACGAGCCGGTCAAGGAACTGACGCTCTACGCCTTCGGATCGGTGATGCGGAGCAAGATCAAGGACAATATCCAGATCGGCAGCTTTGGCGTCGGTCCGCTCAAGATCACGGACTGCGACAATATCCCGGCTGGGGCACTGGCGAGCGACATCATCAAGAGTTGTGCCTTCACCAAGGGCAATTGGGAATCGGGAGCGCCGAAATATACCTACGGCTTTTCGGCAGTCGGCCACCTGCCCTTTGGCCTCGAACTCGGCTTTGAAGCGAAGCGCACTGGCCCGCGCTACGTCTTCGACAATAATCGTCCGGTCTTCGCCACCGGCGTGAACCTCACCAACCTTAACAATGCCAGCGCCGCTGACGATCCGGCACAGGTCTTCTCGGCCAAGGCCCCGGCTTACTGGCTGGTCAATCTCGACGCGCGCTATTCGCTCGCCCAGTTCGGACCGGACCTCAAGAACACCTACCTGCAGCTCAACGTCTACAATCTGTTCGACAAATTCTACGTCGGCGGTTTCGGCGGCGGCCTGTCGCAGGCGCTGAATTCGTCCAACACGCAGTACAGCAACCCGCCGTTCGTGCAGATCGGCGCTCCGCGCACGATCATGGGGTCGATCAACGTCGGCTTCTGATCGGGAGTGACAAAACAAGGACGGCGCCTCACTCCGGTGGGGCGCCGTCTTTGTTTCATTGGGCGCGCATATTTTCGCCGCGACTGGCGTTGAGGCGGATCCTTCTAGCAGTCGACCCTAGCCCTCGTCCCTCTCGATAGGATCAATGATCGGCACGGGCCGGTGTAATGCGGCGCGCTCGACGGCATCTGGATGCAGTCCGCTGCCGCGGCCGCTCAGTCGGTCGAAGTCCTTGTTCGCCAGCCTGGTTATGAGACCATAGATCGCAATGAGTGCGACAACGCCCAACCAGCCGCTGACATAGAACAGCGGAATCACCGCGAGCGTGAGCAGCAAGAGCGCGAGATTATATCTATTCACGATGCGTCCATAGCGGCAACGCGTGGTGACGTTCAAACGACCCAGGTAATGCCCACTCTTCCGCGCGAAGCGGGTTGGCGTTTGAAAAAAGAGCGGCACGGCAATCGTGCCGTGCCGCTCCAAAGAAAATCCGCAAAGTTACGGCAATCGGCGGCCAATCGGCAGCCAATCGTCCTCTGTCTTACTGCGCCGGACCCGGAACTGGGGCAAAGTTGGCGTGGACCAACATCCATTGGCCGCCTTCCTTGACGTAGACGCGAGTGGATTTGGCGATCGATGGCTTGCTCTTGCCATCGGCTCCCGCGCGAATCCCGGCGAAATTGTAGGTGAGGATCGCGGTATCGCCATAGACCTGCACCCGCGGGTTCTGCATGTCTGAATACATCGCTTTATCGTACGGCACGACGGCGGCCATGCGGCTCGCGACGTCCTTGCCGACCAGCAAAGTGGGATAGTCCGAGTTGAACTCGGTATAATCGTCAGCGAGCGAAACGAGCTGCTGTCCTGGCGTCTGTCCCGAGATTTCAGAAGCCCACTGCGCACGCGCCAGGGCCATCACTTCGGCTGCGACCTTGGGATTGTCACCCGCAAGGGCGGGACTGCTGAACATCATGAAGCCGGCAATCACGCCGACGCTTGCGCTGCGCGCGAGCATGGTAAGAATCGTCATGGTGAATTCCTCTGTTTGAAAGGGTGCACGCAGGACCGCACCGACAGCTCCACGGGATGCCCGCAGGCTGCCGGCGCGACGCGTCCCCACGCTAAAACAGGGCTAGGCGAGCGCCGCGAAGCGCCCGCCCTTCCGATTAGATCGTCTGCAGGTTCAACGCGCGCGGCTGGCGCTCGCTGTTGGCGCCGCGGTCGTAGCTAAGGCGCTGGCCGACCGTCGGGGGACTATCGTTTCCCCACGAAATCGCTGCCTTGTCAAAACGCAGGTCGTCGCCGCCCGCTTCCTGCTTGATTTCGCCGAAGCCCTTGACGGTGTCGAACGACTTGACCGTTCCGAAATATTTCATGGTGAGTTCCTTTGTTGGCACGCGACAGAATCGGCGCGTGGCCGCCAGGAGACGTCAAAGATGGAGGAAGGTGCGACTTAGCGCCAAAGACCGTCGATACCGACTGGTGACAAGAAATCAGATAGGCTCATGGCATCAATAACGCAATAGCGCCTGAAAATAAAGTCGATGCGAACGCTACATAATTCTGAATTGCCTTAAGATATAATGCCATCAAGGTTCAGCACGTTTGGAATAAAAATAACGAATAGCTTTATATTAGGTGCAAATAATTGAGGAACGAAGCTGCCCTGAGCTCGTTCAGCTTATATGCATTTCACATAAACTATAGATACTTTCAGTACAGGATGTTTCTGTACTTGGATTATATTTGGAGAATCATGATGACCCATTTCACGAAGCTCGCCGCCGGCCTGACTGGATTGGCGGCGCTCGCCGCGGTCTCGTCTCCCGCTACGGCGCAGATGAATCCATACGGTTACGGAAACAACGGCGGCGTGGTCGGCGCCATCGTCAATGCGGTGACCGGCTATGGTCAGTATCCGCAGGGCAATTACGGTTACGAACAGACGAGCCAGCGCCGTTCCGTCGAAATGTGCGCCCGTACCGCCGAGCAGCGCCTAAACACCGACCGACGTTATAACGGCTATGACAATCGCTATGGTCAAACCGGATACAACAACGGCTACGGCCAGAATGGTTACCACAATGAGGGATCGTTCCGGGTCGTCGGCATCACCGCCGTCGATCGCCGCATGAACGGCGCGCTGCGTGTCCGCGGTATCGCTTCGTCGGACCTGGGTTACGGTAACGGACCTCGCAGCCACCCACGCGGCGATGACAACCGCTACGGCGATGCGAACGCGTATGGCTATGGCAACAGCGGCTATCGCACCGCTGGAATGGACTACCGCTTCACCTGCAAGATTGACTCGCGCGGAGCGGTCACCAGCCTCAACTTCGATCGCGGCACACGTAGCGCGGGCGTCTAACCAGAGAGCCTTCGGGCATCCTGGTACAAAATGGGCGGGGGGGTTCGGTCTCACGGCCGGCCCCCGCCTCGCTTGCAGGAGGCCATCATGGAACAAGCATATTGGCTTAGTCGTGAGAGCGACTCCGATATCTTGCTTCCCTCGATCTACATCCCTCGCCCCGAAGCGGGCAGCCAAGGACACTGACCGTGATTGAGACCGCAAATATTTTAGGATTTCTCTCGGCCCTCGCGCTGCTCGCCGCCGTCTTCAGCTGGGCAAAACTGGTGCGCGCCAAGGGGTTTTGGGGACTCGATAATCAACTCGCTGCGAACCCCCGGGCTGAGCTCGCATCTCAGTTGCTAGTATTAACGTTCATCCTGGGTGCTGTCGCGGCGGCACTGGCCCTTGTCGGCCATTTTGCACCGTAAATGCCCTTCTCCTCGAGGATTCAAAGTTGCGTCCGGCTAAGGCGTTTGGCCCCTATGATATGCGACGCGGCGGCGACTCAATCACTCTGCGCACGGCGTTCGCAGCCAACTTGACGGTGTCCGCCACGTCAGAAGCGACCGGGCACTCGATGGTCCCAACCAGATTGTTGTTCGTCAGGTAGAGCCAGAAATCGGACAAGTTGGCGTGGGACCGGATTTTCCAGCCACGACGGCGAAAGGCGTGACCGATCGCACCTCGCAGCGATCGAGCGATGGGGATCATTCCAACGGGCTTGCCCGTCAGGATCGCCTCGGACAGCATCGAAACACTGTCAGCGGTCACATAAAATTCGTCGCACCACGCGAGCAGGGTAGCGAAGCGCGGGAAATTCTCGACCAGCGCCTCGGTCTCGCCGGACAGCCGGGATTTGAGAAGCCGTTTGGTTTCCGGCGTCGTGCGTCGGCTGACCACCGCGATCACGCTTCCGCCGTTGCTGGCGCATAAGGCTTGAAGGTGTCGGATCGTTCGATCGAGCTCCGAATTGTCGATCTTCCATTGGCGTGTCGACCCGCCAACTGCCACGAGCCGACGGGGCCTCGGAAAGGCCCGAAGCCACATCTCTTCCTCATTCGTGGCGACAACCGTTCGGGCCGGATTGCCGATCGGGAACGGCAGCTCGAGGACGTTCGGAGCTTTCCCGATCGAATATTGCGGCGTCTTGATGACGAGGTCGAATTCGTCGATCGAAGTTCGTGGATTGCCAATCTGGACCAAGCGCGTGCGTCCGCCAGACTGGCGTCGAACGTAGCGGGAGACTGGTACACTATCGTAGCCCAGGCCGATTATGAGATCGGGCCACGGAGGCGTCAGCCTCCGACGTGAATCGCGATCGAGATAAGCAAGATGCTCACCGCGAAGGAAGGCAATGCGGCCAAGCGCGTTGTATTTGAGCTGTTTGGCTTCGAACGGAAATCCAAGTGCCTCGGCCAAGGCGATCATCTGGTTATTGTCGCCGACACGGCTGCCAGTCAGGATCCAAACCAGGGGTCGAGATCCTGTCAGATCGTGGGTGCCTTCCATATCAGAACGCCGAGCGAAGGCAGGTGGGGTGGTTGGCAGAGCGTCCATCACGATGCGTGGCTTCGAAGTGAGACCTCCTCGATGGGCGTGGCGACATGGCGCTGCTCTTTCCACCAGCAGCTGAACATCGCAATTGCATAGAGTATGCGGCCATGGTTGGCGCGGCCGCGACGATGATCCTCGAACAAGGTTTCGACGGCGCGCGGGTCAAGATAGCCGGCCTCGGCCGCTCCGGACGAGCACCAGGCGTCGCGCGCGAAATCATTGAAACCGCCGACGAACCAGTCGGCGAGCGGCATCTGGAAGCCGAGCTTTCGGCCTTTGAGCCGGTCGTCAGGCAGCCACGGTTCGACCGCGCGCCTGAGCACATGCTTGCCGACTCCATCATTCAGCTTGAGATCGGTGGGAACAGTCAGCGCCCAATCAACGAAATCGTGCGACAGGAACGGTACCCGAGCCTCGAGCGAGTGGGCCATGGACGCACGGTCGAGCCGCTGCAGCAGCGAGGCCGGCATGTGCACGGTCAGATCGCCAAGCATGAACTGCTCCAGCTCGGTGATGCCCTGTTGAGGATCGGGGAAATACTCGTCCGACAACGCGGAAAAGTTGTCCGGAAGCTCCTGGCGAATCCAGAAATCACCCTCGTAGAGCCGCGCTCGGATCGCCCGCGTCGTGATCGTGACTGCGGCAAAGAAGCGCTCGTAGCCGTTGCTCAGCAAGGCCCCCTCGCGAAACCGGCTCGCATAGCCGCGAAGGTAATTCAGCTTGCGTTGCGGCAGCTCGGGAATTCGGTCGACGAAGCCAAGGCCGCCGAGAGCGCGGACCGCCGGTGACCAGCGTCGCATACGCTCGGCCCAGCGCTGCCGATTGTAGCCCATGAACAATTCGTCGCCGCCCTCACCGCAGAGCACGACCTTCACTTGCTGCGCCGCGGCTCTCGACAGATACCAAAGGGGGATCGCAGAATTCGCGGCAGACGGCTCGTCGAAGGAACGCTGGACCGCAGGGAGCACATCGGCCGCGGTTTCCGGCTGGATCGGGAGCACGATATGCTCGCAGCCCAGATGGTCGGCGACTTGTTTTGCCGCTGCAGTCTCGTCGATTTTCGAGCCGGGAAAGCCCGCGGTAAAGGCCTTGAAGCCAGGGCCGGAAGTGCGAGCCATCGCTGCAGCAATGGCGCCCGAATCCACGCCGCCCGAAAGGAAAGCGCCGACCGGCACGTCCGACAGCATGTGCTTCTTCACAGTGCCGAGGACCCGCTCGCGCGTCTCCTCCACCCACTCGGCCTCGGTAAGGCCAGTTCGGACCTGAACGCGGGGCTGCCAGAATGGACGGGCGACGGCCGAGCCGATCGGGCCGACGCGGAGTACATGGCCCGGTTCGAGTGCCCGGACCTGCTCGAACATCGAACGCGGTCCGAGCACGTGACCGAAGCGGAAGAAATCGTGAACTGCGCGTTCGTCGATGTCGAATCTGTGTCCCGGGAGTTCGCGCAGGGCGCTGATCTCAGAGGCGAAGGCAAGTCCACCGAGCTGTTCGGTCAGGAACAGCGGCTTGATCCCGAGCGGATCGCGAACGAGGCAAAGCGTTCGGGTGTCGCGGTCCCAAATTGCGGCCGCGTACATACCCTCGAGCTTGAGCCAGGCGGCGTCGCCCCAGCGGAGATAGCTTGCCAGCAAAGTCTCGCAGTCGCTGCGGGTGCGGAACTGATAGCCTCCCTCGAGCTCCTTTCGGAGTTCCAGATGGTTGACGATCTCGCCGTTGCAAACGATCGAGTAACGCCCGTCCGGGCTGGAGATCGGCTGATGCCCGCCTGCGACGTCGATGATGCTGAGGCGGCGCATCCCGAACCCGAAATCGCCGTCAGTGAGGAAACCCTTGTCGTCGGGACCCCGCTGAATCATCCGCTCGCATTGACGGGCGATGTGCCCGCGACCGACCTGGCGTCCACCACGTCTGTACCAACCGGCAATGCCGCACATAGGCGTCCTAACCCCCCGGGCACGAGGAACGATCCTCGATCATGGGACGTCAGGGACAGTCGACTTCCGCATCAATCTTGGTCGCAGCGATCAGCCGCCTCGCAGCAATCCCCTCACACGTTCGGCGACCATTGCGGCCAGATCCGGCACTGGACGCCCGCGCGGTTGCTCGAGAGTTCCGACCAGACCCCCCGCCTCGAGCGCTGCCCAGAAGAACCGTAAGTCGCGCGGAAAGAGCCTTTTGCCGGGCCGCAGCCGGGCTGCCAGGCCCATATAGGCTCGCCCAAGCAGGCTCGGGCGGATGGGCAAGAGACCAACCGGCTTGGCGGTGAGAATGGCGTCCGAGACCATTGCCACGCTGTCGGCAGTAACAAAGATCGAGTCCGCTGACGCAAGCAGTGCGGCATAAGTCGGAGGCCCTTCAACCGGGAAAATCCGGACCGGGCTGGGCGATTCAGCAAGCGCCCGCTCGACCGCATGCAAGATAGCGTCGTTCGTGCGAGGACTCCCGACGACCATTACGGATCCGCCTCGATCCGCCGCATCGTCGGTAAGGCGGGACAATGCCTGCAACACCTCCTTCTCGTCCAATTTCCAGTAAAGCGTCGGGCCACCAAGGATCAGCAGTCGGCGGGGAGCAGGCAAGCCTTCAAGAAATGTCGCGTCCAGCTTCTCAACCTGTGCCGGCGTGCGGGAGAGCGCATAGGGTATTCGCAGGACATTGGGGTCGTCCGGCACTGGATATTCGGGGGTCGGTACAACCAAATCGAAACGGGCTGGCGACAGCCGCGGATAACCCAGATGGACTGAACGCGTCCTTCCCCCGGATCGACGGCGGATAGCCTGGACGACCGGTACGCTGCGATGCCCGGTGGAAATTATGAGGTCTGGAGGATCGCCCGCGACTGCCGCGCGCGACTCACGAGTAAGACTGCGGAAAGTTGCGCCGAGTAATCTGGGTTGCAGCCAGCGCAATCGATTGTACCGCAAGGTGATTGCCTCGAACGGCAGGCCAAGAGCTTCGGCCAAGGCGATGACCTGGTTGTTGTCCCCCCGATGGGGGCCGAGAAGCGCCCAAATCCGCGTCTCTTCCGGTTTCATGCCGATTCCGTCTTCCTGGCAGGGCCAAAGCTCAACTTGTCCGATGCGTGGGCCCGGCCTAGTTCGCAACCGATACTGTCACCGGCGTTGAAGGTAATCGAGATTCATTCGCCTCCCAATCAAGCGATCAGCGGCCTCTCTGCTGTGTTCGAGGCAAATCGGCACGTGCTGAACCGTTTCCTTCGAGCGCGAGGAGCTTCGTTGGACGAGGCCGACGATATTCTGCAGGAGGTCTTTCTCAAACTCGACAAGCGGCCCACCGGGCCGATCGCGGATCCCCTGGCTTATCTCTATCGCATGGCCGACAATCTCCTTCTCGACACCCGCCGCTCCTGGAGCCGCCGGATTGCGCGCGAAGAGGCTTGGGCAGTTGCCCGCCACGGGGTTGGCGAGATCGACGACCGGCCGTCGGCGGAGGAGCAATTGATCGCGCGCGAACGGCTCAACCTGGTGCAACAAGCCCTCGCCCGTCTTCCGGAGCGGACTTTGTTCATCCTTCGCCGCTTCCGGCTGGACGAAGTCGGCCAAGGCCAGATCGCCGCGGAGCTGGGCATCTCCGTCAGCGCGGTCGAGAAGCATTTGCAGCGCGCTTACCGGGCGCTGCTCGAAGCAAAGTCGGATCTTGATGCGGATGTCGCGACCGCGCGTCGTCCAAACAATGAGGGGGACTGACAATTACGCCGCAGGACGCTTTGACCGTTGCATTCGAATGGCGCCTTCGGCTTCGCCGGGGTGGGGCGGACGACTGGGCGCAACTAACCCGGTGGCTCGAAGAAGATCCGGCGCACGCTGATGCGTACGAACGGGTCGCGCTACTCGATGGCGATCTCGATGCGGTGCTTGTGCATGAGGAAGCCAGTCGAACCAAGGCGAATGCGAACTGGACTGGTGCATCAACGCTGACACGGCGGACATTGCGCAGGCTCAGTGCCATTGTCGCCATCGCGGCGGCCTTCGGTTTGCTGATTTTCCTTTGGCCGACTGATCGATCGGCGAGCCCGGGGTTGCAGATCACAACGGCGGCCGGCGGACACCGCACGGTCCAGTTGGCGGATGGCAGCGCCATAACCCTGAACGGCAATAGCCGGCTGTGGGTCGCCGGCACGGACGGTCGCGAGGCGGAGCTCCTGCGCGGCGAGGCGCTGTTCAACATCCGCCACGATCCGAGGCGACCCTTCGTCGTTCACCTGGGTGAAGACCGAATTGAGGATTTGGGGACGGCATTCAACGTCGTCCGTGACCGAGAAATCCTGCGAGTTGAGGTGGCGGACGGAGCCGTTCGATACAACCGAGGAGGCAATGGCCTGCAACTCCATAGAGGACAAACGCTGAAAATATCGCCTTCAGGTGACGCGATCGTCGGGCACAAGAGCCCCTCCTCGATCGCGTCCTGGCGGAACGGTCAGTTGGTCTATGAAGGCGTGCCCGTCGCGGAGGTCGCAGCCGATCTTGGCAGAAATCTGGGAGTGAGCATTTCCGTGGCGCC
>DATLOY010000080.1:0-4700 GCA_035536015.1 Sphingomicrobium sp.
GGCCCAGCGCACTTCGGCGCCGAGCTCGATGAGCGTCTCGATCAACACCGCTGTCTGGATCGTCATGTGGAGCGAGCCGGTAATCCGCGCGCCCTTCAGCGGCTTTGATGCCCCGAACTCCGCGCGCAGAGCCATCAGGCCTGGCATCTCGGTTTCGGCAATTTCGATTTCCTTGCGGCCGAAATCTGCAAGGCCGGGGTCTTTCACGACAAAGTCATTGAAACGAGTTTCAGCCTGCGTCGCCACGTGAAAATTCTCCAAAGTTTAGGCAAAGGTCAGGCCAATGGCGCCCGACCGGATCCGCCCGCCCACTAGCCGAGTACAAGATATAAAGAAAGCTTTATATGTCGATTCGTCACTTGGCGGGCTTCAGCTCCTTCCGAGCCAGCCAGCCGCCGGGAATGAGGGGCACCCAAAGCGTGAATCCCCGAAACAGCAGGGTCGCTGAAACCGCCGCTTCGAACGGAACACCGAACAGGCGCATCATTGCCACGCTAACCGCTTCGAAGGAGCCAAGTCCCATTGGGATCGGCCCGAGGATGACCGCGATGGATGCCATCATGAAGGCGGTGTAACCGGCGCTGAGCGGAGCGTGCACTCCAAGCGCCAGCAGGCAAGCCTGCATGGTGGCGGCGTCGGCAACGAAAACAAGCAGGTTGAGAAGGATGAGCCAGGCGATGAGGCTCGGGTCGCGAATGAGCTTGCGCGGTGCTTCCCCGATGAGCTTCATGAAATTCCGCGTCTTGGACCAGCCGGAGATCCAGCGGGGTAATTGCTTCTGACCCCGACGGTGCAGCCAGAGGATCAGGGCCGGTATGGTCGCGGCAACCGCCAGGAAGATCAGGACGGCACTGGTCAGCAGAAGACTTGCCCGGTCTTTCCACCAGAGCACGACAAGGATCCACAAGGCTCCGGCAGCATAGGACCCGTAATATGCGACGATCTGGAGGAGCAGCGCGGCGACCGCGTTCCCGCGAGGTACGCCTAACCTGACGAGCCGATCGACGAGCACGACATTGCCGCTCACGCCTGCGGTCGGGACGACCTGATCCGCAAAATGCTTGGCCAGGGTCAACCGGAAGAGATCCACTGGTTCGCGCGGTGTATGGCCTCTCCTGAGCGTCAGCCACCACTGGGCCGCGACCCCGGCATAGGTTCCGACTTGAAGACCGGTCGCCACGGCAAGCCACAAAGGCCTTGCTGTTTTCAGAAGCGCTGCGAACTTTTTGACATCACCCCAATGAAGTATGGCAACCACAAGCGCGGCGACGAGCAAGGCAGCAAGCAGCCAGGTGCGCCACGTCGATCCGATCCCGTTTTCCTGTTTCCTTTTGTGTTTTCGACTGGCCATCCGGCACGAACGCGCAAATTACCCCACACTTTCCATCGCGCCCCTGCCAGGCCGAACGCCCCCACGCGGCCGACATTGACCCCTAAAAGAGGGAGGTCCACGCTGGTCGGGCCGAATCGCAAATGGTGACGAGCGCAGCCTCGAAGCTTGCGGCGATTATCGGCTCAACGACATCGCCCTGGCTGGCTTCGTTCGTCCGGGAGGATGAACATGGTCGTTTCAACTACGTGGGTCTGGCGTCACGATGGCACGCTTCAATGCGGGCAAGGCACGGAAGAGACCCTGCAGGAGGCCCGGGAACAACTCGGGGCCATCATAGGCGCGGCTAACATCCTGCAAGGAGAAAAACGCAGGTTGCCGGGAATGATCCCGCAGGTTTGCGGTGCGCCCACCGGAAGCGTGAATGCATTTGAGCTGACGCCGGCCGGATTCTGGATTCTGTTTCACGGCATCGTTGGTCCAATCGGCTTTCGCCCATGGATGGACGAGGACATGGTCGTCGAGGGCGGCGGCGTCGATATCCTGCCGTTCAATGCCCTCACCACGGTACAGGAAAATCAGCTGAGTTTGGTGGGACCGGGAAAGACCGACCCTTGCTGCATTCAGGAGCTTTATGGACATCTATGCCGCGCCTACAAGGTCGGCGACCCGTTGACAGACGACTATCGCCCGGAGCGCTTCAACGTCGGCCTGGAAGGAGGGCGGATCAAGGAGCTGTGGTTCGGATGATGGCTCAGGCAACCGGCGCAGCTTAGGCCGCGCCGGTCTCGCTCGCGAGGAGCCGGGGATCGATCCCTTCGGACTTGAACGCCGCGGCCCATCTTTCGTCCGTGGGTTTGTCGAAGAGGATTTCGGGAGTGGCCTGAGCTGCGAACCAGCCGTGGCGGGTCATCTCCTGATCGAGCTGGTCCTCGCCCCAGCCCGCATAGCCCAGTGCGGCGATCCAGCGCGAAGGCCCCTTCCCCTCGGCGATGGCGCGAAGCACGTCGATGGTGCCCGTCATCGCAAAGATCTCGCCCTTGGGTCCGGCGACATGAAGCGTATCCTGGCCGCCCCAATCGCTCGAATGGAGCACGAAACCTCGCCCCGGTTCGACCGGGCCGCCGTGGTGAACGGCGCAATCCGGCGCTCCGCCCGGATCAATCTCCAATTGCCGCAGCAGGCCGCGAAAACTGATTCCGGAGCGCTTGTGGCCAATGCCGATTCCGATCGCTCCATTTTCGTCGTGCGCGCACATAGCGATCACGGCCCGCTCGAAGCGCGGATCGGCCATTCCGGGCATTGCGAGAAGGAGCTTGCCCGACAAATATCTCGGTTCCTCGGCCACGTTTCGACCATGGTCTGCCGCAGCCGTTCCGGCAAGCGCTTGTGGCTGCAGTTGGCCGCGCCTATCTGCCGGCCAGTCCAGTCGTGAGGAGATATTCGATGACGATCCAGGTCGGTGACCGACTTCCCGATGTTCCCTTGGCAATCGCCACTTCGGAGGGTCCGCAGCCCACGACGAGCGAGGAATATTTCAAGGGCAAGAGAGTTGCGCTGTTCGCGGTGCCCGGCGCCTTCACTCCGACCTGCTCGGCGCGCCACTTGCCGTCCTACGTTGAAAAGGCCGGAGAGCTCAAAGGCAAGGGCATTGACGAAATCGCCTGCATCTCGGTCAATGACCCGTTCGTCATGGGAGCCTGGGGCAAGGCGGACGGTTCCGACGACATCACCATGCTGGCGGACGGCAACGGCGCTTTTGCAGACGCGGTCGGTCTCGTCATGGATGGAAGCAAGTTCGGCATGGGCAAGCGCTCGCAGCGCTATTCGATGATCGTCGATGACGGCGTCGTCAAACAGCTGAACGTTGAGGCACCTGGCGAATATCGGGCTTCCAGCGCGGAGAACATGCTCGACCAGCTGGAGACCGCCTGACCGACTGTCGCTGATCCGCCTCCCCTTACCGCTGATCCGCCCAAACCGGCGAACAGCGATCGCTTTCAATCGTTTAGTTGAATTGAGGGCGAAACAATCTTGAGAGGAGGATCTTATGCCGAGAAGTAAGAGTCGCGGCGGCCGCAACAACAACCCGACGGGCCGCAATCAATATAGCGATTGGGGAGTTCTGGAGATGGCGCGCGAGCGCCCGATGGCGGCTGCAGCGGCAGCGGCCGGTGCGGCTGCGGCCGGCCTTTTCCTCTGGTCGAAGCGCGCGCAAATCAGTGATCAGATCAGCAATCTCACCGAACAGCTCAGCGAATGGTCTCACGACATGCGCGCCGATGAGCAGTTCGACGATACGGGCGGTTTGACGACATCAAGCCGCAACATGGGTCGTCGCGGAATGAGTGAAACGGGCGGCGGGAACGCCAGCCTTGGCCGCCGCAGCGGCGGAGCCGGAATGGCGAAGCCGGCAAGTGGCCGCGGACGGGCGCGAAGCCAGCCGACGACCTAATTCATACGAGGGGCGCCTTTGGGCGCCCCTTCACTTTGCCTTGCAAACTTCCCGTGCGCCGTCAGGCGGCGAGGAAGCGGGCAATGGCCTCGCCGAGCTCAGGCTTCGTCACCGAGCTCATGTGGGTTCCCGGAACCTCCGCATAGCTCGCGTTCGGCAGCGCCCCGGCGAGCTCCCGAGCCGACCCATTGTCCTCGTCTTCCGATCCGATCAGCACCAGGGTCGGCATTGCAAACGCATCGAGCCATTCGAGGCTCGCGTCGCCGAAGCTCTTCAGAACGAGAGCCGCAGCTTCGCGATCGACCTTCATTGTCCGCATGAACTGGATCGCGAGCCAATGGGGGTCGCCACGGCGAGCCGCATCGAAATTGTCGATCGCGTCGATGAAGAAGCGCTGCCTACGGTCCCAATGGAGCAAGCCCTGGAGACCCATTCCGCCGAGAACCGCCTTGCGGGGCCTCAGACCCTCGCCCACCGCCTGGACCACGGTCCGCGAACCCAGCGAAAAGCCGACGAGGTCGAAATCCGCCAGCTCGAGGTGGGCGATAAGTTCCTTCAGGTCGCGGGCGAGAATCCCCTTGGGATAGAGCGAGGGATCGTGGGGCTTCGCGCTCAATCCGTGCGCACGAAGATCGGGCATGATCACTCGAAAGCCGGCCTCGGCGATCCGGTCCGCATGGCCGAAATTGATCCAGTTCATGGCAGCGTCGGAGAACAGCCCGTGAATGAGGATCGCCGCCCTGCCCTCGCCCGTCTCGCGATAGGCAAGCTCGGCGCCGTCCGACGCTGTCCAGTGGTGGGTCTCGACGTCGCTCACCCGGGAAATTCTCCCGTTGCTTCGACCCATTTGTCGACCAGCAGCCGATATTCGTCGGTGCGTTTCTCCGGCAGTCCGTCCGTATTGAGCCACGCCCG
>DATLOY010000081.1:0-22713 GCA_035536015.1 Sphingomicrobium sp.
CCCGCCCTGTGGCTCGCTTTCTTCGTCAGCGATGCTCTTGCGCAAGCGCTGAAAGCGGCCAAGGTTGACGGGCCCTTCTCCTTTACGCGCTGCAAGGTGGTCTGATTTGTTCAAGAAAATCCTGATCGCCAACCGCGGGGAGATTGCGTGCCGGGTGATCCGCACCGCGCGGCGCATGGGGATCAAGACCGTTGCCGTTTATTCCGACGCCGACGCACGCGCGCCGCACGTCAAAATGGCCGACGAGGCGGTGCGGCTTGGCCCGCCGCCGGCGTCCGAATCCTATTTGAAGGCCGGTCTGATCATCGACGCCTGCAAGGCGACAGGCGCCGAAGCGGTGCACCCCGGCTACGGCTTCCTGTCCGAACGCGAAAGCTTCGCCAAGTCGCTCGCCAAGGCGGGCATCACCTTCATCGGCCCGCCGCCGAAGGCGATCCGCGCCATGGGCGACAAAATCGAGTCCAAGAAGCTTGCGGCCAAGGCGGGCGTCAACGTCGTTCCCGGCCATCTCGAAGACATCGCCACCACCGAAGAAGCGCTGAAGATCGCCAAGGGCATCGGCTTCCCGGTGATGATGAAGGCCTCGGCGGGCGGCGGCGGAAAGGGCATGCGTCTCGCCTGGAACGAGAAGGACGTGCGCGAGGGCTTCGAGAGCGTGAAGCGCGAGGGGCTGAACAGCTTCGGCGACGACCGCGTTTTCATCGAGAAGTTCATCGAGGCGCCGCGCCACATCGAGATCCAGGTGCTCGGCGACCAGCACGGCAACATCCTCTATTTGAACGAGCGCGAATGCTCGATCCAGCGCCGCAACCAGAAGGTGGTGGAGGAGGCGCCATCGCCCTTCGTCTCGCCGGAGATGCGCAAGGCGATGGGCGAGCAGGCGGTCGCACTCGCGCGGGCTGTCGGATATTATTCGGCGGGAACCGTTGAGCTCATCGTCAACGGCGCCGACCCGACCGGCAAGAGCTTCTACTTCCTCGAAATGAACACTCGGCTCCAGGTCGAGCATCCGGTGACCGAGGAGATCACCGGCCTCGACCTCGTCGAGCAGATGATCCGCGTCGCAGCGGGCGAAAAGCTCAAGTTCACGCAGGACGATATCGGTATCAACGGCTGGTCGGTTGAAACGCGCGTCTATGCCGAAGACCCGTACCGTCACTTCCTTCCGAGCACCGGACGGTTGGTGCGCTACTGGCCGCCGAAAACGACCGAACACGTCATTGCGAGGAGCGGCGAAGCCGCGAAGCGGCAATCCAGCAAAAAAAGGCAAGACTCTGGATCGCTTCGCTCCGCTCGCAATGACGAGGTAGTGGTGAGAGTGGACGACGGCGTCGCCGACGGCGGCGAGGTCAGCATGTTCTACGACCCGATGATCGCCAAGCTGATCACCTGGGCGCCGACCCGCGAACAGGCGATCGACGCGCAGATCACGTCGCTCGACCAGTTCGTGATCGACGGCATCAGCGACAATGTCGACTTCCTGTCCGCGCTGATGCAGCACCCGCGCTTCCGCAAAGGGGATCTCGCGACCGACTTCATTGCGGACGAATATCCTGACGGGTTTGAAGGCGCGCCCGCCGACGACCAGCTGATGGAGGATTTGACCGCGATCGCCGGAATGGTGGCCGTGATCAGCGACGAGCGCGCATCGGAAATCAGCGACCAGCTTGGCGAGCGCCCGCATTTCCCATGCGAGCGGATCGTCAAGGTCGACGGCGGGGTCAGGCATCACGTGCGCATCAAGCCCTACAAGGGCGGCACGATCGCGGTGACCGACGACGGCGATCTGATGGATATCGTCGGACGTTGGGTTCCCGGACAGCGCCTGCTGACCGTGGTCATCGACGGGCGGTTGCGTACGGTCCAGGTGCGCCGCGCCGGACGCAATTGGGAGCTTCAGACCCGCGGCGCGAGCCACAAGGTCAAGGTCTTCTCGCCGCATGTTGCCGACCTGTCGAAACATATGATCGATAAGCCGCCGCCCGATCTGTCTCGTCTGTTGCTCGCGCCCATGCCGGGACTCCTCACCAAGCTCGACGTCGCAATCGGCGACAAGGTCGAGCCGGGCCAGCCGGTCGCGGTCATGGAAGCGATGAAGATGGAGAATATCCTCCGTGCGCCCAAGGCTGCGACAGTCAAGGCGACCCCCGCCAAAGCGGGAGACAGCCTCGCCGTCGATCAGGTCATCATGGAATTTGAGTAGCTACGCCGCGGCCACCGGATAAGCGGTGCTGCTCTTCACGCGTTCCATGGCAAAGTGCGACGAGACGTTCTTCAAGGGAACGGCGGCAATCAACTCGCGGTAGAATTGGTCGTATGCCGCCATGTCCGGCACCGCCACGCGCAGCAGATAATCCATCTCGCCCGCCATTCGATGCACGTCGAGCACCTCGGAACGGGCGACGACCATCTCCGTGAATTGCTCGAGCCATTGCGGCGAATGATCGCGCGCTTCGATCGCCATGAAGACGGTAAGGCCGCAGCCCACCGCTTCAGGTTTCACGAGGGCGACCGTCGCCTCGATCACGCCGTCTTCTCGCAAACGCTGGATTCGCCGCCAGCAGGGTGTCTGCGACAGGCCGACGCGCGCCCCAATCTCGGCGACCGCGATCGACGCGTCCTCCTGAAGGATGGCGAGGATCCTACGATCGACATGATCCAACTGTTTCATTGGCGCAATTTAGAAGAATATTCTGAATTGGCCAAGCATTGCAGCAAGAACCGCGCTTTCTTCATACACCCTCTTGCCACTAGGGAATTGCGATGGGAGACAGAAAGCGTCTGGTTTGGCTCTTCGCGAGCGATTTGGAAGTTTCTTCTAATGAAGCCGCGCGGGCGCAGGTTCAGGCACGTACACTCCCTATGTACGCGGCCCCGGCAGCGATGCCGGGGCCGACCGTAATATCGAAGGCGCCGAAGAGCGCTGGGTCCAATTGGAAGGAAAGACGATGAAAGCATTTCGGACTTTGGCGGTCGCGGCCAGCCTGGCAACGCTCGCGGCCTGCAACGGCAACAATGATGCGGCGAACAATGAAGCGAACGCGACGCTCGAGAACGTCGACACGACGGCGACGGACGTGAACGCGGCCGACGCAAACGCTGTGGATCTCAACGCGGTCGGCGCGAATGCGGCGGGCAACGCAAGCAACGCAGCCGACTCGAACGCTGCGGCGGCCAATACGAGCAACGCTCAGTAAGCGACCCTTCCCTGGTCGAAACGGCGGGCGTCCGAGCAATCGGGCGCCCGTTTTCGTTTGCTGCGGATTTTCAGCTCGTCGGCCCTGTCGCCGCCTACGGCGTGGCGTCACGCCAGCTCATCTTATCCTTCGCAACGTCGAAACACGACGAACAAACCCATTCGTAATCGGCACCCTTCTCATAAGCTTCGGTCACCACGTAACCTTCGTGGATCATGCCGTCGCCAGCCATGCTCGGCTCGGCAATCTTCACCCAACACAACGCACAATGATCGTGGTCCCAGTCCCGTCGGTATCCAGCGTAGGCTTTTCGAATGAAGCTCTGCCCCCGCAAGCGCGAAATGGTGTCGAGATTCTTCAAGCGCTCATCTTCAGTCATGATTTCCGCAACTCGCTTCGCCTGAGCTTGCCAGTCGCGGTCTTGGGTAAAGATTCCACGAATTCGATCTCGCGCGGATATTTGTAGGGTGCGATCTCGGCCTTCACATGCGCCTGGAGCTCGGCGACCAGCGCGTCCGATGGGTTCGCGCCCGCCGCGACCACGACGAACGCCTTCACCTTCTGCCCGCGCTCGGGGCAGGGCACGCCGATCACCGCGCATTCGGCGACCGCGGGGTGCGACAGAAGCGCATTCTCCACTTCCGGCGCCCCGATATTGTAGCCCGAGCTGACGATCATGTCGTCGCTACGCGCGAGGTACCAAAAATAGCCGTCGGCGTCCTTGCGGTATGTGTCGCCGGTCACGTTCCAGCCATTGACGACGTAGTCGCGCTGGCGCGGGTCATCGAGATAGCGGCAGCCGGTCGGTCCCTTGATTGCCAGCCGGCCGACGCCTTCATCGAGCGAATTGCCGTTCGCGTCGAGCACCGTCGCGGAATAGCCCGGGACGGCCCTGCCGGTTGAACCCGGGCGAACGTCGTCGCCGGCAGCCGAGACGAAGATGTGCATCATCTCGGTCGAGCCGATGCCGTCGGTGATTGCGATCCCTGTCCGCTCCTTCCACGCACGCCAGGTCGCTTCGGGCAAATGCTCGCCGGCCGAAATGCAGTAGCGGAGCGTCTTCAGCGCACTTTCCAGGTTCGGCTGCGACAGCATCGCCTTGTACGCTGTCGGCGCCGTGCCAAGGTGCGTCACCCCGAACTTGGCGATCGCCTCGAGCAGCTTGTCGGGTCCGCCCTGTTCGATCGTCGCGCTTGCGGCTCCGAAGCGCAGTGGGAACATCGGCGTGATCCCAAGCCCGAAGGTGAAAGCCATGGGCGCACTGGTCAGGAAGACGTCGCCGGGCTTCGGGCCGACGAGATGCTTCGCGAACGTGTCGCATGGAGCGAGCACGTCACGATGATACTGGACGCAGCCCTTGGGTACGCCAGTCGTGCCGCTGGTGAAGGCGATGATGCAAGGGTCGTCGCGGCCGGTGTCGGCGGGGGGCAGCGGCTGAAGCGAGGCGGTGCGCGTCTCCAGCTCCCCCTTTCCGTGGTCACCATCATATTTGATGACGTGCTTGACGGAGTGTGTCTGGTCGATGGCCTGGCGGAAGTCGCCGATGAAACGGCTGTCGACGATCGCATGGGAGATTTCCGCGCGTTCGATGACGGTCGCGATCTCGCCCGGTCGAAGCAAAGGCATGGTCGCGACGACTACGCCGCCGGCTTTGAGCACGCCGAGCCACGCGGCGAACATCGTATAGCTATTCGGCCCGCGTAAGAGCACGCGATTGCCGGGAACGAGATCATGCTGCTCAACCAGCAGCCGCGCGATGCGGCCACTAAAATCGTCGAGCTCCGCATAGGTCCAGCGGCCATGATCGTTGACGACCGCAAGAGCGTCGAGCGCCCCGCCGTTCATCAGCTTAGCGGCCGAGTTCAGCCGTTCGGGATATTGAAGTTCGGAAAGATCGAAGCGGAATTCCGGAAGCAGTTCCGGCGGCGGCAAGCGGTCTTTTACGAACGAATCGTACTCCACTTTCCGTCACGCCCGCGGAAGCGGGGGTCCCCCGAGAGGAAACAAGAAGCTCACTCCTCCACCACCGCCGTGGTTTCGATCTCGATCTTGGCGGCGCTTTCGACCAGGCCCTTGACCTCGACGAGCGCCATCGCCGGATAGTTCGGGCCCATGATCTCCTTCCATGCGACTCCGATCTCGTCGCGCGAGCTCGCATATTCGTGGCGGTCGATGACGTAACAGGTCATGCGAACGATATGCTCGGGTCCCGCGCCGTCCTCGGCGAGGATTGCCAACGTATTGCGGAGCGCCCGTGCGAACTGGGCGTGCAAGCTATAGTCTGGGAATGATTCGTGCTCGTCCCAGCCGACGATCCCGCCGGTGAAAATCATCCTGCCTTTCGCCGAAATGCCGTTCGAATAGCCCTTCGGCCGCGGCCAGCCGGGCGGTTGCAGGATTTTCATGTGATTGCTCCCTTGAGCAGGTCCCGCGCGATGATCTGCCGCTGCACTTCGCTGGCGCCTTCGTAGATTCGCAATGCGCGGATCTCGCGATAGAGTTCCTCGACCTTGACCCCGCGCGTGACGCCGGCGCCGCCATGCATCTGTACCGCCGCGTCGATTACGCGTTGCGCGCTTTCCGTCGCGTGCAGCTTCGCCATCGCCGCCACGCGCCGGTTGTCGGTGCCGCCAGCGTCCTGCTGCCATGCCGCGCGATAGACGAGCAAAGCGGACGCATCGTTCGCCAATGCCATGTCGGCGAGCTTTGCCTGGGTCACCGGATTGTCGGCGAGAGTCGCGCTTCCCAACCGGCGGTCCTTGGCGAAGCTCAAAGCCTCGTCGAGCGCGCGCCGCGCGAAACCCAGCGCCGCTGCTCCGACCGTCACCCGGAACAGGTTCAAGGTCTCCATGCCGATTCGAAAGCCTTCGCCAGGCTCACCGACAATCGCGTCGGCTGGGATTCGGACATTGTCATATCGGAGCCGCGCCAGCGGATGCGGAGCGACGACTTCGATCCGCTCGACCACTTCAACCTCGCCGGCCGGGACGATGAAGGCGGAGAGGCCGCGCGCGCCTTCGCCCTCACCCGTGCGCGCAAAGGTCAGGTAAAAGTCGGCGATCCCGCCGTTCGAAATGAGCGTCTTCTCGCCGACCAGCACCCATTCGTTGCCGTCGCGCATCGCCGAGGTCGCCATGTTGGCGGCGTCGGAACCGCAGTCGGGCTCAGTCATCGCAAAGGCCGCGATGGCCTGACCGCTTGCGACCCTGGGCAGCCACTCGCGCTTTTGCTCGACCGTTCCGAACAGGCTGATCGCGCCCGATCCCAGGCCCTGCATTGCAAAGGCGAAATCGGCGAGCGCCGAATGATAGCCGAGCGTCTCTCGAGCGATCGCGAGACTGCGAACGTCGGGCCGGTGCTTCGCGTCGGCGACGCAGAGCTTCAGGAACCCCGCCGCGCCAAGCTCCCGCACCAGCATCCGGCAGTCACTGTCGACATCGTCAGAATAGCGATCAGCGAGATTGTCCGCGCACCATCCGTCGAGCTCATCCGCAAGCTCGCGATGCCGCGGCTCGAAGAACGGCCACGCGAGGAAGGACCGGTCTATCATTTCTCCCCTCCCTGCCAGGGAGGGGTAAGGGTGGGTCGAACTTCGGTGTCCGGCGAGCACCTCGGCAGCATTGAGCTCCCTAGGGGCTCACCCATCCCCGGCCCCTCCCTGGCAAGGGAGGGAATGCTAGTCACCGCGGAACACCGGCTGGTGCTTGTTCGAGAATGCCTGGAATGCGCGCTTGAAGTCGTGTGTCTGCATGAGGTCGGCCTGGGCCTCCGCCTCCATGTCGAGCGCGGTCTCGATCGACACGTGCCATTCGGCGTCGAGCTGCTTCTTCGTGGCGGCGTGCGCCAGTGTCGGGCCCCGCGCCAGCTCATGCGCGAGCGTCTGCGCGTCGCCCTGAACGTCGTCGCTCAGGCGATTGTAGAAGCCCCAGGCAAAGCCCTCGTCAGCGCTCATTTCGCGCCCGGTGAACAAAAGCTCCGCTGCGCGGCCATGGCCGATGATCCGCGGCAGGATTGCGCATGCGCCCATGTCCGCGCCCGAAAGGCCGACGCGGCTGAAGAGGAATGCGGTCTTCGCGTTGGGCGCCGCGAGCCGGATGTCGCTGGCCATGGCGAGAATTGCGCCAGCTCCGGCGCAGACTCCTTCGACCGCCGCGATGATCGGCTGCGGACAGGCCCGCATCGCTCGGACGAGGTCGCCGGTCATCGTCGTGAACTCGACGAGGCCTGCCTTGTCCATCTTCGTCAGCGGCCCGATAATCTCGTGGACATCGCCGCCCGAACAGAAATTGCCGCCAACGCCGGTGATGACGACCGATTTTACGTCGGGCGTGAAGTCGAGCTCGCGGAATGTGTCGCGAAGCTCGGCATAACTGTCGAAGGTCAGCGGGTTCTTCTTTTCCGGACGGTTGAGAGCGATTGTCGCGACCCCGGCGTCGAAACCCCAGAGGAAATGTGTGGGCTCGAGAGTCGTCGGGTCCAGGCTCATGCGCTCGTTCCTCCGTCGATGGTGATCGCGGCGCCGTTCACGTCGCGACTCTGCGGCAGGCATAGCGTCAGGATCAAGGTCGCGATCCCCTCGGGGTCGACCAGCCGCCCACTGGCATTCATGTTGGTGATCGCGCTTCGCGATGCGTCCTCGCTTCGGCCGGTGATTTCGGACACGCGCGCGATGGACTGGTCCGTCATCGGCGTATCGACATAGCCTGGGCACACCGCATTCACGGTGAGATTGGTTTTCGCATATTCCGCGGCCAGCGAGCGCATCAGGCCAAGGAGACCGTGTTTCGACGCGGCATAGTGGGCGGCATAAGGAACGCCGCGCAGGCTCGCGACCGAGGCGACGAACACGAGCCGCCCGCTTTCGCTCGCCATCAGGTCGGGAAGTGCTGCCTGGGCGCAGTCGAATGCGGCCGTGAGATTGGTCGCGATGATCCGGTCCCAGCTCTCGCGCGTCATCTTGTGAAAAGGTGCGCTCTCGGCGATCCCGGCATTGACGATCAGCAAGTCGATCGGGCCGCCGATGCCGCGGGCTTGGTCGAAGGCTGAGCGGACCTGGGCCGGGTCCGTGACGTCGCACTGTACCGCTGAGCCGCTTACCAAGGATGCGACCTTCTGGATCGGCTCCAGCCGCCGTCCAGTAACGGTGATCTTCGCACCCGCGGCGTGGAGATGCGTTGCAGCCGCGGCGCCGATGCCGGTTCCACCGCCGGTAATCAGCGCATGGCGCCCCTCGAGCCATTTGCCTTCCATCGATTCGGCATTGGCCGATGCGTTCGGAGGTGGCAAGGCGCGGGCGTGAAGCTGGCAGTTCTCGAAACCGGCCGCCCGCCCGGCGACCTCGCCGATCGGTTCGGCGATTATCCTTCGATGTTCGAACAGTTGCTTGGCGACGGCTTCGAAATCGAGCGCTTTGACGTGCAGGCCGGCGAGCTACCGGATGCAGGGGCGCATGATGCAGTGCTCATCACAGGATCGCCCGCCGGCGTGTACGACGGTTTTCCCTGGATCGTCGACCTTTCCGATTTCATTCGCGCGGCCAGGGACAGCAAGATAGTCGGCATTTGTTTCGGTCATCAGGTGATGGCGGAAGCTCTCGGCGGCCATGTCGAAAAATCCGAAAGGGGCTGGGGCGCAGGTCTGCATCATTATTCGATCGACCGGCCCGAACCGTGGATGGATGGCTCCGACAAGATTGCCGCGCCCGCATCGCATCAGGACCAGGTCGTCGTGCAACCGCCCCGTACCGAGGTGGTGGCCTCGTCCGATTTCACGCCTTTCGCGGGATTGGCCTGGACCGACCGACCGGCAATTTCCTTTCAGTTCCACCCCGAGTTCACGCCCGCTTTCGCCAAGGCGCTGATTGCCGAACGATATGACATCGTGCCCAATCCAGACGCCGCGATCGCCTCGCTCGATGCGCCCAATGACAATGCGCGCGTCGGCAGTTGGATCAGGCGCTTCCTCAAGGCATAGCCAGCCGCGACTCACATACGGAGACCATCGATGAAGACCCGCGCCGCCGTTGCCTTCGCGCCCAAGCAGCCGCTCGAAATCGTCGAGCTGGATCTCGAGGGACCCAAGCAGGGCGAAGTGCTGGTCGAGATCATGGCGACCGGCATTTGCCACACCGACGCTTACACGCTCGACGGTTTCGACAGCGAAGGTATCTTCCCGTCGATCCTCGGTCATGAAGGCGCAGGGATCGTGCGAGAGGTTGGGCCGGGAGTCACCAGCGTGAAACCTGGCGATCACGTCATCCCCCTGTACACGCCGGAATGCCGCCAGTGTAAGTCATGCCTAAGCGGCAAGACCAACCTTTGCACCGCGATCCGGGCGACCCAGGGCAAGGGTGTCATGCCCGATGGGACAAGCCGTTTCAGCTACCAGGGCGAGACCATCTACCACTATATGGGCTGCTCGACGTTCTCGAACTTCACCGTACTTCCCGAAATCGCAGTCGCGAAGATCCGCGAGGACGCTCCGTTCAAGACGAGTTGCTACATCGGCTGCGGAGTGACGACCGGCGTCGGGGCCGTCGTGAAAACGGCCAAGGTCGAACCGGGCGCGAACGTGGTCGTCTTCGGCCTCGGCGGGATCGGTCTCAACGTGATCCAGGGCGCGAAACTGGTCGGCGCGAACAGGATCGTCGGCGTCGACATCAACCCCGCACGCGAGGAGTGGGGTCGTCAGTTCGGTATGACCGACTTCATCGATGCCCGCGACAAGGATCGCTCGAAGATCGTCGAGGAAGTCCTCGCGCTCACCGACGGCGGCGCTGACTATACGTTCGACGCAACGGGCAACACGGAGGTGATGCGCACCGCGCTCGAAGCGTGCCACCGCGGCTGGGGAACAAGCATTATTATCGGTGTCGCCGAAGCGGGTAAGGAAATCGCCACTCGTCCGTTCCAGCTGGTCACCGGTCGCAACTGGCGCGGCACAGCTTTCGGCGGCGCCAAGGGCCGCACGGACGTTCCCAAAATCGTCGACTGGTACATGGACGGGAAGATCGCGATCGACCCTATGATCACGCACGTCCTGAAGCTCGAGGAGATCAACAAGGGCTTCGACCTGATGCACGCGGGCGAGAGCATCAGAAGCGTGGTCGTGTATTGAGCGAGGCCGAGGTTTATTCGGAAAGCGGAGGTAATGAATGTTCAGCCATGTGATGGTCGGATCGAACGATATCGAACGGTCGAAGCGCTTCTACGACGCCTTATTCGGCAAGGAGGGCGCGGTCGATGACAAGGGCCGGCTAGCCTATCGCAAGAATGGCGCCGCTTTCATGGTCTCCAGGCCGCTCGATGGTAACCCGGCTGCGCCAGCCAATGGCGGTACCGTCGGCTTCCTGTTCGACAGTCCCGAGGAAGTGGATGCCTGGCATAGCGCCGGGGTCGGTGCCGGCGGAACGTCGGTAGAAGATCCGCCCGGCATTCGCGAGATTTCCTACGGCAAGCTGTATCTCGCATATTTGCGCGATCCGGACGGCAACAAGCTCTGCGGCCTGCATCGCCCCGCCAAATAAGCGTGGAGATCATCTCCGAGAACAAGTCGCACGGCGGCCGGCAGCTCGTCGTCAAGCATGCATCGGAGGCGACGCATACCGACATGACGTTCTCGATCTTCCTTCCGCCCCAGGCAGAGGGCGGGAAGGTCCCGTTCGTCTGGTATCTGTCGGGCCTCACCTGCACCCACGCAAACGTTACCGAAAAGGGCGAATATCGCGCGGCCTGTGCGGAGCTCGGCCTCGCCTTTGTCGCTCCGGACACCAGTCCGCGCGGGCCTGAAGTCCCCGACGATCCTGAAGGCTTGTGGGATTTCGGCCAAGGCGCGGGATTTTACGTCGACGCGACTGAAGACCCCTGGGCCACGCATTTCAACATGTGGACCTATGTGACTGAAGAGCTTCCCGCGCTCGTCGGAAAGGAATTTCCGGTCGATTGCGCTCGACAGGGGATCACGGGCCACTCGATGGGCGGCCACGGCGCGCTGACGGTCGGTCTCAGCTATCCCGACCGCTACCGCAGCGTATCGGCCTTCTCGCCGATCGTGGCGCCTTCGCAGGTGCCCTGGGGCCACAAGGCACTGCGCCATTATCTCGGCGATGATGAAGCCACTTGGCGCAAGCATGATGCGGTCGCCCTGATCCAGGATGGCGCGCGCGTCAGGGAAATCCTTGTCGACGTCGGCACAGCGGACCCGTTCATCGAAAAGGAATTGCGCCCCGAGTTGCTTGAAGCACCATGCGAGCAGGCCGGCATCGCGCTGACGCTGCGGCGGCAGCCGGGGTACGACCACAGCTATTATTTCATCTCGACGTTCATGGCCGACCATTTGCGCTGGCACGCGGAGAGATTGAGAAGGGGGTAGGATATGACGCTCAGTCGTCGCGAGTTCGTTCAACTGGCGGCGGCGATCGGCGCCTCGGCCGCTTGGAGTGGTCCCGCATTAGCTTCGCGAACCAAATGGCGGGAGACGCGTAGCCTTTATCCTGAAGGCGTTGCATCAGGCGATCCCGATCCAGGCAGCGTGATCCTGTGGACCAGGCGGCCGTTCGACAAGGGCGATCGGCATATCCTCACCGTCGAGGTCGCCGAGGACCATGATTTCCGCCGCGTCGTCGCTCATGCTCCGGCGCCTGTTTCGAAAGTCTCTGACTGGACGGCGCGCGTTCTCGTCGGCGGACTGAAACCCGCTCACACTTACTGGTATCGCTTCACCGATGCTCAAGGGAACGGAAGTCGCTTGGGGCGCACGATCACCGCGCCACGTCCGGACGATCCGCGCACGGTGAACTTCGCGTTCGTCAGCTGCCAGGACGTAAATGAGGGGAAGCTCAACGCGTATCGCCGGATGATCTATGAGGACGAGCGCAAGCCGCCAGCTGAGCAGCTTGGCTTCGTCCTCCACCTCGGCGACTTCATCTACGAGGTCGTCGAATATCCCGAGGAAGTGAAGACCCGCTACGACCGCACGATTTACGAAGTCGCGCGCATTCCGGACGGCGGGAAGGTCGGAAACTTCCATTTTCCGCTGACGGTCGAAGGCTATCGGGCCGTTTACAAGGGCTATCTCGCGGACCCCGACCTGCAGGACGCCCGCGCGCGCTGGCCGTTCGTCGCGATGTGGGACAATCATGAATTCTCCTGGCAGGGATGGCAGAGCATTCAGCAGGCCGGCGGCATCTCTCGGCCGGGACAAAGCATCAAGGTCGCCGCGAACCAGGCCTGGTGGGAATATCTCCCGTCGCGCTGCAAGAAGGCTGGCGGAGCATCCTGGGAACATTTCGAAGCGCCCGCGGTCGCCAATGTCGAAATCAAGAAGTGGGACGAAAACGGCCTTGGCGATGAGCCGAATAACCTGATCGCGATCAACAGCCTGATAGGCTACCGCACATTCCGGTACGGCAAGCACCTCGATCTCATCATCACCGATCAGCACAGCTACCACGGTCCAGACCCATTCAGCGACGATTCGCTCAACAAGCTGGGCGATTGGGCAGCCTATGATGGCTGGTTCCCCGAAGACCTCCAGCAGGTCCTCGACGGGGGCCGCGCCTTCAATGGAGGCAATCCGCCCGCCGAACTCGCGTTCGGGGAGGCACGCATCCCGAACCCGCAGAAGGATGCCCCGCCGCAGACCATCCTCGGCGCAGAGCAGAAGGCGTGGTTTAAGGATCAGCTGAAGCGCGCGACCGCGACGTGGAAGATCTGGGGCAATTCCCAGGGAGCGATCGACGAGCGCATCGACCCGCAGAATCTCCCCGCTGGCCTGCTGGCCAAGCCATGGCCGGCCGGCTTCGTCAATGCCAGCCCCAACGATTATGGCTGCGCCTGGATGGAGCGCGGCGAGATCTACGACCTTGTCCGCGACTCGAAAATCACCGGCTTTGCGGTCGTCTCGGGCGACCGCCACAGCTTCTGGGCGGGATATGCGACCTCGCAGCTCCCACCGGGGAAGTTTGAGCCAGTGGGCATCAGCTTCGTCGGCGCCTCGCTGTCGAGCGCCGGCGCCATGGAGGCCCTTGAGCACCGCCCGCCGAACAAGTTTCCGATGCGGGAATTGTACCTGGTCGACCGGCCGGGAGCATCGAAGCCCGACTGGACCTACAATATGCTTCTGAGGCACGGCGTTCGCTCCGTCCTCGAATATGCGAAAAGTTTTGATTTGCAGCGCGCTCGCGCAGTTTCGAATTCGGACCTTTCCCCGCACCTCGAATTCATCGATGCTGGCGGTCATGGCTATGCCACGGTTAGGCTCACCGGGGAGGAGATGCGGACTGAGTTCGTCTGCATCCCGCGCCCGGTTACGCGCAGCGAGTCGCCCGACGGTGGGCCGCTTCGATATCGAGTGGTCCATACCGCGAAGCTCTGGCGGGCGGGCGAGCGCCCAAAGCTCACTCAGCAAGTTCTCGAAGGCGACACCGGCCTATCGATCTAGGGCGAAAGCGGCATGAACGGCGACTGGTACTGGCAGGCGCTGTCGGTCGCGACCGCGCTCGCCTGCGGCCTCCTCATCGGAATCGAGCGCGGGTTTGATCTTCGCGGGCTTCGCTCGGGCACGCGCGTAGCAGGCGTTCGGACCTTTACCTTGGTCGGCCTGGCGTCGGGCCTGGCAGGGCTTGCGGGCCGCTTTGGACAGGCATTCGCCGCCGGCGCTCTCGTCGCTGGATGCGTCGCAATTCTCGCGATCGGATATGCCAACCGACCGGGCCTCAAGCGCCGGCCCGACGCGACGACACCGGTGGCTGCGATCGCCACGGTCGGGTTGGGTTTCGTCGCGGGCTTTGGCCAGCCGGGCTTCGCAATCGCTGGCGCCGCAGTCGTGACGCTGCTGCTCGCCCTGAAGGCGGAGTTGCACGGTTTCCTCGACAAGCTTGACGAAGACGATGTGAAGGCCCTCGCACGCTATGCGGTGATCGCCTGCGCGGTGCTGCCCTTTCTCCCCAATGGCCCCTACGGACCGCTCGGCGCATGGAACCCCCAGAAGCTGTGGCTGGTCGTCGTCCTCGTCACCGGATTTTCTTTCCTGGGTTATGTCGCGAACCGCATCTTCGGGGAACGGCACGGGACGATTGCCACCGCTCTGATCGGGGGCGCCTATAGTTCAACCGCCGTGACGCAATCGCTCGCCCAGCGGCTCGGAAGCGAGCAAAAGGGCGGCGCAGAAAATGCCGGCATCGCGCTTGCGACGGCGGTCATGTATCTTCGCGTCCTGGTCCTGATCGGCGTACTTGCGACGCGCGTCCTTCTTCCGTTCACGGTCATTTTGCTTCCAGCCGTGGCGGTCGCCTGGGGCGCGGGCTATCTGCTCTATCGAAAGGCTCCAACCTGCGACGCTCCGGCGCCGCCAGGCAATCCGATCGCGCTCCTCCCGGCCTTCGGGTTCGTCCTCTTCGTGGCTGTTGCCGCGATTGCAGCGAAATGGGCCGCCGGACGATTCGGCGAGCAGGGCATCGCCGTCCTGCTTCTGATCGTTGGTTCGACCGATGTCGACACCGCCATCATTACGTTGGGCAACCTCCATCCGGATGCGATTTCGCCATTGCTGGCGGCCATGGCGATCGCCGGAACGATCATCGTCAACATGGCGGTGAAGATCGGGATCACGCTGGTTTACGCCGGGCGTAAGGGCTTGCCGGCAGTCGTCGCGATGGCCGCGAGCGTAGTCGCGCTCGCCGCATCGATCGGCGTGGCATGGACCCGCCTCTGATTCAGCCGCGCTGAATCATCAAGTTCGTCATTGCCGGGCCGGGCATCATGTTCGCGTTCATGTGCGCCATGATCCAGATCGTTCCGATCATTACCAGGAAGACGATGAGCACTCCGAAGGCGAGCGCAAGCACGTTGTTGGTGTTGTCCGGGCCACTCGTGATGTGGAGGAAGAAGACGAGGTGAACGCCCATTTGCGCGATCGCGAGTACCACGAGGCCTGTCGCGACCCCGGGTCCCCACAATATGGACGTGGATGCGACCCAGAACGAAATGCCGGTCAGCAGCAGTGCGAGACCCAATCCGATGACGTAACTCAACGTTTCGCTGAGCATGTTGTCGTGGGGCTCACCCGGGGCGACGTTGTGAAGCTCGCCTTCGTGTTCGCTCATGGCAGGGTTCCGATCAGATAGACGATGGTGAAGATGGCCACCCAGATGATGTCGAGGGCGTGCCAGAAAACGCTGAGGCACAGCAGGCGCCGCATGATGTCCTGCCGGAAACCCTTGGCCCAGATTTGCGCCATCATCGTCCCGATCCACAGCAGGCCGCAGGTGACGTGCGCGCCGTGGCAGCCGACGAGCGTGAAGAAGGACGAAAGGAAAGCGCTTCGCTGCGGCCCGGCGCCTTCGGAAATCATCGAGCTGAACTCGTAGATTTCGATCGACAGGAAGACGACACCAAGAAGGCCGGTGACGAGCAGCCAGCCCTGGGTCCACAGCATGTTCTTGCGCTTGGCCGCGATCATCGCGAGGCCGCACACGAAACTCGAAACGAGTAGCGCCAGGGTTTCGATCGCCACGAGATTGCGGTCGAACAGCTGGTTCGTCGTCGGTCCACCGTCGGTCGCCCTAACCAGCGAGGCGTATGTCGCGAACAGGGCCGAAAAGAGCACCATGTCCGAGAGGATGAAGAGCCAGAATCCGTAAGGGACCACGATGCTCTTCGACGCCGGTCCGCGATGACCGAGGCCCGTATCTTCCGAACCCAAATGGGTCAGGCCGACGGCCGGTGCTTCGCTGGCCGTGCTCATACGGATTGGCTCAAATTGTGGAGGTGCTCCATGCGAATTCGCCGCCGTTCGCGCGCATTCGCCCTGACCTCTTCGATGGGGATGATATGCTCATGCTCATCGCGCCAGGCGTACCAGACCATCACCGCGAAGGCTCCGACCAGGCCAAGGATCGCGAGCCACCAGATGTACCAGATGACGGCGAAGCCGCAGACTGAGGCGAAGAAGGCGACGATTACGCCCGTCGGCGTGTTCAGCGGCATCTCGATCGGCTGGTAGTCCGGTTCCTTGATCAGCTGGTCCTGCTTGATGGCGGTCTGCTTGCGCGTCCAATAGGCCTCTTCGCCGTGGACGTCGGGAAGCACCGCGAAATTGTAGTGCGGCGGAGGTGAAAGCGTCAGCCACTCGAGAGTCCTGCCGTCCCACGGGTCGCCAGTGATGTCGATCCGCTGATCGCGCGTCTTTATCGAATAGAGCAGCTGCACGACGGTCAGCGCGATTCCGAGACCGATGATTGCCGCCCCGACGAATGCGACATTGAGCCATGGCGCCCAGCTCGCGTCGGGAATGTGCTGCATGCGCCTGGTCGCGCCCCAGAAGCCGAGCACGTAGAGCGGCATGAAAGCGAGATGGAAGCCGATGAACCAGCACCAGAAGACGGCTTTGCCGAGCCGTTCATCGAGCGTGAAACCGAAGGCTTTCGGGAACCAGTAAGTGTAGGCGGCCATGATCGCAAAGACGACTCCGCCGATGATCACCTGGTGGAAATGGGCCACCAGGAACAGGCTGTTGTGAACGATGAAATCGACGGGCGGGATGGCAAGGAGGACACCCGTGAGGCCGCCGATGACGAAAGTCAGCATGAAGCCGATGGCGTAATGCATCGGCACGGTGAACCGGACGCGGCCCCCGTACATCGTGAACAGCCAGTTGTAGATTTTCACGCCAGTCGGAACGCCGATGATCATGCTGGCGATTCCGAAAACGGCGTTCACGTCGGCGCCAGCGCCCATCGTGAAGAAATGGTGCAGCCAGACCATGAAGGAGATGATGCAGATCGCGAGCGTCGCGAAGACCATCGACCGGTAACCGAACAACGGCTTGCCCGAGAAGGTCGAAACCACTTCCGAATAGATGCCGAAAGCCGGAAGCACGAGGATGTAGACCTCCGGATGCCCCCATACCCAAATGAGGTTCATGTAGAGCATCGAGTTGCCGCCGCCGTCATTCGTGAAGAAATGGAAGCCGAGGTACCGGTCCAGCATCAGCAGCGCCAAGGTCGCGGTGAGGACCGGGAATGCGGCGATGATCAACAGGTTCGATGCCAGCGCGGTCCAGCAGAACACCGGCATGCGCAAATAGCTCATTCCTGGCGCGCGGATCTTGAGGATGGTGGTGACGAAATTGACGCCCGTGAGAAGCGTGCCAACGCCCGATACCTGTAGCGCGACGAGGTAATAATCGACGCCGACGCCTGGCGAGAAAGCCTTCTCGCTGAGCGGCGGGAAGGCGAGCCAGCCCGTGCGCGCGAACTCGCCGATGAACAGGCTGAGGTTGACCAGCAGCGCGCCCGACGCGGTCAGCCAGAAGCTGACGTTGTTCATCGTCGGAAAGGCGACGTCGCGCACTCCGAGCTGCAGCGGCACGACGAAGTTCATGAAGCCGATCACCAGCGGCATCGCCACGAAGAAGATCATGATCGTGCCGTGGGCGGAGAAGATCTGATTGTAATGTTCGGGTGGCAGATATCCCTGCGATGCGCCGATGGCGAGCGATTGCTGCGCGCGCATCATGATCGCGTCGGCGAAGCCGCGGACGAGCATGACGAGGCCGAGCACGATGTACATGATGCCGATCTTCTTGTGATCGGTGGACGTGATGTATTCGTCCCAAAGATACGACCACCATCGATTTCTGGTGATCCAGGCGGCAATTGCCGCCACGGCCAGCAGCACGACGATCGAGGTGATCAGCGGGATGGGTTCATGGAAAGGGATCGCGTCCCAGGTGAGCTTGCCGAACATTCCTCAGCCCCCCGCCGGCACTGCAGACGCCTGCCGTTTCGGCGGGGCGATTTGCGGAAGATGCAGCTGCGGCCCGGTGTTCGCCACGATCGCATCGTAAAGATTGGGCGCAACCGAACCGTAGGTCATCGGCTTCACGTAGCTGCTGGGTCTCGAAAGCTCGGCATAGGCTGCGCCGTCGAGAGCGGGCCCCTGGCCGCGCGAGCCTTGCGCCCACATCGCGAACTGATCCTCCGGCAGCGCCTGGACCTTGAACTGCATTCCCGGGAATCCGTCGCCGCTGAAATGCGATGAGAGTCCGTCATAGGTACCCGGGCGGTCGGCCTGTAGGTTCAGCCGGGTGGTCATCCGCGGCATCGTGTAGATCATCGTTCCCATCTGCGGGACGAAGAAGCTGTTCCAGACGGTGGCGGACGTGAGGCGGAAACTGACCGGGGTGCCGGCGGGAACGACAAGCTGGTTGACGCTGGCGATGCCCTGGTCGGGATAGATGAAGAGCCACTTCCAATCGAGCGACACGACATCGACCTTGAGCGGTGGTTTCGACGATGGCAGCGGTTTGCTCGGTTCGAGGTCGTGGCTTCCGATCCAGGCGATGCCTCCAAGGAGCATGATGGTCAGTGCCGGAATCGACCACACCACCATCTCGATAGCGCCCGAATATTCCCAGTCGGGACGATAGGTCGCCTTCGCATTGCCACGCCGGAACCACCAGGCGAAGGCGACCGTCGCGATCACCGTCGGGATGATGATCGCGAGCATGATCGCCGTCGAATTGATGAGGATCGTCTTTTCGGCTTGGCCGACAGGTCCGACCGGATCGAGGATACCGCGATTGCAGGCTGTGAGCAGACTCACGACGGCAGCAATGGCGATGCGCCTCATCGGCTCGCTTCACCCCCTCTTGGTGACCCCAACGGGACTCGAACCCGTGTTTTCGCCGTGAAAGGGCGACGTCCTAGACCGCTAGACGATGGGGCCGGTTAAGGCCCGAGCCGGTTAGGCGAGGGGCCGCAACCGGTCAAGCAAGCGCGGCGTCATCGAGATGCATCTCCGCAGCGTTGCCGCCATTCCATTCGTCGCGCTTGATCGAGCCGGCGAGCCACCAGCGCTGGTCGGGCGCCGAGGACATCAGCGCCTGGCCGAGTTCGCTTGCGGCGCTTCGGAAAGCGATCCACTTGAACGTCTTGCCATCGTCGCCGGCCGCAAGGCCCCGGACGTGGCCGTCACCGACGATCCCCGTCTTGAGCAAGCGGGCGGGACCTGCGGCCACCTTGGGGCTCGGCCAGCCCGCGCCATAGGGTCCGGCTCTATCCAGCGCATCGCAAAGGGCTGCGGCGACGCCGCCCGGCGCAAGGACAGCGTCGAGAAGCAGCGCTCTGTCGCCGCGCGATTTCTCGACATCGCTTGCGAGCCGACCGTTGATGAAATCACGGAACGGCTCGAGACCGCCCGCCGGAAGGGTCAGTCCCGCCGCCATTGCGTGGCCGCCGCCGGCGCTCAGAAATCCACTCTCCTTTGCCGCCAGGACCGCTGCACCGAGATCGACGCCGCTGATCGAGCGGCCCGAACCCTTGCCGGTGCCGTCCTCGGTCTGGGCGATGACGATCGCCGGCTTGCCAAAGCGTTCTTTAAGTCTTCCGGCGACGATGCCGATCACGCCCTGGTGCCAGCCTGCGCTCATGACCGTGATCACCGGTGCGCCGTTGACTTTGGATGCCTGCTCTTCGGCCTGCTCGCAGACGAGCATTTCGATGGCGCGACGTTCCTCGTTCAGGCGATCGAGCTCGACGGCGATCTCGCGCGCTTCCTCCGGGTCGGTACTGGTGAGCAGCCGGACACCGAGGTCCGATTTGCCGACGCGGCCACCGGCGTTGATCCGCGGCCCGAGCGCAAAGCCGAGGTCGCGGCACGAAGGCGGCTTCACCAGCCTTGCGGCTTCCGCGAGTGCATTCAATCCGACGTTCTGCCGCCCCGACATGATGCGCAGCCCCTGCGTCACGAATGCCCGGTTGAGACCCTTGAGGCGCGCTACGTCGGCTACCGTACCAAGCGCGACGAGATCGAGGAGGTCGAGCAACTTCGGCTCGGCGAGCACCTCGAAGAAACCGCGTCCTCGCAGCTCGCGCAGCAAGGCGACCCCAAGGAGGAAGGCCATTCCAACCGCGGCGAGATGCCCGTGCGCAGCTCCGTCTGCGCTCTCGTCGAGACGATTGGGATTGATCATCGCGTAAGCGACGGGAAGCAGGGTCGCGCATTGGTGGTGATCGACCACGATCACGTCGAGCCCGGCCGCGCGGGCCTCGTCGAGAGCCTCGAACGCTTGCGCGCCGCAGTCGACGCAAACTGCGACGCTTGCGCCGCGCGTCTTGAGCTCCACAAGCGCTTTGCCCGACGGGCCGTAGCCCTCCATGAGGCGATCGGGGATGTAGACGATCGGTTCGGCGCCGAGCCGCCGGAGCAGCAGCACGAGCAAAGCGGCGCTGGTCGCGCCGTCCACGTCGTAATCGCCGAAGATCGCGATCGTCTCTGCGGTCTGAACTGCGTCGGCGAGGCGCTTCGCGCCCTTGTCCATGTCGTTGAAACAGGAAGGGTCGGGCAGGAAGTCGCGGATCTTCGGATCGCGATGCCTCGGCAGATCGTCCCGCGCGATGCCGCGCGCGAGCAAAAGCTCATCGACCAAATCGTCCATGCCCAGGCCGTACTCAGCCTGCCGGCGCCAGCGCCACGGCCGCCCGCTGATCGAGCTTTCGATGTTGAGTGCCGCTGTCACGGCTGGAAGGTAGGTCTCGGTGATTCCCGGGTCTAGAGCCCGCGGTGCGCGAGGTCGCGATATTCTGTGGATACCCGCCGTACAGTGCCCGTGCTTGCGCGCATGACGACACTCTCGGTCGTCACGCAATTGCTTCTGCGGTGGACGCCGCGGAGCAGTGAGCCATCGGTCACCCCGGTCGCGGCGAAGATGCAATCGCCCTTCGCCATTTCCTCGAGGGTGTAGATCTGGTCGAGCTTCTCGATTCCCCAACGATGCGCGCGGGCGACTTCGTCGTCGTTGCGGAACACGAGCCGGCCCTGCATCTGGCCGCCGACGCAACGCAGCGCTGCCGCAGCGAGCACGCCTTCGGGCGCTCCGCCGGTCCCCATGTAGACGTCGATTCCGGTGTCCGGGTCTGTTGTCGCGATCACGCCCGCGACGTCCCCGTCGGGGATCAGCCGGATCCCGCATCCGATCTCACGGAGTTCGCGGATGATTTCCTCGTGCCGCGGACGATCGAGGACGCAGGCAACGATGTCCTGTGGCTCGACGCCTTTCGCATTGGCGATCGACCGCACATTGTCGGCAGGCGAGCGGTTGAGATCGATCGTTCCGGCGGGATAGCCGGGACCGATCGCGAGCTTGTCCATGTAGGTGTCGGGCGCATTGAGAAGGCAGCCCTCTTCGGCGATCGCCAGAACCGCCAGCGCATTCGGACCGGCCTTGGCGGTGATCGTCGTCCCTTCAAGCGGGTCCAGGGCGATATCGATCTTGGGCCCGCCGTTCTGCGCCGAGCCGACCTTCTCGCCAATGTAAAGCATCGGCGCTTCGTCGCGCTCGCCTTCCCCAATGACGACCGTGCCGTCGAAGGGAAGTTCATTCAGCGCGGCGCGCATCGCTTCCACAGCAGCCGCATCGGCGGCTTTCTCGTCGCCGCGGCCAATGAGCCTCGATGCCGAAATTGCGGCGGCCTCGGTCACCCTCACCATTTCGAGAACAAGCACACGATCGAGAACGTGCGATGCGGCGGGGCCGGACCGGGTCATTAAGCACTCCTGCTGGTTGCGGCTGCCGATAAGCAGCGCTCTCCCGCTTGTCGAGGCGGCCGCGTCAGCCGGCTGGTTCCGACTTGTCCTTCGATTTGGATTTCGGCTTGGGCAGCTTCGCGGTCTCGGTCTGAATGCGCTGCATGGCTTCGGGCATGCCTTTCATGACTTCGGGAAGAGAGCTCATCATCGCCCGCATGACGTCGGGATCGACGTACATCGCCATGCTCTGGCTGCCGAACGCCTTGCCGCTATCGGTCGCGAGGAAGGCATTGATGTCGGCGAGCTGCTTTTCGTCGAAACGACGCGCCATCGATCGTGCGAGGCCGTCGCGCAGCCGTGGCTCGATGATCGCGGCCATCTTGGCGAATTCTTCGCCGATGACACGCTCCATGATCTTCATGCGCTCTTCGAAATAAGGATCGTCCTTCGCCATCTGTTGCCGAAGCGTCATGGCATCGGTCGCCTTGGCCTTCTCTCCGGGCTTGGCGAAGTCCGCTGTGTTCAAGCTGAGGACACGATCGGCCAATCCGTTCATCATCCCGCCCATCATGCGCGCGTAGGTGCCGTCCGGGAAAAGGGCCTTGACCGAAGTTTGCGCCAAAGCCAGCCGCGCCGGCGCGGGTTCCGGTCGAGCCGGAAAGATCTTGTCGAACACGGCCATCACCTGCCCGATGTCGAAATCCGGTGCTTTCTTGGTTGCGGTGTCCTTCGCCTTCGCTGGAGCGGTTGCCGCATGGCCCTTTTTCGCCGGAGCGGCGCAAGCCGGCGTCGCTGCAAGCAACAAAGCTGCGCAGAAGAGGATCGGTCGCATGAAGTCCCCCGTGTAACGGCCGCAGCCTAGCAGCAGGCTTACAGCTGTCCAGCTAGTCGGCTTCGTCCGCCGTGTGCTGGAGAAGCTCAGAACGGACGCGCACGGCACGCGCCGCGATCGTCGTCTCGAGCAGGAAGACCGCGAAGCCGGCGCC
>DATLOY010000082.1:0-10291 GCA_035536015.1 Sphingomicrobium sp.
TATGCTTCCGAGGCGCGTCGGCAGTTCGCCCAGCCGCTGCCCTTGCCGGGTCCGACGGGCGAGCAGAACGCGTTGCGTCTGCATGGCCGCGGAGTGTTCGCCAGCATATCGCCCTGGAATTTCCCGCTCGCGATCTTCACCGGCCTGGTGTCCGCGCCCCTGGCTGCAGGAAATGCGGTCATCGCCAAGCCCGCCGGGCAAACGCCTTTGATCGGTGCGCTTGCGGTCGAGTTGATGCATCAGGCGGGCATTCCCAAGGACATCGTACAGCTTGCACCGGGCTCGGGCAGCGTGGTCGGCGGAACGTTGACGGCGCATCCGCTGCTCGCCGGCGTCGTTTTCACCGGTTCGACCGACACGGCGCGCATGATCAACCGAACGCTGGCGGAACGGGACGGGCCGATCATTCCCTTCATCGCCGAGACCGGCGGCCAGAATGCGATGATCGTCGACAGCTCGGCTCTCCCCGAGCAAGTCACTCGGGACGTTATTTCATCGGCTTTCCAGAGCGCCGGCCAGCGCTGCTCGGCCCTGCGGGTGCTGTTCGTCCAGGAAGACGTGGCCGATCAGATGATCGCGATGATCGCCGGGGCGATGCGCGCACTGAAGGTCGGCGATCCGAGGGACGTCGCGACGGACGTTGGCCCCGTCATCGACAAGGGCGCCAAGAAGGCGCTCGATGACCACCTCAAGTGGCTCGACAAGAATGCGAAGCGGATTTGCGTTCTGGATCAGCCCAAAGCCGCCGATCACGGCTGTTTCGTTGTTCCCGCATTCTATGAAATAAGGTCTCTAAGCCAATTGAATCGCGAGAATTTCGGTCCAATTCTTCATGTCGTCCGCTTCGCCGGCGAAAAGCTGGGCGAGGTGGTCGATGCGATCAATGCAACCGGATATGGCCTGACCATCGGCCTCCAGAGCCGGATCGATACGGTCCGCGACTATGTCGAGGAGCATGCGCGGGTCGGCAATTTCTACGTCAACCGCAACCAGATCGGCGCGGTGGTCGAAAGCCAGCCCTTTGGCGGCGAAGGATTATCCGGCACGGGCCCAAAAGCGGGCGGCCCGCATTATGTGGCCCGCTTCGCGACCGAGCGCGTAACCTGCATCGACACCACCGCTGCGGGCGGCAACGCCTCGCTGATGGCCGCACTCGAAGGATAGCGGTCATGTGGCTCCGCCGCGCGCTCGGCGCCTTTGTTATCGCCGCCTGGCTGTCCGGTTGCAGCGGCTATTACAACGATTTCGACGTCATCAACGGCACGAAAGTCGAAATCCGAGACCTTTCGGTCAGCGACGGCGGGACTGTCTGGAAGCTGGGCAACCTCGGACCAGGAGCGAAGACGACGTTCCATGGTCATTTCGCGGGGGAAGATACGGGCACCGTCTCCTGGACCCTCAACGGCAAAAGATATTCGGCCGACGGCTGCTTCTACACCGTGGGAAGCGGAAGCTACGCCAGCCTGACGGTTGTGGGCGACCATCTCGACTATCGGTGCACTTGACCTGTCCCAAGCTGATACGGTGGGAACTCGGCTCTGGAGCACAGCGTCGCCCGAATGGTTGAAGGCGCTGCGGGGTGGTCTTTTTAGCGAGACACGAACGCACCTCGCCGAGGCGGCCGGACCCCTCCGGGACCGGCCGCTTCGTACATCCTCAACGGTAAGAAATGTGGCTCCCCGGGCCTGATTCGAACAGGCGGCCGTCCGATTAACAGTCGGATGCTCTACCGCTGAGCTACCGGGGAGCAGCCCTTACGGGCAGCGCGGGCTAGATAGCGGACGCTTCCTTAAAGGCAAGTGTTCAGGTCAGAAATTGCTCCATCGCGATGCGCTCGTCGAGCGCATGTTCCGGATCGAACAGAAGAGTGAGCGAGCGTTTGCGATCGAGCGACACTTCGACCCGGGCGACGTCCCGGACCTCAACCTGGTCCGCGACGGCCGAGACCGGCCGGTTCTGCGCCTCGAGGATACGGAAACACACCGCCGTGTCATCCGGCAGGATCGCTCCCGACCACCGCCTCGGCCGGAAGGGACTGATCGGAGTCAGCGCCAGCATCTTGGCCGCCAACGGCAGGATCGGCCCGTGCGCGGAAAGGTTATAAGCGGTCGACCCGGCCGGCGTGGCGACGAGCACGCCGTCGCAGGCAAGCTCGGCCAGCGCGACACGGCCGTTCACCGAAATCTCGATCTTCGCCGTCTGGCGCGTTTCGCGGAGCAGCGACACCTCGTTGATCGCCGCATGAGAGAATGTCTGCCCGCCGACGGTAGTCACGCGCATTTCCAGCGGAGTCACTCGGATCGCCTTCGCCGCCGCAATCCGCTCCGCCAGCTGGTCGAGCCTCCACTCGTTCATCAGGAACCCGACAGTCCCGCGGTTCATTCCGAACACCGGCTTGGTGCAGCCAGCATCGAGCATGTGGTGCAGCGTTTGGAGCATGAAGCCGTCGCCGCCCAGGGCGACGAGCGTTTCCGCCTCTTCGGGATCGGCCCATTCGTAGCGGCGGCGAAGCGTCGCTTCCGCGGCCCGCGACACTTCCGTCTGCGACGACAACAGGCCGATGCCGAGGCTCTTCAGGTTGGTGGCGTTGCCCTCGGTCGGGCGGGGCGCGTCCGCGCTCAAGCTTCAGTCCTCGTACAGCCGCTACTTCGCGGGAACATAAGCCGATCGGCGCGGCGCGTCACTGTCCCGTTTCGGCTCAGGCCCGAGGCCCGTGCTTCCGGGCGGCGGCGATGCGCGTTAGCCCGGTCGCATGTGGGGTAGTGTATTTCCTTGGGGGCGCCGTGCGTCCGATCAGCCGATCCAGCCGCCGGTCAGTCCGGGTCCGGACCGGAATCTCGAACAGCTCATTGCGCACGAACGTGTCGAGGTCCTCTATCAACCTCAGATCGAACCCTTCAGCGGACGAGTGACCGGCGCCGAGGCGCTTGTCCGATCGGCGATTGAATCTTCGGCGCCGAGCCTGTTTGCCCGGGCAGCCGCCGCCGGCCTTTCCGAGCGACTGTCGCGGCTCATCCAGCGCAAGGCGCTTCGAGCCGCGGCGGTATGGGAAGGTCCTCTCAAGGGACTCAAGCTGTCGATCAACCTGCTGCCCGAGGATATTTGCCGTGAAGGTTACGACAACTGGCTGCTCGAAGAGATCGCCAATGCGGGTATCGACCCAGCCCGCATAACCGCGGAGATCACCGAGAGCGCGCTGCTCGTCGACCAGCAGGAGGTTGCTGCCAGGCTTGCCCGGCTGCGCGAAGCGGGGGTCACCATTGCGATCGACGATTTCGGGACCGGCTATGCGAGCCTCGCCTACCTGACCACCCTGCCGCTCGACGTGATCAAGATCGATCGCGGCCTGATCGCCGATATCGTGGGGGGCGAGCGAGACAGGATTGTCGTGAAAGCGATGATCCGTCTCGCTCGAGAACTCGAGCTCAAGGTCATCGTCGAGGGCGTAGAGAGCACCGCCCAGCTGGCCCTGCTCGCCGACTGGGGCTGTGATCTTTATCAGGGGTTCCTCGGCGCGGGGGCCCTGACCGAAGACGAACTCCGGCGTTTCGTGGCGACTGCAGAAATCCAGGCCGCTTAGGTCGAAACAGCCGTTCAGTATTGCCGCAAGCCTCCTACGCACCTGCGCCGGAGGCGCTCATGAACCGGATCATTCTTGCCATTGCCACGGCGGCGCTGCTCGCCGCCTGCCAGAAGAGCGAGCCGAGGCAATTCTCGCAGGCCGCGCTGGACAAGGCGATCGCCGATCCGGGCCGCAAGGATCAGCGTGATTCTTCGGACGAACGTCGAAAGCCTGGCCCGTTGATTGCCCTCGCCGGCGTGAAGCCGGGGGACAAGGTGCTCGATCTGATTCCGGGCAGTGCCTATTGGACGAAGATCTTCAGCAAGATCGTCGGACCCGACGGCAAGGTCTATGCGGTTTGGCCGAGAGCCTATGCGCGCGAGGCGATGGGTGACGTCGCGAACATGCGGAAGCTGTCTGCCGACAAATATTACGGGAACATCGTCACCGAGGTTGAACCGACGACGGCGCTGACCGCGCCGGAACCGCTGGACGTAGTCTGGACGTCGCAGAATTTCCACGACTATCCCGACGAGTTCATGGGCAAGGGCGACCCGTCACAGCTCGCGAAAGACGCGTTCAAGATCCTGAAGCCCGGCGGCACATTCATGATCATCGATCATATGACGAAGCCCGGTCGCGGACTTTCGGACACCGATACGCTCCACCGGATCGATCCTGCTTCGGTACGCCAGATCGTCGAAGGGGTCGGTTTTCGCTTCGCCGGCGAGAGTAAGGTGCTCAACAACCCAATCGATCCACTGGACATCCCCGTGTTCGACAAGTCGATCCGCGGCCGCACCAGCCAGTTCGCCTATAAATTCGTGAAGCCGAGCTAGGCCGGCTCGAGCTCCGGTCTTGCCGCATTTCCGGCGGCCGCGACACGGGCAAGGCCACGTGAAAGCTGCACTGCGCCGTTGAGGCGCGCATCCGCCGACGGCCAATCGCGCGAGATCGTCATCTTGCTGTCGGGACGCAGCCTGGCCGCGCCTTTCAGGCGATCGATGTAGCCGAGCAATGCGCCGAGATCGGGGAAGCCGTTCGGAGCGAAGGTCACGACCGCCCCTTTGGATCCGATGTCGAGCTTGGAGATGCTGGCGGCTCTGCAGTTCAGCTTAACCTCGACGATTTTCATGAGGTTCGCGGTTTCATCCGGCAGCTTCCCGAAGCGGTCGATCAGCTCGGCCGCGAACGCGTCGATCGCCTGGCGGTCGTCGAGGCCGCCGAGCCGCCGGTACAGGCCCATGCGCAGGTCGAGATCCGGCACATAATGCTCCGGAATGAGGATCGGCGCATCGACGCTGATCTGCGGAGTGAACTCTTCCGGACGCGCCGCTGCGCCGGCCTTGAGCTCGATGATCGCGTCCTCGAGCATCGATTGGTAGAGCTCGAACCCGACCTCCTTGATGTGGCCCGACTGCTCGTCGCCGAGCAAATTGCCCGCGCCGCGGATATCGAGGTCATGGCTGGCGAGCTGGAATCCGGCGCCGAGGCTGTCCAGCTCGGCCAGGACCTGCAGCCGCTTCATTGCCGCTTCGGTGATCGAGCGGTCCGCAGGCATGGTGAGATAGGCGTAGGCGCGGGCTTTGGATCGGCCGACACGCCCGCGAAGCTGATAAAGTTGCGCCAGCCCGAACCGGTCGGAGCGATAGACGATCAACGTGTTCGCACTAGGGATGTCGAGTCCGCTCTCGACGATCGTCGTCGACAGCAGCACGTCATATTTACGGTCGTAGAAGGCGCTCATCCTCTCTTCGACCTGACTCGCGCTCATCTGGCCGTGCGCGGTCACCGCCTTCACTTCGGGCACCTGTTCGCGAAGCCACTCCTCGATCGCTGGAAGATCGGCGATGCGGGGGGCGACGAAGAAGCTCTGCCCGCCGCGGAAATGTTCGCGCAGCAGCGCCTCGCGGATAACTACGCCGTCCCAGGGCGCGACATAGGTCCTGACCGCAAGCCGATCGACCGGAGGCGTTTGGATCACGCTGAGGTCGCGAAGGCCGGACATGGCCATCTGCAGCGTTCGGGGGATCGGCGTGGCGGTGAGAGTCAGCACATGCACGTCAGCGCGCAGGGCCTTCAGCCGCTCCTTATGCGTGACTCCGAAATGCTGCTCCTCATCGACGATGACCAGGCCAAGCCGCTTGAAATGAATGTCCTTGGCCAGGAGCGCGTGCGTTCCGATGACGATGTCGACCGTGCCGTGGGCGATGCCTTCCTTGGTTTTCTTCGCTTCCGCCGCAGGCACGAGCCGCGACAGGCGCCCGATGTTGATCGGAAACCCCTGGAGCCGCTCGACGAAATTCTTGTAATGCTGCCGCGTGAGAAGCGTGGTCGGACAGACCAACGCCACCTGTTTCCCCGACATCGCCATCACGAAGGCGGCGCGGAGGCCCACTTCGGTCTTGCCGAACCCGACGTCGCCGCACACCAGCCGGTCCATCGGCTTGCCGGCTTCCAGGTCCTTGAGGACGTCTTCGATCGCGCGTTCCTGGTCGTCGGTTTCCTCATAGGGGAAACGATCGACGAATTGCGGGAAGGCGCTGTCCGGCTCGGCGATCGGCGCGGAACGCGTGGCGCGAAGCGCAGCGGTCTTGATCAGCTCGCCCGCAATCTCGCGAATGCGTTCCTTCATCCGCGACTTGCGCCGCTGCCAGCCTTCGCCGCCGAGGCTGTCGAGGACCACCCCCTCGCTCTCGTTTCCGTAGCGCGAGAGCAGTTCGATATTCTCGACCGGGACGTAGAGCTTGTTGCCGCGCGCATATTCGAGCGCGACGCAGTCGTGCGGAACCTTGCTGACGGGGATCTGGGTCAATCCCTCGTAGCGGCCGATTCCATGCTCTTCGTGGACGACAAGATCGCCGGGCGAAAGCGTCGCCAGTTCCGCCAGAAAGGCGTCGGCGGCGCGGCGCCTCTTGCGGCGGCGCACGAGGCGGTCGCCGAGCATGTCCTGCTCGGTGAGGACTGCGACGTCCGGGGTGGTGAAGCCGTGGTCGAGCGGAAGCACCAGCATCGCCGGCTGCGTCTTGCTCCCGAGGGCCTCCTGCCAGCCGTCGACCAGCTTGTGGGATTTCAGCCCATTTTCTTCGAGGAGACCTGAGAGGCGATCGCGCGCTCCCTTCGTGTAGCTCGCGAGAATGACCTTGTGCCCGGCCTTCCTGAGGGCGCCGATATGCGCGGTGACGGCCTCGTAGACGTTGGACTGCTGCGTCCGCTCCGGAGTGAAATCCCGGGCCGGCTCTATTCCGAAATCGATCGTTCGGTCGCTCTCAGGCTCGGGAAATGGCGAGGCGAGATGGATCGGCCGATCGAGAACGAGACCATCCCATTCCCCCTTGTCGAGATACAGCTCGCCGGGTTCGAGGGGGCGGTAGCTGCCCGGTTCTGAATCGGTCGCCCGGACGCGATTCTGGTAATAATCATCGATCGCGTCGCGACGGGATTCGATAGCCTTTTCGGCGGCAGCCTCGCGCAGGATCAAGTCGCTTTCGCCAAGATGATCGAACAGGCTGTCGAGCCGCTCTTCGAGCAGCGGCAACCAATGCTCCATTCCGCTCATCCGCCGTCCGTCGGAGATCGCCTGGTAGAGCGGGTCCTGGGTCGCCGCTGCTCCGAACGTCTCGCGATATCGCGATCGGAAACGCTTGACTGTTTCCTCGTCGAGCAGCGCCTCCGAAGCCGGCATCAGGGTGAAGCCCTTGGCCCTGTCGGTGGACCGCTGATCGGCGGGGTCGAAACGGCGAAGGCTGTCGATCTCGTCGCCGAAGAAGTCGAGCCTCAGCGCCATCTCTTCGCCGGCGGGAAACACGTCGATCAGCGATCCCCGGACCGCATATTCGCCGTGCTCGGCGACTGTGTCGGTCCGTTGGTAACCGAGCGCATTCAGTTGCTTGACCAGGGCTTCGCGTTCGATCCGTTCGCCTGCGGCAATTCGGCGCGTGAGCTGGCGTATGCGGAACGGCGTCAGCACGCGCTGCGTCGCTGCGGTGGCCGTCGCGATCAAAAGCTGGGGCCTGTCGCTCTCGTCCTGCAATGCATTCAGTGTCGCGAGCCGCTCGGCCATGACCCGAAGCGCCGGCGAGGCCCGGTCGTAGGGCAGGCAATCCCAGCCTGGAAAGGTCAGGACTTCCACTTCCGGCGCGAACAAGGGGACCGTGTCTGCAAGGGCGCGCATTGCCGTTTCATCGGCGGCAATCACAACAGCACGGCCTGTCTGGCTCGACCCATGCGCCGCGCGCGCGAGATCGGCCGCGAGCCACGGCAGGAATCCGGTCGGTACGCCCGCGAGAGTCAGCGGCTTATCGGCGCTGAGCACGCGTTGCAGCGGTTCGGTCATCGGACGATCCGGATGTAATCGAGCTTCTTCATCGCCTCGATCATGGGACCGGCGAAGCGCTCGGGCGGATCGGCGGTTCCGATCGCCCAAGCCATGATGTCGACGTCCTGGTTCTCGAGCATGGCCTCGAACAAGGCCCGCTGTTCCGCGCTCCACGACTCATGATGCGCGTCGAAGAATCCGCCGATCAGGGCGTCGGCCTCGCGCGTGCCGCGATGGTGCGCTCGCCAGTGAAGGCGTTTGAGTTCCGGGTCGGAAGGCATGGGGGCCAGATAATGACCTTTGGCCGTCATTGCGAGGCCTCGAGGATATCGGCGCGATCCAGCGGATTGCGTCGCTTCGCTCACAATGACGGAATGGAAATGACACGCTAACAACCGCTCATGCGCCCGGACATCCTCAATCCCTTGTTCGCCGAGGTCGAGGTGCTGAAAGGCGTTGGCCCGCAGGTTTCGAAACTGTTGAAGCGGCTCGACCTCAGCCGCGTGGTGGACGTGCTCTACCACCTGCCGACCGGAGCGATCGAACGAATCAGGACTCCGTCCGCCAGCGCCGTTCTGCTCGGCCGCAACGTCATCCTCGAGCTGACTCCGTTCGACAGCCGCGAACCGCGCTCCGGCCGCGGCCCGATGCGGGTCTATGCATCGGACAGGGACGGCAACACCATCAGCCTCGTTTTCTTCAACAATCCCGGCTGGGCGAAACGCGGTCTCCCGAAGGGTGAAAAGCGGATCATCTCCGGCAAGCTCGAAGCCTATGGCGACGAATGGCAGATCATCCATCCCGAGATCGCCCAGCCGGGAAAAGGCGCGGAGCCCGCGCTTCGCGAGCCCGTCTATCCGCTGACGGAGGGGCTCACCAACCGCCGAATGGGCGAGCTGGCCCGCGAAGCCCTGGAACGCGCGCCCGAGCTTCCCGAATGGGTCGATTCCGGCCTTGCGAGCCAGGAGGGTTGGGGCCCGTGGCACGCGGCGCTCGCCTTGGCGCATCGCGAGCCTGGGACCGAACAAGCGCGCCGCCGCCTCGCTTACGATGAGATTTTCGCCAATCAACTGGCGCTGCTCCTGCTCCGGCAGTCGCAGCGGCGGCACCGAACCGCGCCGCTCGCCGGGACGGGCGAGCTGATCCGCGGACTTCGGCTTCCCTATCAAATGACCGATGCCCAGCGCCGCGTCATTCGCGACATCCGCGGAGACCTTGTCCAGGCGGTCCCGATGCTGCGCCTGCTCCAGGGCGACGTCGGATCAGGAAAGACAATCGTCGCACTCGCCGCGATGCTCACCGCGGTCGAATCCGGCGCGCAGGCCGCGATGCTCGCTCCGACGGAGATTCTCGCCCGCCAGCATCATTCGACCCTGCTTGGCCAGATCCACAGCCTGGGCGTGCGGGTCGCGATCCTCACCGGTCGCGAGAAAGGCAAGGCCCGCGAGAGCGTCCTCATGGGCCTCGCCGACGGCTCGATCGACATTCTCGTCGGCACGCATGCGATCTTCCAGGAAAAGGTCGCATACAAGAATCTCGGGCTCGCGGTGATCGACGAGCAGCATCGCTTCGGTGTTTCCCAGCGCCTTCTCCTTGCCTCCAAGGCGGAACGGCCGCCGCATTTGCTGGTGATGACAGCGACCCCGATCCCGCGGACGCTCACGTTGACCCAATATGGCGAGATGGACGTCAGCAAGATCGACGAAATGCCGCCCGGTCGAACGCCGGTCGAAACGCGCGTCATCAGCGAGGAGAAGCTTGCGGACGTCGTGGATGGACTCGCGCGTCATCTCTCGAGCGGCGGGCAGGCCTATTGGGTGTGTCCATTGGTTGAGGACAGCGAGAAGCTGGACGCTGCGGCGGCCGAGGAGCGGGCGCGGTTGCTGAAGCTCCGCTTCGGCGAGGATCGCGTGGGGCTGGTTCACGGACGAATGAAGGGGCCCGAAAAGGATGCCGTCATGGCGCGGTTCGCTGGCGGCGAGCTCGGCGTCCTTGTCGCGACGACGGTGATCGAAGTCGGCGTCGATGTCCCCAATGCGACCCTGATGATCGTCGAAGGCGCGGAACGTTTCGGGCTCGCCCAGCTGCACCAGTTGCGGGGCCGGGTTGGCCGGGGAACCGGCAAGAGCACATGTTTGCTGATCCGGGGACAAAATCTGACTGAAGTCGGTCGCGCGCGCCTGTCCCTGCTGCGCGAGACGAACGACGGCTTCCGCATCGCGGAGGAGGACTTGCGGCTTCGCGGGCCCGGCGAAATCCTCGGCACCCGCCAATCGGGCGATGTGCAGTTTCGCGTCGCCACGCCCGAGTTGGTCCAGGAGCTCGCGTCGGTCGCGACGAGCGACGCCCAGCTGCTGCTCGAGCGGGACGGCGGGCTATCGGGCCCGCGCGGTCAGGCGGCCCGCGTCTGC
>DATLOY010000083.1:0-2265 GCA_035536015.1 Sphingomicrobium sp.
GACGCGCATTTCCGCAGGCTCTTCACGACCCTGTTCGAAGGAGGCCAGGCGCATCTCGAGCTGGTCGAAAGCGACGATCCGCTTGAGGCGGGCCTCGAAATCATGGCCCAGCCGCCGGGCAAGCGCCTGTCGACGCTGACCTTGCTGTCGGGCGGCGAGCAGGCTTTGACTGCAATCGCCCTGATCTTCGCGCTCTTCCTCACCAACCCGGCGCCGATCTGCGTGCTCGATGAGGTCGACGCGCCGCTAGACGATTCCAACGTCGAACGCTTTTGCGACCTTCTCGATCGGATGACGCAGGAGACCGATACGCGGTACCTGATCGTCACTCATAACGCCGTGACCATGAGCCGAATGCACCGCCTCTATGGCGTGACGATGATCGAAAAGGGCGTGAGCCGCCTGGTTTCGGTCGATCTTGGAAGCGCGGAGACCCTACTCGCAGCAGAATGAGTTTCTGCTATTGCGAATAACTATCAATAACACTAGAGCCTCGGGCGAAGTCCAAAAGGGGAATTCATGGACCGCCTGTTCGCTTGTGCCTTCGTCGCCGCGCTTCTTTGCACTGCTGCGCCGGCCTGCGCCGCCGAGGCCGCTGCCGACGGTACAGGCGCCGCCGAGCAGCCCGACATCGTCATTACCGGCCAGCACATCCCTTATGGCGTGAAGGTCACGAGCACCGCGACCAAGACGAATACCGACATCAAGAACGTCCCGCAGGCGCTCACGATCGTTTCGAGCGCGCAGATCGGCGACCAGCAGCTCCGGTCGGTTGCGGAGCTGCTGAATTTCGTCCCCGGAGCATCCTACGGAAGCGGCGAGGGCAATCGCGACCAGATCGTCCTTCGCGGAAACAGCAGCACCGCCGACTTCTTCGTCGATGGAGTGCGCGACGACGTCCAATATTTCCGTGACTTTTATAATGTCGATCGCGTGGAGGTGCTCAAAGGGCCTAACGCGATGATCTTCGGGCGCGGCGGCGGAGGCGGGATCCTCAACCGGGTGCTCAAACGACCGACGCTGACAGCCGGCCGCGAAGTCGTTGCGTCCGGCGACGGTTGGGGCGGCGTGCGCCTGTCCGGCGACGTCGATCAGCCGGTGGGCGGCACATTGGGCGCGCGGATCAACGGCGTCTACGAGGATGACGACAGCTTTCGCCATCACGTTGGCCTCAAGCGCTACGGGATCAATCCCACGGTGGCCGCGCTGATCGGGCCGGGCACGCGCATCGACCTGTCATATGAATATTTCCACGACCGGCGGACCGCAGATCGCGGCGTGCCCGCGGATGGCGGCGAGCCGATCCACGGTTTCACTCGGACGTTCTTCGGCGACCCCGACATCAGCTTCGCCCGAGCGAATGTGAATGTCGCGACGCTCGGCATCGAGCATCAGATCGGCGATGGGATCACGCTGCGCAGCAAGACGCTCTTCGGCGATTACAGGAAGTTCTATCAGAACGTCTTCGCGAACAGCTTCGATTCGGCGGCCGGCCTTGTCACTTTGGCCGGTTACAACAATCGCAACGATCGGAAGAACCTGTTCAGCCAGAACGACCTCATCTGGGAAAACCGCCTAGGCGGGATCGATCAGACCTTGCTCCTCGGCTTCGAATTCGGACGCGAGAAGTCGCGCAACTTCCGCAACAGCGCGAGTTTCCCCGTCGGCGGCAACCCCGTCCCGATCTCCGATCCGACGGTCGATTCCGGTGCGATCTTTGCGCCGACAGCGAGCGACGCGAACAACCGGGCCAAAGCGAGCGTCGCTGCCGCCTACGTCCAGGACCAGATCCGCCCCGCGGACTGGCTCGAGATCGTGGCCGGCCTGCGCTTCGACAGCTTCAAGATCGATGTCGACGATCGTCGTCCTACGAGCCCTGGGGAGTTCAGCAGGCGCGACAATCTCTGGTCGCCGCGGCTGGGGCTGGTCCTGAAACCGACCGGCAATCTCTCCTTCTATGCAAGTTACAGCCGCTCCTATCTTCCCCAATCGGGTGACCAGTTCAGCAGCCTCACCGACGTCACGGATGGGCTCAGGCCCGAGCGGTTCGACAATTACGAAGCCGGCGCGAAGTGGGAGGTCCTCGACGGACTTCTGGCGACTGCCGCAATCTATCAGCTCGACCGCACCAACACCCGGGCAACCGATCCGCAGACTCAATTGACGGTGCTGACCGGCGCCCAGCGCAGCCGGGGGATCGAGCTGGGCCTCGAGCGCAGCCTGACCAACCGCTGGCTGATTTCGGCCGGTTACACGCTACAAAAG
>DATLOY010000084.1:0-33329 GCA_035536015.1 Sphingomicrobium sp.
GCCTGGCTATCCTTGGCTTTGTCCTTGAGCAGTTTCTCGAGGTACGGATTCTTGATCGAGAAGCTGCCCGACAAGGTCTTGTGGGTGTAGATGTTGGCCGGGATCGGCTCGATGCAGGCGCTGGTGCCGCCGCAGATGATCGAGATCGACGCGGTCGGAGCGATCGCCATCTTGCAGCTGAAGCGCTCCATCACGCCCATGTCCGCGGCGTCGGGACAGGGCCCGCGCTCATTGGCGAGCATCATCGATGCTTCGTCGACCTGGCTGCGGATATGCTTGAAGATCTTGAGGTTCCAGCTCTTAGCCATCGCACCTTCGAACGAAAGTCCACGCGCCTGGAGGAAGGAGTGGAAACCCATGACCCCGAGGCCGACGCTGCGCTCGCGCTCGGCGGAATATTTGGCGCGCGCCATCTCGTCGGGCGCACGGGCGATATAGTCGCTAAGGACGTTGTCGAGGAAGCGCATCACGTCCTCGATGAAGACCTTGTCCTTGTTCCACTCGTCCCAGGTTTCGAGGTTGAGCGAAGACAGGCAGCAGACCGCGGTGCGGTCGGCGCCGAGATGGTCCTTGCCGGTTGGAAGCGTGATCTCCGAACAGAGGTTCGACGTCGTGACCTTGAGACCGAGATCGCGGTGATGCTTCGGCATCGACTTGTTCACCGCGTCGATGAAGATGATGTACGGCTCGCCGGTCGCCAGGCGGGTTTCGACGAGCTTCTGGAACAGGGAGCGGGCGTCGACCTTGCCGCGCTCGGACTGGTCGCGCGGGGACCGCAGCGTGAACTCCGAACCGTCGCGCACCGCCTCCATGAACTCTTCGGTGACGAGCACTCCATGGTGCAGGTTCAGCGCCTTGCGGTTGAAGTCGCCCGACGGTTTGCGGATCTCGAGGAATTCCTCGATCTCCGGGTGCGAGATGTCGAGGTAGCAGGCGGCCGAGCCGCGGCGCAGCGAACCCTGGCTGATCGCGAGCGTGAGGCTGTCCATCACCCGGACGAAGGGGATGATGCCGCTGGTCTTGCCGTTGAGGCCCACGGGCTCACCGATGCCGCGTACGCAGCCCCAATAGGTGCCGATTCCGCCGCCCTTCGACGCCAGCCAGACATTCTCGTTCCAGGTGCCGACGATGCCTTCCAGGCTGTCGGAGACGCTGTTGAGGTAGCAGCTGATGGGAAGCCCCCGGCCGGTCCCGCCGTTCGACAGCACAGGGGTCGCCGGCATGAACCAGAGGCGGGAGATATAATCGTAGACGCGCTGGGCATGCGCCTCATCGTCGGCATAGGCCGCGGCAACGCGCGCGAAGAGGTCCTGGTAATTCTCGCCCGGGAGCAGATAGCGGTCGCGCAGAGTATCCTTGCCGAATTCGGTCAGGAGCTCATCGCGGCTGTCGTCCGTCTTGACGGCGAATCTGGGCGCATGAACCGATTTCGTGCTGTTCGAAGCAGCCACGACATCATCAACGGGAACCTCACTGCTGCTACTGAAATCCATCGCAATTCCCCGTCCGCTATCAGTCCTCCAGAGGACCTTTTGTTCCCCAAACGTTCGACTCGGACCCGTCGCCGGCATCCTAGCCTCTTTTGGCGCTTCGCGGGGCTTTTCCTCGGCCCGTCCCCTGTGGAAATCGGGGACGAGTCGGCCCGTCACCGGAATATAGTGATTCCGGCGCCGAACACCAGTAATTGAGAGTTCCCCCTCTCGCGCTACTACCTATTGTGCCTCAACTGGAATAAGACGCAAGCGGGTAAATGCAGAGTAACCAGAAATCCTGTGGATGAGACGGATGCGCAACAGTTGGCGCGGCCGCGGGCTATTGGCGTTTGCACACGTCCAGATTCTCGCCCGAGTAGAGGCGCGTCGACCAGAAGGTCGGCGACGTGCTGACGATGAATCCTTGTTCGCCGCATTTCCTTAGCTGGAAGCGGACCTTGCGCGCCTTGAAGTCGAGCGAAACGCGCCGGAATGTTTCGAGCAGATCGGTGCCGAGGAGGATTGCCGGCTCCTTGGAGAGGCCGAACATTTCGAACGGTGCCACGTCGGCGAAGGCCATGGGGACATCGCGCAGGAGGACCGTACCGACCTGGAGCTCACCGACCCGCGCAAGCTGCAATTCCATCGGTACTCCGGTGACGCCTACCGCAGTCACGGTGACGAAACTGTGCGGATTGCCGCGGATCAAGAGCTTCTTGAGCGCATTATTGCCGATCGTGATTTCCGAACCGGTGTCGATAACCGCTTCGACCGGCAGTCTCGCCGCTTTGACCTGAGTGAGGATCAATTGGCCGCGCCGCCGCCGCGCAGTGACGACGATGTCCCCGTCCATGAACGCCGCGGGTGTCCGTGCGTCCTCGGCCTTGATCACGCGCGCCTCGAAATCCATCATCAGCCGCTGCTGGACCAAGGCGTCGATTCCGATCATCCCCTCGCCGCCAAGGTCCTCCTCACGCAAGGCAGGGACTTCCAGGTCCCTGATCGTGCTCTGCCCGAGCGACAGCTCGTCGACCTTTACCCGGTCGACTTCGGCGCTCGAGGTCGTGCCGTGGAGGATCGCGGGCGTTCCGAGCGGCAGGCTCAATTGGCGCGCAATATTCAGGCCGACTGCCGAGCTGTCGGCGCCGCTGTCGACGAGGAAGTGGTAGGGACCGCGACCGTTGACGTGAACTTCGACGGTCATGCGCGTTTCGACCTTGCGGGCCTTGATGTCTTCTCCGCCGATGAGGAGCTTGTTGTCGATCACAGCCGGTGGCAGCGGCGGGAGTGCCGAATTCGGCACCAGACGCGGTTTCCTGATCGTGGACGGAGCAGCGACGTCGGCACCTCCGGCGGGCGCAGTGAGTGCCAGTCCCAAAGCGACAAACAGGCTGAAGCGAAGTTTAAGCACGCTTCGGCTCCTCAGATCGACTGTCATCTGGATACGCCTCCCGGTTCTCGCTTTCCAGCCGCTTGGGAGGCACAGGCGCGACATTGAGATCGGTCATCGAACCAAGAGTGCCGTTGATCGATTTGCGACGTTCGCGGACGGCGTGGCAGCCCAGTGGCTCGAAGGGAGAGCGTGGCCGTTAGGCTGAGGCGACGCCGAGCCGGTCCTTCGCCGCGCTAACCATCGCGACGAAGCGCGAATCGTCGCGAACAGGATCGAGGTCCGGATCCGCATCCGCATGCTTCAGTTGCGTGGCGCTGACGACCTTTTCGAAATAGGGTCCGAGTAGATCGAGTGCTGCTTCGTGATCGCCAAGGTCGACCAGGAGGGAACATGCGAGATTGTAGCGCATCGAGATATTGTCAGGCTCCAGCAGCAAAGCTCGATTGATCCAGTCGCGGGCACGCTGGTGTTCGCCAACCACCGCCAGTCCCGCCGATCCCGAAGCCAGCGCCGAGGCGTTGGACGGATCCTTCGCGACGGCCTTCTCGGCCCGTTCAACGGTCAATTTGCCGATGCGCCTCAGATTCTCCTTGTCTCCGAGCGCCGTGTAACAAGTGAGTAGCATCGACGGATTGTGCCAATCGCTGTCCATCAATGCGGTCGCTTTCTCGAAGAACGGAATTGCGTCGCGGTAGCGTCCCTGGCGAAACATCAGCCGGGCAGCCTCACGGTTCACTTCCCAGGATTCCGGGTTCAATCGAAGCGCAACCTCGATCTCCTCGTTCGCCTCATTCTGCTTGCCCTGCTCTTCCAATTGGTGAGCCTTCACGCAGTGCGCCTCGGCGATATCCGGATTGATCGCGAGCGCGCGCTCGGCGGCCGTCAGAGCATCTTCATCGCGGCCGTGCCACAGCCGCAGCTGTGACAAAGCGAGCGACATCAGCGCCCAGGCATCGGCGTAATTGGGGTCGAACGTGAGAGCCTGTTTGCAAATGCGGACAATCGTTTCATCGCGACGAATGTCGCCATAGCTGCCGCTGACCCACTGCTGCCGCGCCATCAGATAGAGGTTATAGGCCTCAACGCTCGACGTGCCCCTCGCCTCGATCGCCTCTTTTTCACTCGGCAGAAGCTTGAGCCGCAGAGCCGAGACGATCGCTTTCGAGATTTCGTCCTGGATTGCGAAGATATCCGTGAGATCGCGGTCGTAGCGGTCGGCCCAGACATGGTCGCCCTTTGAGCCGTCGATCAGCTGCGCGGTAATTCGCACTCGATCTCCCGCCTTGCGCACACTGCCTTCGAGGACATGCGACACGCCGAGCGACTTCGCGACGTCCTTCACGTCGAGGGCCTGGCCTTTGAATGTGAAGGCCGTGTTGCGCGCGACCACCGATAGTGCCGAAATCTTGGACAGGTCGGTGATAATGTCCTCGCTGATCCCGTCGCTGAAATATTCCTGCTCCGGCTCGCCGCTCATGTTGGCGAACGGGAGGACGCAGATCGACGGTTTTGGAGAGGCTTCTTCTTTGGGCGCCGCCGTTTCGGCCGAAGATTTTCGTTCGTCGGCAACACCCATTTTCACGACCGCGCGCAGCAAATCCTCGAGCTGCGCCGGCTGCTCGCCATTGCGGAGATCGGTGAGGTCGATCGCCTGATATTGGCGGAAGCCAAGCGGCGGACGAACGGAATCGATGATCGCGGGGACGAGGCGGCCTGAATCCCGTCCTTCGGCCGCTTCGTCCTGGACCCATGCGGATTCTAGCGACGACTCGGACCAAAGAACGATGACGGCTTCCGCCTCGCGCAGTGCCTTGTCGATTTCCATGGTGAAACGCGACCCACCGTGGAGCTCGCGATCCCACCAGACCTCGTGGCCAGCGCGCGCAATCACCGAAGCAAGCTTCCTGGCGCAATCCACGTCCGCGCGTGCGTAACTCAGGAATACCCTTGCCACCTTCTCTCCTCGGCGAGCGGCGGACTGTGGGGCGAAGCGTTAACCAACGCAAGAGGTTAGGGCACCCGGGCGCGACAGCGCGAACCCGCGAAAAGTCATGAAGAATCAGGCGTCACGGAGCCGTCATCTGTCCGTGGCTCGACTCGACATTTAATTTCGGTTTAGAATGGGTGTTGGGCCAACTGACCTAACGGGGGCATAAGATGATGAAATATCTGCTCGCAGGAGCGGCTTTCGCAGTACTAGCGGCATCGCCTGCCGCCGCGCGCGACCATTCTGCTTACTTCGGACTCGAAGTCGGACCGATGTGGGTGAAGGATTCCAAAGCCACCATCGACCTCATCGACGGTACGGACACCTTGAGGATCGACCATAAGATGGGGGTCGATGGCGATCTGATCGCCGGATACGATTTCGGAATAATCCGCGCGGAGGTCGAGCTTGCTCATAAATGGGCCAAGCACGACACCTATCAATTCAACGGCGGTAGCACCTTCGATGCCGACGGTCATTCGCGCGCTTATTCCGCGATGGGCAACGTCCTGATCGATCTCGGCAAGAACGATACGGTCAACTTCTACGCCGGCGGCGGTGCCGGAATAGCCTGGCGCCGTACGAAATATCGTGACGTCGAAGATACCTTCGAGGAGCATGATTCGGTCAAGGACAGCGGTTTTGCGTGGCAGATCATCGCCGGCGTCCGCGCTCCCGTGTTCCGTCACTTCGATGTCGGCCTCAAGTATCGCTACTTCCGCGGCCCCAAAATCAGGGATGATGACTTCTTTGGCGACCCGATCAGGATCAACGCCTGGCAGTCGCACAGCCTCCTTGCGAGCCTGATCTACAACTTCGCCGACATCGAGGCTCCGCCTCCGCCACCTCCGCCACCGCCGCCTCCGCCGCCTCCGCCGCCGCCTCCGGCGACGCAGACGTGCCCGGACGGCACGGTGATCCTGGCAACGGATACGTGCCCGGCTCCGCCGCCTCCGCCTCCGCCTCCGGCAGCGACGCCAGAACGCGGCTCCTAAGCGGGCGCAGCGAACAAGATCGGGGCGGGAGGAGCGATCCTTCCGCCCGTTTCTTATGGGGCGATGATTCGAAGCGCTCGCCTTCGAATGCGGTAGTCTAGCGGTGGCTCGGCGCTTACGACCTCCCCATCTATTGAAACGACGAGGTGACTGCGCTGACTCGCGACCCGCAGCCGCTCGACGCCGTCGATCCGGACCATGTCGTCCGCGCGAGTGCGGTCGAACAACGCGCGGACGCTGGCCGCGATCAGCCCGCGACGGGTCTTCTTCCGCATCACCATCACGCACAGTTCGCCCTTGTCGAGGCTTTGGCGGCGGCCCGGTCCTCCGAGATCGAGCCGGTAGTCGTTATTGCCGACGAACAGCAAAGGCGTGTCGATGCGTGCGGTTTGCTCATCATTGACCGTCAATGTGAGCCGCCCGTGACTGAAACGTGCCAGAGTGCGCAGGGACGCGACGATCATCGCCAACCTCTTGCTGCGGCCAAGCCTTCGCTGCTGCAACTCGCGGTCCATCACCATCAAAGGATAAAGGCCGATGGCGCTGTTGTTGATGAACAGACGACCGTTCATTTCGGCCACGTCCACGCGCCGCTGCGAGGCTGACGCGATCAGCTTCGCGGCCGCATCGAGGTCGGCGGGAATTCCCGCATCGCGCGCGAAATGATTGAGGGTCCCGAGTGGAAGGATCCCGAGCGAGGTCTCGGTGCCTGCAAGCGCCGAAGCCGCGGCGCCGACTGTACCGTCACCGCCGCCGACGATCACCAGCGCGTCGCCTCTGGCGGCAAGCGCCTTGCAGCGAACCTCAAAGTTGCCGCCGTCGATCAGTTCGACATCTGCAGCGACGCCCGCCTTGGCAAGGGCCGCTTCGACCTTGCCAGGAACGTCCTTGTCCGCAGCGACCGATCCGCCACCGCGATTGATGAGTACGACCGCGTTCGTCACGCGGCCTCAACCATTCAGTCGGCAGGTCCGATCCGGAATGCGCAAAGCTTGTTGCCGTCGAGGTCACGAAAATAGGCGCCGTAGAAGGCCCGTGGCCCTTCCTCGCCGCGCACCCCGGGCGCGCCTTCGTCGCTGCCGCCAAGCTCCATCGCCTTCGCGTGAAGGGCATCCACGTTGGCCCGCGTATCGCAGGCGATCGCCGTCATGTTGCCGTTCCCGGCGGCCGCACTGCCGCCGTTGTAAGGCTTGCAGACGGCAAGGCCCGGACGGCCCATGCCTGTCCCGTACATGGTGAAATTGTCGCCGAACTCCATGATCCGCGAAGCGCCGATCGCCGGCATCAGATTGTCGTAGAAGTTGCGCGCCTTTTCGAGATCGTTGCTGCCGACCGTGACGTAACCGATCATGTCTTTCCCCTTATCCCTGCGCCGTTTTTGCGGCGCATTCGCCGATGCGCTTCGCTTCGGTGCGCATCTTCATTGTCATGGCGCCCTGCGGGCTGCCCTCGATCTTCATTTCGCCGTGAGACACATATTCATCCGGCGAATAGGTCCCGTGCATGGCCATTGTCACCGTCCCGGACGGTTCGCCCCGGCAACTCATCACGGCGTCCATCTTTCCGCCGCTCATGTCGAAGCTTTCGTAGCGGCAATTGCCCCTGTCCTTGCCGGCGAAGAACTTGCCGCTGGGCTTCCGCGCCTCCTCGGGAGTGAGGCAATATTCGAACGTCGTGTTCGAAGTCTTGCTCGCCATTTGCTTCATGATGGCCCGGGCTTCCGCGGACGCGCCAGGAATGTTCATCTCCTCGAGCGTGCTGACGGTGCGCCATTGCCCGGGGTCGAGGAATCCGCCGTTGCCAACGCCCGCATCGCGCACTTTTTGCGCGACGTCTGCGACGCTGACGTTTTTTTCGTGAATCTCCGGCGACTTGTTGCAGGCAGAGAGTGGCAGCGCGAACGCGAGCAGAAGGTAAGCAGCTTTCATTGTCGAGTCCCCTGTTTCAACCCCAGATGTGCATCAGCTCCGCGGTATTCGGAAGTGCATCGATCGCACCGTGGACCAGCACGATCAGGAGGAGGCTGCGCGACCGCGCCCACAACAGACCGAGCGCGATCGAGAGCGGAGATAAGGTCGCAATGGTGAAGGCTGCAACCTGAATCGGGTCGGTCGACCATCCGTCCACCTCCGGGTTGCCGCGAAGGTAGAGACCAGGCCAGTGCGACAATGCGAACAGCAGCGAGGTCGTGACGATCGCCGCGGCCGGCGATTTCAGCCAGGCGGTCAGGCGCGACTGCAGGCAGGCGCGAAAGAAGAACTCCTCGCACAGGCCCGCCTCGATCGAGTTCCACGCCCAGGCGGCCAGCACCCAGCCGACCGCAGCTGCAGGAGCAAGGCCGAGCGCGCCGATCTGGTTGAGCGAGGGGCTGACCACCGACAGTAGAGCGAACATGAGCGCGCAAAGCACGATCAACGTCGTCCAGAATCCGCGCCGCTTGATCCCGCTGTCGAACAAAGGCCGGATCGCGCCGCCGAGCGCAAGGATGATTCCGGCCGGAATCGCGACGTGGATCAGCAATTTGTAGCCCAGGACCGCGAGTTCCTGCGTTTCTCCGGGAGGGATCGCATGGCGGATCGTGCCCAGCCAGATCCCGATCAGAAGCACGGCATAGACGAGCAGGTAGACAAGCAATCCGCGGGACTCGCGGGCTGGATGTGCGACCGGAACCGCCGGCGCGTTCATGTTGCGCGTCAGGAACCAGATGATCGCGCCAAGAACCAGGCCGAAGATGCCGAGGGACGCCAATGGGAACATCCAATCGGCGCCTCGAACGGCGAGATAGGCTACGGCGATGCCCCAGATGAAAATATACGCGCCAAAGGCCCGCAGCCCGCTGCGTCCGAACAGGTCCGATCGAGTCATTGCCGTTCCCCCTGGGCGGCGACCTACGCCGCCAGGTCTGTTTCGGCAAACCTTCGACGTCTTACCGGCCAATTAGCCGATAGCTGTAGGTTTCACGCATTGGCGAGCCCCAGAGCGTGACGTCGTTCGTGACGTCGATCGAATCTCTCGAATAGGTCCCGTGGCTTTCCATTCCAATGTTGTGGATGTCGCCGTCGGGGGCATCGCAGGTCATCTTTACGCTAAACGAACCTCCACCGAGTTCGACGCTCTGGTCGCGGCATCGGCTCCCTCCATCGCGAACGAATTGTTCCTTGAACTTCTCGCGATCCGACACATCGAGCCATGTATCGGATTCCTCGCGGTTCTCGCCCGCTGCGCCAATTCCATCGTGAATGACGTGGTAGTTGCCGGACTTCGGAAAGATATCGTCCGGCGTCTTGCCGGCCGAAGAATGCTTGCCGCTGACGGCTTCGGCCTGGTTGCAAGCGGCCAAGGCGCAACTGGTGAGAAGAATGATCCAAATACGCATGGGACGTCCCCTGAACTTACCGAGGGACGTTAGGGGCAATCGGTAAACAACGATTTAGCCCGCCGTTTCCACAATCTCATGTGGACGCATACGCGCGATGCCTACCGTCACGTTCCAGCCCACATGCATCACAATTGCAGGCAGGACGCTTCCACTCGCGAGCGTCACGATCGAGAAAATCGTTCCGACGAAACCGGCAGACATCGCAAACATGAATCCACGGTTATAATGCATCAGGCCGAAAACGAGGTTGATCGCGAAGACCCCGTAAACATCGGCGTTCATTGCGTGTGTGAGGGGAATGATCTCATTCTGGAGTCCTCCACGAAACAAGAGCTCCTCCAGCAATGCGATCAAAGCGGTCGTCGCTATGCCAAGAGACATCGGGATAAGCTGCGGCGGATGGTTTCGCGCGGCCTCCCGTCGTAGAAGCCCCATGCGGAAGATGCCATGGACCATCCACACGGCGGCCATGCCCCAGGCAATCATCGTTCCTACGGAGCTTTCCGGCCGATAAACGGGGGCGCCCGCGCCGCGCCAAATGTAAACAGCACAAATGAACGCCAAAATGCCGTTCATGCTCCACGAACGGCGCCGGTCGGGAAGGTCGGACTGTTCGAGATCCTTGTACAGCCACAGGATGACGGCGCCCACGATGACGGCGGCATGGGACGTGAACTGGAGCGCTGAGGCGCCGGTCATTGAAGCTTGACGCCGTCCGCCTCCAGGAAGTCGAGCAATGCCTGCTCGAGCGGGTCGCGGGCGCCATCGGCGTCAAGCAATTGCTTTAGCCAGGCGGATTCTTCGGGCGTCACTTCGGCGTCCCGGGCGACCGCCCGGTCATAGGCCGCCGCGCGACCATGCTCGTCTTCGCCGAAGAGAATCTCACGAATCGTTGCGGGATTCCTGCCAAGGCGGCCGAGCACCTCACGGAACGGAGTCGTATTGGCTCGTGGATCTTCCAGCCGTGCCTGCGCCTTTCCATCCAGCGGAACCCACGTCTGATGCGCCATCAGAAAATTGGCGATGCCCTGCACGAAGAGCCTCTTCCATTCTGCTGAATTGTCCGCGCCCAGGGTCGCGTCCTTGAGCCGGAAGAGCATTTCTGCCTCGCTCCGGCTGACCTTCGCCGGGCCGTCGCTCGCCGGAGCAAAGATCAGGCGGCGAAGCAGAGTGACCTCCGCGTCGTCGATCCGGCCGGGCGCGATATCGCCGCCTCGACGTGTCGGTCCTGAGCCCGTCAGCACGATCTGCTGGACTGCGGTCAATGCAAAGCGCTTCAGGGATTCCGGGACCGCTTCGGCCCTCTCGAACAACTTCACGATGAGCTCGAGCTCGGCGTAGCTGTCGATCTCGCCGTCGCGATTGAGATTGTACATCAACCAGTCGGCGTCGGCCTGAGTCACATAGCCGCGCGGCTGGCCCCGGCCGATCAGATAATCGCACATCGCCTCGACGAAGAAATCGCTCCAGTCGTTTGACGGAGAGGCGGCGTCATTGAGGTCGAAGAGCTGCGAAGCTTCGTCGGGCGAAATGGACCCGTCCGCCCAGACATAGCGGCGGAGCTTCAGGACTTCTTCGTCAGAGATCGGCTTGCGGTCGGATGCGCTGGTCATCCCATTTTGTTCGCATGCGTCGCCGCCCGGACGCCTGCCTTATCTGCCGCTTCAGCGGTCAGTCAGATCGATCGGCGATGAGAGTGCCATGTTGGTCGGAGCATATCCGGGATTGCAGACGTCCGTATCGCGGATCGCCAGACTGCTCATGTGGCGCGGTACCGTGCTTCAGCTTCGGTCCGGAAATGGGCCAACACCCTGCGCTTGTTTTCGCGCACGGCCCAATGGGCGAGCGGGAGAAAGTACTCCGTTGGGCCGATGCGCAGCGTGTGGTCCGTCGCAAGCGTCAACCGCGTTCGCCTGCCCGGCAAGGCCGCCAGCGTGAAGCGCGCGTAGCGCGTCGAGAAGTAGCCTTCGAGGTGCGGCGCGCGGACGGGGCCGAACGGATTGCTCTCACGCATCATCGGGGGATCGCTGAGCACATCGAACCATAGTTCGCGTCCGGGTTTCCAGCGAGTGACGCGCTCGTAGGCGGTGCCGGTGGAGAATACGCCAAGGCGAACGGCGCCGACGCCCTGGCCCTGGATATGCCCGGCGACCGGATAAGCCAGACCCCAGTCGAAGGGCGCGGCAGGAGGGCTGTGGATCGTGCCCATGTGCACGATCGCCTGCCATACAGCGGCGGGCGGAGCGTCGACCTCAATCGAGCGCGTGTCACCGAATTCCGCAAGTGGCGGCGCGGCTGTTTCCGCCGCGAGAAGGAGCGGTAAGAGCGCTATCGTCGAAAACGCTGTTCCACTCGACACGCGCATTCGGGCGAGCCCCGAACCGAATGCCCCACCGATCAACGCGGCCAGCGCGGCCAGCGGATATGCGATCAGCAGGCAAACCAGGCCCTCGAGAGCGAAGCCGAACAGCACGGCGCTCGCCAGCACGAGGGCGTATTGCGCTACCATCAAAGGACGCGGATGGCCGTCGCGTTGCGCCAGATAAGAAGCGATGAGCCCAACAATGAAAGGGGATCCGACGAAAAGGGCGATGCCATACGACCCAAATGTCAGCGTGAGGAGGATTTCCGCACCGAAGGCAATTGCCAAACCCCACAAGGCGCCGCGCACCGCTGCGGTCGAGTCAGGAGCGGTCGGCGATGAATCCGACCGTGACAATGCGAGCCACAGGATGGCCGGCAATTGAAGCCAGGGAACGACGGCCAATGCAACGAACGAGCCGGGATCACCAGTCGCGACGGTGCGACGGAGGCTGAGCCATCCCAAGGCAGCGCTGCACAACAGGATCACCAGGCCCAGCAAGCTGCCCTCGACCCTGCCGAGCCAGGCCATCCATCCGATCCCGAACGCCCATGCTCCTTCGAGTGAACGCTGGGTCAGGCCCGGAATAAAGGCGGCGGCATATTCAAGGAGGAGCAGGGGAATGGCAGCAGCAAGATACGGCAAGCGATCGATCGGCCGAAGCGCGCGATCAGAAGTTCTGGGGCCCCCCGCCATCTTGCCGTGCGTACGCACCGCCTAGCCTCCCTGCAAGCTGCTGCCATTGCGGAACACATCGCGAACCCGCATATTCTTCATCCATGCCCGAACTCGTTATCCGGCGCGGGCTCGAGGAGCCCGACACCGCCTCTGCGTTCACGCCGCACCGCCCCGCGCGCCCCGAGAAGGCGGAAGGCGGCAAGCCGTTCGAGCTCGTTTCAGAATATGAACCCGCCGGCGACCAGCCCACTGCGATCCGCGAACTGGTCGAGGGCATTAGCGAGAATGGCGAGGCAAGCCAGGTGCTCCTCGGAGTCACCGGCTCGGGCAAGACGTTCACCATGGCCAAGGTGATCGAGACGCTTCAGCGCCCGGCGCTGGTGATCGCGCCCAACAAAATCCTCGCCGCGCAGCTCTATGGCGAGTTCAAGAGCTTCTTCCCGAACAACGCAGTCGAATATTTCGTCAGCTATTACGATTACTACCAGCCCGAGGCCTACGTCCCGCGCACCGACACCTACATCGAGAAGGAATCGAGCGTGAACGAGGCGATCGACCGAATGCGCCACTCGGCGACGCGGTCGCTGCTCGAGCGCGATGACGTGATCATCGTCGCATCGGTGAGCTGCCTCTACGGCATCGGCTCCGTCGAAACATATTCGGCGATGACCTTCAGCCTGAAGAAGGGCGCGTCGGAGGACCAGCGCGAGGTCATCCGCAAGCTGGTCGCGCTGCAATATCGCCGCAACGACCAAGCCTTCGCTCGGGGCAATTTCAGGGTCCGCGGAGACAGCCTCGAAATCTTCCCGTCGCACTATGAGGACATGGCCTGGCGTATCTCTTTCTTCGGCGACGAGATCGAGGACATCACCGAGTTCGACCCGCTGACCGGCAAGACCATCGCCAGCCTCGATTACATCAAGGTCTATGCGAACTCGCACTATGTGACGCCGGGCCCGACGCTCAAGCAGGCAATGGAAGCGATCAAGCATGAGCTCGCCGAGCGACTGAAGGAACTGACCGCGGAGGGGCGGCTCCTCGAAGCTCAACGGCTCGAGCAGCGCACCAATTTCGACCTCGAGATGATCGCGGCGACGGGAAGCTGCGCGGGCATCGAAAATTACTCGCGCTTCCTCACCGGACGCCTACCCGGCGAGCCGCCGCCGACCCTTTTCGAATATCTTCCCGACAACGCGCTTCTGTTCATCGACGAGAGCCACCAGACGGTGCCGCAGATCGGTGCGATGGCGCGCGGCGATCACCGCCGGAAAATCACGCTTGCCGAATATGGGTTCCGCCTGCCGAGCTGCATCGACAACCGGCCGCTCCGCTTCAACGAATGGGACGCGATGCGACCGCAGACGACATTCGTCTCGGCGACGCCCGGACCGTGGGAAATGAACGAGACGGGCGGTGTCTTTTCGGAACAGGTGATCCGCCCCACGGGGCTCATCGATCCGCCGGTCGAGATCAAGCCGGTCGAGGACCAGGTCGACGACCTCGTCCATGAGGCGAAGGAGACCGCGCGCAAGGGCTATCGCACTTTGGTCACGACTCTGACCAAGCGAATGGCGGAGGACCTCACCGAATATTTGCACGAGGCGGGCCTCAAGGTTCGTTACATGCACAGCGACGTCGAGACGCTGGAGCGCATCGAGCTCATCCGCGAGCTGCGGCTCGGCGTCTACGACGTGCTCGTCGGCATCAACCTGCTGCGCGAGGGCCTCGACATTCCGGAATGTGGGCTCGTCGCGATTCTCGACGCCGACAAGGAAGGCTTCCTTCGCTCCGAGACTTCGCTGATCCAGACGATCGGGCGAGCCGCGCGCAACGTCGACGGCCGCGTCATTCTCTATGCCGACACGGTGACGGGCTCGATCGAACGCGCGCTCAACGAGACCAATCGCCGGCGCGAAAAGCAGCTCGCCTATAACGAGGAGCATGGCATCACGCCGGAGAGCATCCGGCGCAACATCCATGACGTGCTCGCCCATCTCGCGACCCGCGACGGCGTGGTCGTCGACACTGGCGATGAGGAACGGCCGCATCTCGTCGGGCACAACCTCAAAGCCTATATCGGCGACCTCGAAGAGCGGATGCGCAAAGCCGCGGCCGACCTCGAGTTCGAGGAAGCTGCACGCCTTCGCGACGAGATCCGCCGCCTGGAGGAAGACGACCTCGGAATCCCGCACGACCAGCGCGTCGCGCCACGGCCTCTGGGCCATTCCAACGAGGGGAAGCCGGGGACTCGCAAGGGACGCTTCGGCAAGCAGAGCCGGATGCGATTTGGCGGGCGGCGGTAAGGGACACTCGCGCCGCCCTGTTCGTTTCAGCCGGATGCCTTCAAATGTCATCCGCCGCTTCGTCTACGATACCAACGCAAACGAACTGTGGGTCGAGTTCGTGACCGGGCGGCGCTATGTTTATGAAGAGGTGCCCGAAAGCGTCGCCGAGGCGCTGCGCCTGGCTTTTTCCAAAGGCATCTATTTCAACAGCCGGATCCGCGATCATTTCAAATATCGCGAGGTCACAAAAGATCGGGCCGAAACCGAATCTTAAAGGGCTTCCGCGACACTAAGACGCATGATCCCGATGAAGACCAGCACGATCTTCAAGAGTCGCTGGATGGCGCTCCTCTGGGCGGCCGGGATCATCTGGGTCGCTTATGATGTTGCCGGCTCGTCACCTCAGACGGACAACAATTCAGCGAACGCCGAGCAGCCGACGGACGTCACCGGTGCGCCGATCACCCAGGATGACGAGAAGAAGTTCGAGCAGGCGATGAACGGCCTCTAGGCCGCCTCGATCCGCTCTATATGCCATTGCCGCTGGGCCTCGGTTGAACCTGGCACGTCATTCACTCGCCGAAGGATGACATCGGTTTCCAGACGCGACGGCTCCCCGCTCTCCTGGTCATTATAGAAAATGGCTGGAACGGTTACGTAGATCGAGCCAGCGGCTCCTTCTTCGTCGCGCGGATTGCCGATCTCCAGATGCGTCGTCCAATTCCCCCTGATCCTCTTTTCAAAGGCGGCCGCCGCGCCGGCATTTCCCCAGAGCTTCCGCGCCTCCGCCCAGCGGCCCTCCTCGATCAGCGCACCATAATGTTGCACGACCTGGCCGGCTGCTTCGATGCTCTTCGGATCGATCGGGCCCTTGGGTTCGGGGAGCGAAGTCCGGGGAGAAGGCGCGGCTTCATTGGACACGGGCCGCAATGCCGGGGCCGGCTGGTCATTGGAAACCCGATTTTCGGTGGGCGGTACGGAGTTCTGCGCGGCCTGCTCCGGTGCCTTGCTGCAGGCGGCAAGCATCACGCCGAGGATCAACATCGCGCTCGCAGTCCGTCTCATGATGCCTCCCGGAAGTTCGGAACCGCACCCCTGGCGGCTCGTTTCGCAACAATAACAGGATAAACAGGGAGAGTTTCCATGGCCGATGATAACGGCACGGAGCGCGAACATACTACAATCGTCGAAACAGGCGGCGGCGGAGGCGGCGGCGGAGTGCTCGCCGTGGTCATTCTGATCATCGTCGTTCTGGTGCTGCTCTACGTTTTCCGCGGCTACATCGGACTCGGCGGACACAAGACCGAGATCAACGTTCCCAACTCGATCGACGTCAACGTCAATCATAGCTGACGGGCCCAACTGACACGAGCGGACGGGTTGCGAGTCCCCGCCTGCTCACGGGCGCGGTTCTTCTCCAGGGACCGCGCCCGTTTGAGTTTCTGAAGCCGACGCACTAACCGCCGTGCGCATGACCGATGCGCTCCGCTACATGACCGGTTTCGGCAGCCATTTCGAAACCGAGGCTGTCGACGGCGCTTTGCCGAAGGCGCGCAATTCACCTCAGCGCCCGGCCTTCGGACTCTACGCCGAGCAACTTTCCGGCAGCTCCTTCACATCGCCGCGGCACGAGAACCGGCGCAGCTGGCTCTACCGCATGCGGCCGACCGCGGATCACCGGCCATTCACGGCGTATGACGGTGCGCCTTTGCTCGGGGCGCCAGCTTCGGCAAAGCCGCTCGCTCCAAATCGCCTCCGCTGGGATCCGCCCGAGCTGCCGGCGGGCACGGACTTCGTCGATGGACTGGTGACCATGCTTCACGCGCGCCGGCCGGAGGATCTCGAAGGCTGTGCGCTGCATCTCTATCGTGCCGACAAAGCGATGACCGGCAGGGTCTTCGTCGACGCCGATGCGGAAATGGTGATTGTGCCGCAGGATGGCGCGATCGCGCTTGAGACCGAGCTCGGACGCCTCGACGTCGCGCCGGGCTCAATCGGGGTCATCCCGCGGGGCATGAAGTTTCGCGTGGCGGTAAGCGCCGCACGTTCGCGCGGCTATGTCGCCGAAAATTACGGTGCGCCGTTCCGCTTGCCGGAGCTCGGTCCGATCGGATCGAACGGGCTTGCCAATCCGCGCGATTTCGAGACGCCCGTCGCCTGGTATGAGGACAAGGACGAGCCCACGGAAGTCGTCCAGAAATCGCTGGGGCATCTCTGGACCACGACGCTCGACCATTCGCCGCTCGATGTCATCGCCTGGCACGGCAATTTCGCGCCCTATCGCTACGATCTGTCGCGGTTCAACGTGATCGGAACGATCAGCTTCGACCATCCGGATCCCTCGATCTTCACGGTGCTGACGAGCCCCAGCAACGTGCCCGGACGCGCCAATGCGGATTTCGTGATCTTTCCGCCGCGATGGATGGTGGCAGAGGACACGTTCCGGCCGCCCTGGTTCCATCGCAACGTGATGAGCGAGGCGATGGGCCTGATCCATGGTGCCTATGATGCAAAGGCCGACGGCTTTGCTCCTGGCGGGTTGTCGCTCCATAATCTCATGAGCGGTCACGGGCCGGACGTCGAAAGCTGGAAGAAGGCCAGCGAGACTGAACTCAGGCCGGCCAAGATCGAAGGAACGATGGCCTTCATGCTCGAAACCTGTTGGCCCTACCGGCCGACCGATTGGGCATTGGAGCGCGCGCAACCGGATTATGACCAGGCGTGGGCTGGTTTCCCGAAGGCCAAGCTGCCGTGACTGACCTAACCAATGACCCATCGTTGACGAGCTGGGTCGAGAGCGCCCCAGACAGCGACTTCCCGATCCAGAACCTGCCGCTCGGAATTTTCTCCGTTGGCCAGCGCCGCCGTCGACCGGGAGTCGCGATCGGCGATTTTGTTCTGGACCTCACCGGCATTGCCGACCTGCTCGACGAAGATTGGCGCACTGATCTCATGCAGCCGGTGCTCAACGCGTGGCTTGCCCGCGGCTCGTCGGCCCAACGCGACCTTCGCGAACGCCTGTCCGAATTACTCTCCGACGAGCGTTATCGCGACGATGTCGAATCCCAGCTTGTCGGCCAAAGCGAGGTCCGGATGCACGTGCCGTGCATCGTCGGCGACTACACGGACTTCTACGTCGGCATTCATCACGCGACCAATGTTGGGAAACAGTTCCGGCCCGACAATCCGCTGCTGCCCAACTATAAATATGTCCCAATCGGCTACCACGGCCGCGCAAGCTCGGTGCGATCCTCTGGGGAGCCGGTGGTCCGTCCGAAAGGGCAGCGAAGGGCGCCGGACGCGGAGATTCCGGAATATGGGCCCAGCCGCCGCCTCGATTATGAGCTCGAGATCGGAATTTGGGTTGGACGCGGCAACGAATTGGGTTCGCCGATTCCGATCGGCGAGGCAGCTGATCATATCGCCGGCTATTGTCTGCTGAACGATTGGTCTGCGCGCGACCTCCAGGCGTGGGAATATCAGCCGCTCGGGCCGTTCCTCGCAAAGAACTTCCTGACCAGCGTCAGCCCATGGGTGGTGAGCCCGCAGGCACTTTCGCCGTTCCGCAAGGCGATGCCGCCGCGGCCTTCTGGCGATCCCGCTCCGCTTCCGTATCTCGACGATCCCGCCGATCGCGAGTCGGGCGCCCTGCCCATCCAGCTCGAGGCCACTCTCACGACCGCCAAGATGCGCGCCGACGGTATTGCGCCGCATATCCTGTCTCGCGGCTCGGCCGATGCGGCGATGTACTGGAGCGCTGCGCAGATCGTCGCGCATCACAGCTCCAATGGCTGCAACCTTCAGCCGGGCGACCTGATCGGAACCGGAACGTTGTCGACCGACAGCGATGGCGGGCTCGGATCGCTGCTCGAAATCAGCCGCGGGGGGAAGCAGCCGATCGAGCTCGTGAGCGGCGAGACACGCACCTTCCTAGAGGATGGCGACGAGGTGACGCTCAAGGCCTGGTGCGAGCGCGATGGGACTCCGCGGATCGGCTTTGGCGAATGCGTCGGCCGAGTGACGGGTTCGCCCGCGTAACAATCCTTTCGCCCATGCAACGATAGGGCCGCTGCGGCGTTGCCCGCCTGTCCCACAAGGACGATACAAGAGGAGAGCGACATGCGAGTTATGTTGCTTGGTCTGGCGGTGCCGCTGGCCGCCACCATCACTGCCGTCGTTCCGGCACAGGCGCAAACCTTCGTCGACCCGGTCTTTGCTTCCCGGCCGGCCGTGCTCCCTAGCCCGACGAGCCCGTCGGGGCCGTTCGTCAGCGGCGACTTTCGACATCGTCACGGCGACCGGCACCATAGACGGAAAGACGTGATCGCCGGCGGGTGGGGCTGGTACGATCCTGACTTCAATCGCAGCTGGGATTCGGACAGCTTCAACGACTGGTGGCACGACCGTCCGGACCGGGCCTATCCCAAATGGGTCTGGCACAACGACAATTGCGACAGGATGTTCTGGGCCGGCGGAGGCTGGCGCTGCAGCATGTAGGGCCGAAGCCGCGGCTTATTTCCGCGGCTTTACCTTCAACTCAGCGAAAATTCGCTTGGAATCGCAGGCGACGGTGACCGTCTCGATTGCTGCGCTGTCGGGGATCGTGAAACTCACGTCCCACCAATTGTCGACCGAGCGATAGCCCGTGACCTGCGCCATCGTCAGCCACAATTTGGCGTTGGTGCCGGAAATCTCCGGCTGGCCAAGGTCGCCCTTGTAACGCGGGTCTCCCATGTGGACGCGGCCCTTCACCGTAATGTCCCCGTTCGCTCCTCGCGCGGCGGTCCAATCCTTCTGTTCGTCCTTCTTGAAGAAGCAATAATGCTTGGGTTCGGGCTTGGCCGCAGCCGCCGCTGCTGCATTTGCGCCGGAATTGCGTTCGTCGGATGCCTTCTGCCCGCAGCCGCCGGTCAGAACCAATGCTCCGCAAAGCAAGAAAGTGGATGCCCGCATGAACCCCTCCTAATCTGCGGGCGAAGCTAGCGGAGGTCGCGCGACTTGCAACGGCTAGCGGTTCATTTCCTTCTCGGCTTCCTGGAACCAGCCCTTTTCGGCAGTGCCGAGTTCGTGAGCGGCGGTTCTGGCCTTATGCTGCGGCCAACTGCCCGGCCAGGCGGCGATGATGATGGCCACGGTAAGCACGAAAAGCGCGATGATGAGCACGAGAAAGGGAAGGGTGCTCAAGGAAAAACGCGGAGATTCCGGCTGCGTTCGAAGCCGCGGCTCACGCTGCCCGCGCGCCGTGCGGCGCCTCGCGAGCGCGGTGAAATAGGCGTCGATCCTGGTCCAGGCGGGCGCGTCCCGCTGCGTCTCGACTCGATGCTTGTCCACGCCACCGACCTAGGGCGCAGGGCGCCCGTTGCAATGTCGAGGGTTAGAATCCGCGACTAGCCGATCGGCTCGCCGCTCTGTTCCTGCTCGAACAGATCGGCGACGACGTCGCCGCGAGCCGTCAGCCGGACCGTGTCGCCTTCGACCTCGGCGACGAGGCCTTTCGGGATGTAGTGATGCTCATTTTCATGCCCGATTCCGCTGTCGGCGCGGATCATCTTGATCCGATTGCCTTCGATGCGATCGACGGTTCCGATCGGCGCGCCGTCCGCACCGATGATTTTCATATGTTCGCGGATCTCTTCAAAGCCGGCCATGGTGCCTCCTTTCGCTCGAGACTCCCAACGCATCGCCCGCGACATAGGGTGCATGCCGCGAGGCGCGCTTACGCCTGTTTCACGCACATGTCATCGGCGCGGGCCGGCGTTTGGATCGACCGCCGACTGCTGGCGGACCCATCTGATGAGCTCATCGAGCTGGATCGCCTGTTCCGTCGCGATCAACGCATCTTCGGCAGGAAGCCGGTCTTCGCCGGGGGCTTGAGCAGCGCGGGCGGCGGAACCGGGTAGGCCGGGCATTGGCGCGGCTCCGCCACGGCCGGGATCGGCTGGGGCGGCGGCATCCTGGCGGCGCAAGCCGGAAGCATGAGCGCGAACATCGGCAAGGCGAGCCTGAAATTCATTGGAAATCCTTTCGTTGATTGCGTCCTGCGCGGCCCGGGTTTGCTCGGCCGCGTCACGATCGGCAGCACGAGCAACCTCTGCGGCGGCGCGGTAATTGGCGACGGTTTCGGCGAGGGCGGCCCGCTCAGCTCGATAGAGCTGCTCCAATTGTGCCGATTGCTTGCGCCAATGGCGCGTCTCGCCTTTCTGAAGGAGCAAGAGGCCAAGCAGCGCGAGCGAGGCGGCGAGCCCGGCAATTCCCTGCACGTTGAGGAATCGAAGGATCATTCGGGCGCTACTTCGCGGTCCGCCTCGAAAAGCGCGCCGTCGCGGCTCGCGCTGAGCTTCAATCGGCCGCCGGGGCCGCCGGCCAGACGACCGGCGATCACCACGATCATGGCGGCAATGAAGCCGCCCAGCGACCAGCCGAATATGGTGACGATCGTATGCTCCTCGGCCCTCGACCAGCCGCCCCACATCAACAGTGTAATCGTCGCGATGGCGCATCCACCGCAGAACATACCGGCGGCAGCCGCAAGCAGGCCGTAGACCAGGCGCTGACCTTCGGCGAAGGTGCCGGGAGGGGGCAAGCGTTTCATGATGGGAAAACCCTTTCGGAAATTGAGTTGAGACTATGTGGTGTGTGAGCGTCTATTATTTTGCACCAATACGGTTTGCTAGCCAGCCATAAAGGAATGCCTCATTGGCCGGTCGCCGCTCGGCAAGCCGGAGGTAGCGTTCGCCCTGGAGCGCCTCGAGCGCGCGCAGCAGCACGGTTTCGCCACTGTCTTTGCCGCGCCTCTCAAGAAAGGCGTCGAGAGCGGCGAGCGTCTGCTCGCCGATGCGGCCGTCAGGCACGAGATCCGAATAGTCGCTGCCGTTGCGGTTGAGTGCCGTGAGCGCTCTTTGGAGAAATGTCGCAGCGACCGCCGGCCCCATGTTCACGCCTGTGTCGAACAATTCGGCGGCGACTTTGGAAGAGCGCTTCGCGACTTCGTCGAAGCGCGGGCGGAACCAATAGAGCCTTTTGTAAATGGAGGCCGCATCTTCGCGCGGCAGCTCGCGCATCGACCCGGAATAGCCCTGGGCTCGGGCGACTGCCTCGGTAATCCCGAAGCAGGTCGGCCCACCCTTGTCCGCCGGATGGTTCACGTAGCCGCCTTCCCGCTCGATTAGCGCGTCGATCAGCTGTTTCACTCCAACGCCTTCTTCCAAATTACCTCTCCCGCTAGCTGATTCGCGCGGCGGATAACCAAATAGGCGTTATGTAGGAAAGTTGTTTGAACCTTAGTGCCGCGCTAGGCTGGCGGCATGACGTCACGATTCCTGTATGCGTTCGCAGCCCTTGGCCTCCTGCTGGCGGGACCCGCGCCGGCGGCTCTCACTCCGGTCGAACAGAAAATGGTCGCCGCCGTCGACGCGGAGCAGCCGCGCACCGTTTCGATGCTCGAGAAGTGGGTGAACCAAAACAGCGGGACGATGAACATTACCGGAGTCACCGCCGTCGGGCAGATGCTCCGCTCCGAACTGGAGCCGCTCGGCTTCAAGGTCGAATGGATTGACATGAAGGCCGCCGGCCGCGCCGGCCACATCGTTGCTCGGCATGTTGGGAGTCGAAAGGGCAAGAAGCTTCTGCTGATCGCTCATCTCGATACGGTGTTTGAGCCTGACTCGCCCTTCCAACGCTGGACGCCGGACGGGAATTGGGCGCACGGCCCGGGTTCGGGCGACGACAAGGGCGGCATGGCGGTGATCGTCGCGGCGCTTCGTGCAATGCAGGCCGCCGGCACGCTCAAGAACTCGAACATCACCGTGTTCCTGACCGGTGACGAGGAAGATGCGGGAAATCCGCTGACGATTTCACGCCGCGACCTGATCGCCGAGGGCAAGAAGGCCGACGTGGCGCTCGATTTCGAGGATCTGGCGGTTGAAGACGGCCCGACCGGTCCGGTCGACATGGGCTCGATCGCCAGGCGGAGCGCCGGCAGCTGGACTGTTACAGTGACCGGACACAGCGCCCATTCCGCCGGCGTCGGTGCGGGCAATTATGGAGCGATCTACGAGCTTGCGCGCATCATCGACACATTTCGCCGCGAGCTTCCGGACGACAAGCTGACCTATAATGTCGGACTGATCGGCGGTGGCCAGACGGCGCAGCTCGACCGGGGCCGGATTCGTCTCGAGGCAACGGGCAAAACCAATATCATCGCCTCCACCGCGGTGGCGCGCGGCGATTTGCGTGCGATCAGCCCCGACCAGATCGAACGCACGCGCGACAGGATGCGCGCGATCGTGGCGCAATCACTGGCGGGTACGAAGGCCGAAATCAGCTTCGACGAGGATTCCTATCCGCCAATGCCGCCCACCGAAGGTAATCGCGCTCTGCTATCCCGGTTGAACGGCGTGAACCGCGACATGGGATTGCCGGAAATGGGGGAGCTCGATCCGGTCAAGCGCGGCGCTGGCGACATCAGTTTCGTCGCGGCGGACGTCGACGGACTTGTCGGGCTCGGGCCAGCAAGCGACGGTTCGCATACTGCCAACGAAAAGGTCGATATCCCATCGATCGCGAGGCAGGCAAAACGCGCCGCGATCCTGATGAGCCGGTTGGCTCGCGAGCATCGATGATCTGTCGTATCCGGGCCACAACGACCGGTTCTTGAAAGAATGGTGCAACCGGCAGCCCTATTCGTGGGTTAACTGCTGATTCCGGCGTGCGTATCACGCGAGGGCGGAGGGGACTGAGTGGCGAACATCAACGACGACGCATTCCGGCTGCTGGTCCAATCGGTCGTCGATTACGCCATTTTCATGCTGGATGCGGAAGGGCATGTCAGCAACTGGAACCCGGGTGCCGAGCGGATCAAGGGCTACAAACCCAGTGAAATCGTCGGCCAGCATTTCAGCCGGTTCTACACTGAAGAAGATCGAAAAAGGGGCGTTCCCAAGAAGGCGCTCGAGACGGCTCGGAAGACCGGAAAATATGAGGCTGAAGGATGGCGCGTGCGCAAGGACGACACACGCTTCTGGGCGAGCGTCATCATCGATGCCGTTCGCGATGAGGCCGGCAATGTCATAGGCTTTGCCAAGGTCACTCGCGACATGACGGAGAAGAGGGAAGCGCAGTTGCGGCTGGAAGAATCCCGCGAACAGTTGTTCCGTGCCCAGAAAATGGAGGCACTGGGGCAGCTGACCGGCGGAATCGCCCACGACTTCAACAACCTTCTGACCGCGATCCTCGGCGCATCGGATCTCGCCCTGCGCAATATCCAGGATCGGCAAAAGCTTCGCCGAATGCTCGATGGAATCCGCAATTCGGCCCAGCGCGGAGCGAGCCTCACCAAGCAATTGCTCGCCTTTGCGCGGGCGCAGCCGCTCGAGATCAAGGCCATCGACCTCAAGGAATTCCTCGGCTCGGCGACGACGCTCATGCGTCCGTCACTCAAGCCGGGGATCGAAGTCATTATCGAACTGTCCGACCAGCTGTGGAACGTGGACGCCGATGCAGGCGCGCTGGAACTGGCCCTGCTCAACCTGGCATTCAACGCCCGTGACGCAATGCCCGAGGGTGGGACGCTGAAGCTGAGCGCCACGAACCACATGCTCGAGGGCGACCCGGAGGGGCTTCGCGGCGAACATGTTGCTCTCCGCGTGAGCGACACCGGCGAGGGAATGTCGCCGGAAACGATGGAGCGGGTGTTCGAGCCCTTCTTCACGACCAAGGCTTTCGGCGAAGGCACCGGCCTTGGGCTCAGCCAGGTGTTCGGCTTCGCCAAGCAGATCGGCGGTGCGATCACGGTCGAATCGGAATTGGGAAAGGGATCAACCTTCACGCTTTACCTGCCGGCCAGCAGGGGTCCGAACGCGGCCGAAGCAAACGGCAAACATGCACTTGGGCGCGTGCTGATCGTCGAGGATGACGATCTGGTCGCGGAGCTTGCCGCCGGGATGTTGTCCGAGCTCGGCTTTGAAACGATCATCGCTCACAGCGCGAAAGAGGCACTCGACCGGCTGGCGAGAGGGCCGAAGCCCAAGCTGATCTTCTCCGACATAATCATGCCCGGCGGAATCAGCGGACTCGAGCTCGCTGCGCGGATTCGCAACCGCTTCCCCGAGCTGCCAATCCTCCTGACGACCGGCTACAGCGAAGAGGTCGGGGCCGCGCATGGATTCCCCGTCCTGCAGAAGCCCTATGAGCTGGAATCGCTCGCGGGCGCTCTCCAGAAAGTCCTGAAGCGCGAGCTCATAGTGAATTGATCGACACCGCTTGACTCCCCTGCCCGAATGACGGCCCATTCGTCTTGCCGCTGGTCCGGCGGCCGACCAGGAGGGGGAAATGCAAGACAGTGTTGCCGCTCGGACGCCCGCGCATCTGTGGGTCGTCGGAATCCTTTCGCTGCTGTGGAACCTGTTCGGTGGGTACGACTATCTCATGACCCGCCTTCACAATGCCGATTATGTGAAGAGCTCGATGCCGGGCACGGATCCGGCAACCGTGTTCGCCTACATCGACGGAATGCCGATGATCGCCCAGATCGGCTGGGGCCTCGGCGTTTGGTGCGCGCTTCTTGGCTCGGTGCTGCTTCTTCTGCGCAGCCGCTGGGCGATGTGGGCCTTCGCAATATCGCTGGTTGGAATGGCTCTGAGCTTCGGAACAATGGCCATGGGGCCGCCGATGCCCGGATCCGAGCAAGCCGGCATGATGAAATATATGCCTGTCGTCATCGTTTTGCTTGGCCTCGCGCAATTCTATTATGCGTGGCGCCAGCAGAAGAACGGCGTTCTGCGCTAACCTTACCGTGACGGCGCGGGCCCGGTGCTCGCGCCGCACCCGTCCAGGATCGCCATGAAGCCCGACCGCCTCAATGCGCTCACCGACGGCGTCATCGCGATCGTGCTCACGATCATGGTGCTCGAGCTCAAGTTTCCGGCCGAGCCGACGCTGAGCGCCGTCGTCGCGGTCCTTCCGCTGCTGGCGGCCTATCTACTCGCCTTCGTCAACGTCGCGATCTTCTGGAATAATCATCATCACATGATGCAGTCAGCGCGCAGGGTGACGGGCGCGGTTCTGTGGGCGAACCACTCGCTCCTCTTCTGCCTGACCCTGTTCCCGTTGATGATCCGTTGGATCGATGAAGCCGGCGTGACGGCCTGGCCCGTCGCGTCATTCGGCCTGGTGCTCGTCGGATCGGCCATCACCTACCAGTTCCTGGAACGGGCGCTGATCCGAGCCGAAGGTGAAGAGTCGGCGGTGAAGCGCGCGCTCGGAGCGGGAATGAAAGAATGGATCAGCTTTGCGGCCTACGTCGCGGCGATCCCGCTTGCATTCGTCTCGCCGTACATCTCGGTTGCGATCTACGTGGGCGTTTCGATCATCTGGGTCATTCCGGACCGGCGGTTCGAACACGCCTAGTTGCAGGCCCCCAAGCGCCTTCCCACATCGCGGCGATGGAAAGCTATCACGGAACAACCATCCTCGGGGTGAAGAAGGGCGGCAAGACCGTTGTCGCGGGCGACGGCCAGGTGTCGCTCGGAAATACGGTCATCAAGCCCAATGCGAAGAAGGTCCGCCGCCTGGGCGCAGACGGAACGGTCATCGGCGGTTTCGCCGGAGCGACGGCGGATGCCTTCACATTATTCGAGCGGCTGGAGAAGAAGCTCGAGCAATATAACGGCCAGCTGCTCCGCTCCGCGGTCGAGCTCGCCAAGGACTGGCGGACGGATAAATATCTCCGGAACTTGGAAGCGATGATGATCGTCGCCGACGCCGAGCAGATGCTGATCCTCACCGGCAATGGCGACGTGCTCGAGCCCGAAGGCGGAATCGCGGCGATCGGATCAGGCGGAAATTACGCGCTGGCAGCGGCGCGGGCACTCGCCGATTACGAGCAGGACCCGGAAGTGCTCGCTCGAAGGGCGATGCAGATCGCTGCGGAGGTCTGTGTGTTCACGAACGACCGGCTGACGGTGGAGACCGTCGGCGAGTAGATTCCCGCTTTCGCGCGAATGACGAGTTGCTAGTGTCGCGCGGTGTTTCTTGACCGCCGATCATTCGCTGCCGGCTCCGCCGCTTTGCTGTCCGGTTGCGCCGGCGCCGGTGCGCGGCCCCGGACATTCGCCGACTGTACCCCGCTTAGCCCAGTCAAAGTCGATGCGAGCCGGATCATCCGTACCGTCGCCGGCTTGCGGCCATATCGCCGCACCGGATTCGTCGTGCGCGCCGAGGCGCTCGGCGAGAAGCGCCTGGTGCATAATTACGGTCACGGCGGCGGAGGGATCACACTCAGCTGGGGAAGCTCGAAGCTTGCGACCGAACTGGGGCTGCAAGGCCATAGCGGACCCGTAGCCGTCATCGGCGCAGGAGTGATGGGGCTGTCGACCGCGCGACTGGCGCAGGAGGCCGGTTTCCCGGTCACGATCTACACCGCCGCTCTGCCGCCGGACACGACCTCGAACATCGCCGGGGGGCAATTCCATCCCTTCGCGGTATTCCATCCGGGCGACGCTACGCCCGAGTTCATGGCGCAATATGCAAGGGCGACGGATTACAGCTGGCGCCGTTTTCAGATCATGGTTGGCGACGATTACGGGATTCGCTGGCTGCCGACCTACGTCGCGGGAGACCAGCTGCAGGAACAGCTGCTGCCGACCTTCCCGCCGGTGAACCGCCATCTTACCTCGCGCGAGCATCCATTCCCGCTCGACGCAGTGGTCCAGTACGACACGATGTACGTCGAGACGGGGCGCTATCTTCGACAGATGGAGCGCGACGTGCGCCTTGCCGGCGGAAAGATCGAAATTCGCAGATTCGCTGCGCCCGCGGACATCGCAGCGTTGCCTGAGGGCCTGGTTTTCAACTGCACGGGCCTTGGGAGCCGCGACCTGTTCGGCGATACCGAATTGCGCCCGGCGCGAGGGCAGCTCGCGATTCTCGAGCCGCAGCCGGAGGTTCGCTACGCCGCGCTCGGCGATTTCGGCTACATGTTCCCGCGGGCCGACGGGATATTGCTCGGAGGGACGTTCGAGCTCGACGAATTCGATCCAACGCCCCAGCCCGCCGACATCGCTCGAATCATCGAATTGCAGAAGCGCTTCTTCGACGGCTTCCGGTGCACCGCTTGAAGTGATTGTCGGCGCTTCCGACATACTCACTCGAGATGAACTATCATTCCCCCATTCCCCAGGGCGGGGAGCAAGCCGAAGTGCTGAAAGACAAGCTCACACCCAAGGCGATCGTCACGGCGCTCAATGACCATATCATCGGGCAGGATGACGCGAAGCGCGCCGTCGCGGTGGCGCTCCGCAACCGCTGGCGCCGCCAGCAGCTCAGCCCCGAGCTTCGCGATGAAGTCACGCCCAAGAATATCCTGATGATCGGACCGACGGGCTGCGGGAAGACGGAAATCAGCCGGCGCCTGGCCAAGCTCGCCGATGCTCCGTTCGTAAAGGTCGAAGCGACCAAGTTCACCGAGGTCGGCTATGTCGGCCGCGACGTCGAACAGATCGCTCGCGACCTGGTCGAGGAAGCCGTGCGGCTCGAGCGTGACCGGCGCCGGGCGAAGGTCCGCGCCGGGGCCGAGGAAGCCGCCATGGACCGGCTCCTCGATGCGCTGACCGGAAAGGGCTCGAGCGAGGCGACGCGGCAAAGCTTCCGTCAGCGGTTCGCGGACGGAAGCCTCAACGCGGCCGAGGTCGAGATCGAAGTGGACGAGACGCCGGCCATGCCATTCGAAATTCCGGGAATGGGCGCGCAGGTGTTCGATCTTCGGTCCATGATGGGCAAGCTCGGCGGCCAGCAGCCTCGTGCGCGGCGCAAGCTCAAGGTGCCCGACGCGTTCGCGCGCCTGACGGAGGAGGAAGCCGACAAGCGAATCGACCCCGACGACATCAACCGGGTCGCGCTGGCCGACGCGGAGGCGAACGGCATCGTCTTCCTCGATGAGATCGACAAGATCGCGGTCAGTGATGTGCGCGGCGGATCGATCAGTCGCGAAGGCGTCCAACGCGACCTGTTGCCGCTGATCGAAGGAACGACCGTTGCGACCAAATATGGTCCGCTGAAAACGGACCACATCCTGTTCATCGCCAGCGGCGCCTTTCACATCGCGAAGCCCGCCGACCTCCTGCCCGAACTTCAGGGACGCTTGCCGATCCGGGTCGAGCTGAAGGCTCTGACGCAGCAGGATTTCGTCCGCATCCTGTCAGCGACGCGCGCGAGCCTGACCGAGCAATATCAGGCTTTGCTTGGGACCGAGGGCGTCGCCGTGCAGTTCTCCGAAGACGGAATCGAGGCGCTTGCGCGCATCGCGGCCGAGGTCAACGAAGCCGTCGAAAACATCGGCGCTCGGCGACTGCAGACGGTCATGGAGAAATTGCTCGAGGAGGTGAGCTTCGATGCGGAGAATCGCCGCGGCGAAACGCTTGTCGTCGATGCGGAGTTTGTCGAGAAGCAGCTCGCCGGGATTGCACGTAACGCCGACCTCAGCCGCTACGTGCTCTAAGAGGGTCAGTCCCTAGGCAGGGACAGTCCCTTCGACTTTCCGATATCGCCAGACGAGGCCGCTCACGAACGGCGGCCAAACGCTTGTTCTGACGCCGGCGAGCCGAAGCCAGCGCGAGACCCAGCTGTTGCAGGTCCGGAATGCGCTTTCCCTGCCGACGGCCCAATAGAAAGCATCGCAACAGCCATAGCCGGGATGCGGGATGAGGAGCGGACGCCCGTTCGCATTGAGTGCGAAATCGGAGCGAATTGCCGCCCACAGACGCCGATATTCCTCCGGCCTCAGGCGAATTTGGCGCACCGCATAATCGGGCCCGGCCACATATTCGACGTGCATCACACGCCTGCCACCGGCCAGCGCCGACCAGATCGTCCGCGGAGTGACGTCCCACCAGGTCGGCGTGTTGAGATAGATGCGTTCTTCGCCGGAGCCGAATGCGATCCAATCCTGACGGCTGGCCTGAGCGAGGTCCCCTGCCGGGAAGAGCGGCGCCCAATCGAGACCCTCCGCGTTCACCGGCATGATGATGTCGGCGTGGATTCCATTGTCGGCGAGGTAGACGGTCGTGCCTTGCTTCGGCTCGTTCCAGTTGCGGTTCACGGGGACCAGCGAACCAATGAGCGCGGCGAGCAGATAGGCGGCTGGAATCGCCAGAAGCAGGGTCAAAGCCCGTCCGACCCAACTGCCCGATTTGCCTCTTCGCCTTCGGCGACTCTTCACCGCGGACGGCCCGGCTCGACTATGACCGCGGCGTCAAGAATTGGACGAGACGCGATCCGCTCCTGCGCAGCTTCGTCCATGAGCCAGCGTTCGAGCCTCCCGATCTTCTCCGTCACCCGCCGAACCGCCGGGTAGGTCAGCCAAAATGCCCGACCGTCTCCGACCACAAGATCATGGGCCGGAACGAGCCTTCCCGCCTCGATTTCCCGGCGGAACAGGATCGGCGACCCAATCGTCACTCCATGGCCGGCAATGGCGGCGACAGCGTCGAGATGCTCGTCGGCCAGCTGGAGGCCGAACTTGCCCGGAGCCGCCTTTCCCAATGCGTGATACCAGAGCTCCCACCAATCGGGGCGGCCGAGCAATGGCAGCGTGCCGCCGGTCTCCTTGAATCGGCCGACGACGTCGGGCGCGCAGAGTGGCATGAACAGGCTTGGGAAAAGCCAGAGCGATTTGAGTCCCGGCCAGCTGCCATGGCCGTTGCGGATCGCCGCATCGAAGCGACCGTTGCTGAGGTCTTGCGCTTCCGCCGACAGGTCCAACTCGATCTCCAATCCGTCGTAGAGATCACGAAGACGGCCCAGACGAGGTGTCAGCCAACTCACGCCGAAGGTGGGAAGGGCGGTGATCGAAAGATGCGCGGCATCGATCGCCGGGCCGCGAATGAAGCTCGTCCTCAGAAGCTCGAACGCGCCGATCGTCTCGTGGGCAATGGCTTCTCCCGCCCTGCTGAGCTCGACCCGATGCGGAAAGCGCCGGAACAAGGTCAGGTGCATTGCCCGCTCCAGCTGGCGCACATGATAGCTGACCGATGCGGATGACGTTCCAAGTTCGCGGGCCGCGGCGGCGAAGCTTCCATGACGCGCAGCCGCCTCGAACGCGCTGATGGCCGAAAGAGAAGGGAGTCGCGCGCGGTCGAGCATAAGTCAGGCTTAGTCTCTAACAGCGAATTTGGAGTGGTGCACCGTTTCGTTTGCGGCGAGCTTTCCAGCGAACCCCAAGCACGGGAGCGACCTGTGAACGCCCTCCTATCGATCCTTGCCGCATTTGCTTGCGCCCCAATCGTCGCCGCGCTCGCCCTCGTCGTTCCCAGCGTCGCGGAGGCGCAGACGACGTCCGGCGCGCCCATTGAGGCTCAGTCGCCGGTCCACGATGGCGCACATGATTTCGATTTCGTGATCGGGCGGTGGAAAGCGCACCTGCGACGACTGCCCGACCGTCTTGTCGGATCGACTCGCTGGATCGACTATTACGGGACCTCGGATCACCGAAAGCTGCTGGGCAGCAATGCAAATCTCGAGGAGTTCGACGTCCGCGCCGCTGACGGGCAACGCATCAAGGCCGAAACGCTGAGGCTTTACAATCCCGACACTCGGCAATGGTCGATCTACCTGCTCGACCTCGAACGGGGAACGTTGACGGGACCCCCGACCGTCGGCGCCTTCGAAGGCAATCGCGGGATCCTCTACGACCGCGAAGATTGGAAAGGCCGGCCGATCATCGTCCGCTACATGTGGTTCAACATTTCGCCCCGGGCGGCGCGCATGGAGCAGGCTTTCTCGGCGGATGAGGGCAAGAGCTGGGAGACTAACTGGATCTGCGAGCTCAGCCGCTGACCGCCGCCAGACGGGAAACATTCGTCCGCATCATAGTTTCGACTTCCGGGTTCGGCTGAGGACGGCGTGGCTGCCGCTCAGCCGAGCTTGCCTTGGATGTTAGGGCTGCCTAGATGCCCCAGCCAGTCGGGGCGTAGCGCAGCCTGGTAGCGCATCACACTGGGGGTGTGGAGGTCGCTGGTTCGAATCCAGTCGCCCCGACCATCCTCTCAATAGGAAGTCGAATCACCGGAATGGCCAATCCCACGCTCTTGATGCAGCAAACCGCGGCACAGCCGAACGGGGTCGCGGCGTTCCTGTTCCAGACTTTCCCGTTCATCGCGGTCTTCTTCGTTTTCTACCTGTTGTGGATCCGTCCCCAGCAGCGGCGGGTCAAGGAGCATCAGGCCACGATCGCCGCGGTCAAGAAAGGCGATGCGGTGATCACCGCCGGAGGCATATTCGGCAAGGTGACCAAGGTCAGCGATGAGGAAGCCGAGATTGAGATCGCCAACGGTGTACGGGTACGGGTGGTGAAGTCGACGTTGACCAATGTGCTCAGCGGCCAGACCAAGCCCGCCAACGACTGAGGTCTTAAAAGAGTGCTCGAATTCCCGCGCTGGAAGGTCTGGATCGTCTCGCTGGTCGTGGCGCTTGGAGTCCTGTTTTCCATCCCAAGCCTGATCGCGGGCACGACGCTTGCCAGCCGCTGGCCGTCCTGGCTGCCGCATGAAAAGATCAGCCTTGGCCTCGACCTCGCAGGCGGAAGCCATCTGCTGCTCGAGGCTGACGCAAACGATGCGCTGAAACAGCGTCTGCAGGCGAAAGAGGACGAAGTTTCGACCGAACTTCGCCGCGATCCGCGAATCGAGATTGGCGACATTTCAACCGCTGGCGGCCGCCTGTCCTTCCTGGTTCGCGATCCGACCCAGGTCGACGCGGCGGTCGAGCGCCTTCGCAAGCTCAGCCAGCCCCTGGCGCTGACCGGGAATCGCGATTGGGACGTTCAGGTCGTGGACCAGACGCGTGTCGTGCTCATCCCGACACCGGGCGGGACGGTCAAGGCGCTGAAGGATGCCATGAGCGTCGCCCGGGACGTGGTGCGCCGCCGAATCGATCCAGGCGGAACGAAGGAAATCACTGTCATTACAGAAGGCGCGGACCGGATCCTCGTCCAGGTTCCGGGTGTTGAGAACCCCGAGCAGCTCAAGAAACTGATCGGCCAGACGGCGCGCCTTGAATTCAAGCTCGTCGACATGGAGGCCAACCCGGCGGACGTTCAGCAGGGCCGCGCGCCTCCGGGGAGCCAGGTGCTGCCGATGGCGGACGGATCGGGTGCGATCGCGGTCAAGCGGCGAGTCATGGTCTCGGGCGATCAGCTGACCAAGGCTTCGCAGGGCTTCGACCAGGACGGCCGGCCCGACATCAATATCGTTTTCGACACCGCGGGCGCTCGCCGCTTCGGGCGAGTGACGCAGGAGAATGTCGGAAAACCGTTCGCGATCATCCTTGACGACAAGGTCCTATCGGCGCCGAACATCAACGAGCCGATCCTGGGCGGTCAGGCGCAGATCACCGGAAGCTTCACGGTCCAGAGCGCAAACGACCTCGCGGTCGCGCTGGCCTCAGGCAAACTGCCGGTGAAATTGAACGTGATCGAGGAGCGCACGGTCGGGCCCGACCTCGGCAAGGATTCAATTCACAAGGGCGTGATCGCGAGCGTGATCGGAACGGTCGGCGTCATGATCTTCATGCTGATCACGTACGGGCGCTTCGGGGTCTATGCGAACATCGCGCTGATCGTGAACGCCTTCCTAATCCTTGCGGTCATGGCGATCTTCAACGCGACGCTGACTCTGCCCGGAATCGCCGGCTTCATCCTGACCATCGGCGCCGCCGTCGACGCCAACGTGCTGATCAACGAGCGAATACGCGAGGAAATCCGACGAGGACGAAGGCTGATCGACGC
>DATLOY010000085.1:0-13689 GCA_035536015.1 Sphingomicrobium sp.
AGCAGGCGGTACAGCTCCGCCACGGCTTTGCGCGGGATGATCACGTCTGGCATGCCATCGGCGCCATCGGGCTTGGGCACGGTAATTCTGGCGAGCCGGTGACCATCCGTCGCCGCGGCACGCAGCTGGTCATCGATCACGTGAAGGAAGATGCCCATCAGATAATAGCGGGTCTCTTCGCTCGAGATTGCGAATCGCGTCTTCTCGATGATCTGGCGAAGGGTCGCAGCCGGAAGCTCGAACCGCGTCGGCAGTTCTCCCTCGGCGATCACGGGAAAATCGTCGCGCGGTAGCGTCGACAGGTTGAAGCGCGATCGGCCGGCCACGATCTGCATCTTGCCTTCCGACGCTGCAATCTCGACCTGGCTTCCCTCGGGCAGCTTGCGAACGATGTCGAACAGGGTGTGGGCGGACACGGTCGTTGCGCCGGCCTGATCGACATTCGCGGGCACGCTTTCGTCGACCTGGAGATCGAGGTCGGTCGCCATCAGCCGAAGGGATCCGTCGTCACGAGCTTCGATCAGCACGTTCGACAGGATCGGGATCGTATTCCTGCGTTCCACGACCGATTGGACGTGGCCGAGGCTCTTTAGGAGTGTCGCCCGTTCAATCGTCGCTTTCATGCTTCATCGCCCCATCAGCCCACGCGTCACCGGCTCGTTATAGCGAGCCGGTTGGCGCGTTCCAGTGGCTGATTGAGGCTTGCCGCTACTGGCCGGCTTTTGCCGGAGGAGCCGCAGCTCCCTTCGCCGGCATGAGTACTGCGTCGATGTGATGGACGACGCCGTTCGAGAATCGGTCGTCGGCCTGGGTGACGGTCGCCTTGTCGCCCTTCGAATCCGCGAGGACGGTCTTGCCGCCCTCCTTCGTGGCCGTCAGGGTTCCGCCGCCCATCGTCGCGAGCACGGCCTTGCCTTTGCCCTTTTCGATCGCCTTGTCGATGTCGGCCGCCATCACCGTCCCCGGCAGGATCAGGTTGGTGAGCATGCCGGTCAGCTGTGCCCGGTTTTCCGGCTTGGCATCGAAAGTTCCGGACGGCGCCTTGCCGAACGCCGCGTCGTCGGGGACGAGAACCGTATATGGCCCTGCCCCGGCCAGCGTCTGATCGAGGCCCGCGGCCTTCGCCGCCGCCATGAACTTGCTATCCGCTGCAAGTCCCGCCGAAATGGTCTTGTCGCCCGCCGCCTTCTGCGCTTCGGGGGTCTGTGGGTTGGCCCGGTGTTCGCCGGACTTGCTGCATCCGCCGGCGGCGAGCAACGCCGCTGCCAGGCCGAGCGTAAGAATTGGGGTCTTCATGACCTTCTCCCATTTTTGTTCTTGAAGTGAAATGGCCCGGCAACGCATGCCGGGCCATCCCCGTTTCATTTTCGATCGAGATTTAACCTCTCAGGATCGATGCCACGATCGCCGTCACCAACTGCGTGGTTGGATCGACCTGGTAGATGTAGCCGTCGTTGTAACGGTACCAGGCGGTCGGCGTGTCGTAGTAGGTCGCGCGATAGGCGTACGGCACGTTGTAGGCGTCGTAGCCCAAGGGCAGCGGCTGACCGATGGTGAAGCCCGGCGACAGAAGTGCCGCAACCGACGTGATCATGCTGCTCGAGGGATCATATTGGTAGATCGCGCCTGGGGCATACCAATAGCCGTAATCGGACGTGTCATAGTACATGTCCCGATACTGGTACGGCACATTGTAATAACCGTAGCCGCTCGGAAGCAGTTGGCCGACACCATAGCCCCCCGCATAAAGCGGGACGACATCTTCGATCATGCCGGTCATGCAATTCACCTGGTAGATCACGCCGTTGACGTAGCGGTTACAGGTGTACGGTGAGTCCTGATAGAAGCTGTTGAAGCCATAATAATCCGGCACATAATAGTTGCTGTTCATGAACGAGGACGGGAAATAGGTCCCCGGCATGTATCCGCCAAAGGCGAGCGGAAGCAGCGAATCGATCAGGCTGCTCTCGCGGTTGACCCGGTAGAGATAGCCGTCGCCGTACCGGTAATAATAATCGTTGGTGTCCGGATAGAGATAACGGGCTGACAGCGGGAGGGCGCTAAGCGCTGCAATCCGCGCGGCACTGGAGACCGGCTGGCCGAGCAACTTGGCCGCCTGGCCCGGAGGCATGCAGCCCTTGGACTCCAGCCCCGGCGGGCAGCCGCCGATACCATAGCCTCGGGCATTGGCCCCGAAGTTCTCGTTGCGAGCCAAACGCTCGCTCCGGAATTGTTCGCGCAAGGCCTCGCGGTTCTGGAACTGCTCGGTGCGGTTATTGCGGAATTGATCGCGCAGCGCCTCGCGATTCTGAACACGCTCCACGTGATTGCCGCGAAGTTCATTGCGGAACGCCTCGCGATTCTGAACCCGATTGCTCCGGAACTGCTCGCGATTCACGTTGCGCACCTGTTGGCGCTCAAGTCGCTGCGCATTTGCGTGGGCGCGGCCATGCTCCTCGACCGAAACCGCGCCGCGGCCATGACCGCGGTCGAAGGCCGCGAAGCGCTGCCCGTTAAAACCGCCGTGACGTTCGAAGCCGCGGGTCTGGAAACCGCCACCGCCCTGAGCCTGGAAGCCGCCGTGGCGCTCGGCACTGCGGACCTGGAAGCCGCCGCTGCCGTGCGCCTGGAAGCCGCCGCCATTGTTGGCGTGGCCTCCGCCACCGCCTCGAACCTGAACGGATGCGGAGGCACGATCACCGTGTCCACCGCCGCCGCCATTGCCACCCGGCTTCGCGCCGGCCGGAACGGCTAGCGCAAGGGCCGCGACGCCCGCGGCCAGGAAAAGCCTGGTCATGAGAAGATCTCCTTTCGCTATGCAAACGGACAGTCTTGAACCCCGTTCCACTGCCCATCGGCTTGGCCCGGCATTCTGGCTCACTAGGCTGAACCTAGGATTGCCAATCTTTTCAGTATCTTGGCAGGATCAAATAGCCGTCAGGAGGGCGCTCAGGCGCTCAACGTCTTCGGAGTCCTGGTAGAGGCCGAATCCTATCCGCAATACGTCCCCACGGACGTCCGTCACGCAGTTTTTCGCCAAAAGGGCCTCATGCCAGCGCTGCGCGTTCGGATCGCGGAAGGCGAGAAATCGCGCATGGGGCTGGTCGTCCAACGGGTTAAGGAGCTCGGCCGATGCGAGCTTGGTCTTTCCGATCGATCCGACGAACTGTGCCTGAAGATCCGCCACGTGCTTCGATATACGCACAGTGGTCAGATCCTCCGATCGCAGCGTCCGTTGAATGGCATTGAAGCGATATAGGGCGGAGGGATCGAACGTCGCGCCCATGAAGCGCATCGCGTCCTTCGAATAGCCGACGCTGCCCGGCGGAAGGCTGAGGTCCTCGAACTCCGCGAACCAGCCGGTAACCGGCGGCCGGGGGCCGAACCCGGACGGTGCATGGAGGAAGGCGCAACCCTCCCCGGCCATCGCATATTTGTATCCGCCGCCCAGATAGAATGAGCGCTTGGCCGCTACCGGCCCGAACGGGCGGTCGAGAGCCATGAACGCGTGATAGCCGTCGATCACGACCCAGGGTCCGTCGGGCCGTCCAAGCGAAGCGAGAGCCTCAGCCTGGTCGAAGATTTGCCCACTCCCGAACATGACCTGGCTGACGAGGATAAGATCATGGTTTCCGCTCGCGGCGGCGGCCAGGAACCGCTCCGAAAAGCCGTCGAACGGTTCCGCCGGAAACTTCTCCAGGGCGATCCACCCTGCCTCCGCCCAACGCTCAAACTGGCGGCGCGCGCTGTGGAACTCTCCGTCGGTCGTAAGCACCCTCAGGGGGCCGTTTCCGCGCGGCGGCGCGGCGGTCATGAGGCGGATCAGGAAATCATGGGTATTCGAGGAGAAGACGATCGCGGAGGGGTCCTCCGTGCCGAGTTCGCTCGCGACGTGCTCCTGGGCTTCGGGCCAGATCTGCTCCATCACCTTGTCCCACTTGCGGTCGGCAAGGCGCGCGGCGTCGTTCCAGGCGGCGACCTGGCCGGCGAAGCTCGCGTCCGGCCACAGGTGATGGCTATGCGCCGCGAAGTGCAGCCGCGTTGGGTCAGCCGAGAGACTGCGCGAAAACAGCCGCTTGAAACTCAAAGATCGGTCCTCAGCGACCAAAGCTCGGGGAATACCCGCTTCTCGAGCGTTGCCCGGAGATAGGGCGCCCCGGCCGAGCCGCCCGTCCCCTTCTTGTTGCCGATGATGCGCTCGACGGTGAGCACATGCTTGTGGCGCCACGAGGCGAGGGCATCGTCGATGTCGACGAGCTTTTCGGCGAGCTCATAGAGATCGAACCAGCGGTCGGCATCGCGATAGACCTGGAGCCACGCACTTGCGATTGCGTCGACGGACCGGTCGCCGAGATCGAATCCGGCGCGTTCGAGTGCTCCCAAAGCCGCCTCGCGCAAGCTCGGTTCGGCCAGCGCGCGTTCAAGGCGCAGGCGGTTCTCGCTGCCTTCCTCATAATGATTGACGAAGCTCGGCTCCTTGAGACCGAGGCGAAATTCGATCTCGCGAAACTGCGCCGACTGGAAGCCCGACGAGGTGCCGAGCACGTCGCGGAACTTGAGATAATCGACCGGGGTAAGCGTCGAGAGAACGTCCCAGGAAAGAGTCATCACCGATTGGATGCGGCTGATCCGCGCCATGGCCTTATAGGCCTCGGCGAACCGGCTCTGCTCGAGCAAGGAAATCGCCAGCCGAAGCTCGTGCAGCATCTCCTTCATCCACAATTCTTTCGTCTGGTGGATGACGATGAACAGCATTTCATCGTGGAGACCGGACAGCGGCTGCTGCGCCGTAAGGAGCTGGTCGAGCTTCAGATAGTCGGCATAGGTCATGCCGGCAGGCGTCGCTGTCATGCGGGACGGCTTAGGATAAACGGCCGTCGCGAGGAAGCGTGCTAATAGCTGCTCGTCGGCGACACTGCGCCCACAGTGCCGATGTTGCCGAAGATCTCGTCAAAGAAGCTCTTCTGCCGGCCGAGCGTCGGGGTCTTCCGCTTCGAAGGGTTGAGCGCCAGGATCATCTCCTTGCCCGTCCGTTGAACGTCGGTGACATTGCCGGCCTGGTCGAAGCGGACGAGAAGCACCGTCTGCTGCGTCACCCGCGGGTTCCGAAACGCGAACTGGCTGGTGTCTCGCGACACATAATACCAGTCGTTAGGCGTGAACTCGCCGACAAAGGACGGGCGGCCAAGCGTCTTTTCGACCGAGGCCTTGTTGTCCGTGCCCGCCTGGATCGCGCTCGCGAGCTGCGGATCGACGACAGCGCCTTTGTGCGCCTTGTAGCCGGCGCATCCACTCAGCAGGGCTACGCCGATCAGGGCCGTCGAAATCTTGAGCGCAACCTTCATTCCGTGACCTCTCCTGGGACCGCCCCGAGCGTAAGACTTTGCGCCCGGCCTTGCCGACCGGGCGGACGGCCTCAATATGCTGGCCTCTAGCAGAGGCGCAACCCTCTCACGACCGGATTCACGCTATGCTCCGTTACCTGTTCCCCCGATTAACGCCGGCGCCTGCCGCCGAATTATACGACGCGGTCGTAGCGGAAGCCCGCAAGCCGCACTGGTACATCGAGGGAGGAATAGCCGATACGATCGACGGCCGGTTCGCCATGCTGGCCACGCTGCTTGCGCTGGTCCTGGTTCGGCTCGAGCGCGAAGGCCGAGGCGCGAGCGAATTGTCGATCGTTCTGACAGAGCGGTTCATCGATTCGATGGAATCTGAGCATCGGGAGCTTGGGCTGGGCGATCCGAAGCTCGGTCGGACGGTTCGCAAGCTCGTCGGATCACTGTCTCGACGCGTAGACCTCTGGCGATTGGCCGTTGCGGGCGAACCGTCGTGGCAGGACTCCACTCGTGACAGCCTCTATAAGTCGGAACCAGCCTCAGACGCATTGTCCCACACGTCCGAGGGCCTTCGACTCTTCTGGTCCGGGCTGGAAAAGCTGGATGGCACCAAATTTGCCGAGGGGAGCCTGGAATGACGGATAACTTCGCCCACCAGCTGAGGCTCGACCAGATTCGCGATGGTGAGCGGATCGATCTTGCGGCAGACGAATCGGAGCGGAAGGCCGCAACTCAGCGCCTCGGACTCCAATCGCTCGACCGGCTCGAAGCGCACGTCGCCCTGACGAGGACCGGCGAGATCGTGCGCGCGCAAGGCCGCCTGCTCGCATCGCTCGAACAATCCTGCGCGGTCACCGGGGATCCCGTTCCAGCACATGTCGACGAGCCCTTTGAGGTCATCTTCATGCCCGAGCCGCGGGCCGGACATTCGGACGAAGAAATCGAACTCGGTGAGGCGGATTGCGACGTCGTTTTCCACGATGGAAGCACGATCGACCTCGGATCGGCGATCGCGGATACGCTGGCGCTCAGCCTGGATCCTTACCCGCGAAGCGCGGGCGCAAAGGCGGCCCTGAAAGAAGCCGGCGTCCTCAGCGAAGCGGAAGCCAGCCCATTTGCAGTTCTGGCCCAGCTCAAGAAGGGAAGCGACGCGCCCTAGAAAGGAACGTCGTCGTCCAGATCGGCGTCGAAAGCGGCCGGCTGTGGGCGCTGTTGCGGCCGCGAAGATGTTGCGGCGCCACCAAATTCGTCGAAGTCTTCATTGAACGCGCCGCGGCTTGCGCCCCCGCCTTCACGGCTGTCGAGCAACACAAGCTCACCGCGGAAGCGTTGAAGAACAATCTCCGTCGAGTAGCGGTCGTTGCCCGACTGGTCGGTCCATTTGCGGGTTTGAAGCTGGCCTTCGAGATAGACCTTTGACCCTTTGCGCAAATAGCTCTTCGCCACCCGTCCAAGGTTCTCGTTGAAGATCACGACGTTGTGCCACTCGGTGCGTTCCTGGCGATTGCCGTCGCGATCCTTCCATTGCTCCGACGTCGCGACGCGCATGTTCACGACTTCGCCGCCATTGTTGAGCGACCGTGCCTCTGGGTCCGCGCCCAGATTGCCGACCAGGATCACCTTGTTCACGCCCGCCATGCGAGTCTCCTCTTCTTGAGGGACAGCTATAGACCGAGCAGCACCGCCGTCCAGTAGGTTAGGCCCGCCGCGCAATAGGCCAGGACGAACAGATAGCCGACCATGAAAAGCGGCCACTTCCAGCCGTTCGTTTCACGGCGCGTGACGGCGATCGTCGAGATGCACTGAGGAGCGAAAACGAACCAGGCGAGGAATGCCAAGGCCGTCGGCAGCGGCCACCGGTGCCGAAGATTCTCGACCAGCGGCCTGTTGCGCGCTGCATCGTCGCCCGAATCGATCGAGTAAACCGTCGCGATCGCGCTGACCGCCACCTCGCGCGCGGCCATGGCCGGAAGCAAGGCAAGGCTGATGTCATGGTTGAAGCCGATCGGCTTCACCACCGCTTCGATCCCGTTCGCAATGTGACCGGCGATCGAGATTTCGCTCTGCTTCTGGCCGGGGCCGGCCTGCGGGATGCTGGCGAGCGCCCAAAGAATGATCGTCGTTCCGAGGATGATCGTTCCGGCGCGCTTCAGGAAGATCTGAACGCGCTGGATCAGACCCAGGACGACGTCCTTCAGCGAAGGCCATTGGTACTTCGGAAGCTCCATCATGAAGCCGCCGCCGCCGCCTTTGAGCACGCCGCGCCGAAGAACATAGGCCGCGAGCAGCGCGCCGGTGATCCCGCAGAAATAGAGCCCGAACATCACGACGCCCTGCAGGCCAACAGCGAAGAACAGCCTCGTGTTCGGAATGAAGGCTGCGATGATCAAAGTGTAGACCGGCAGGCGGGCGGAACAGGTCATCAATGGAGCGACGAGGATCGTCGTGAGCCGGTCCTTAGGATCGTCGATGGTTCGCGTCGCCATGATTCCCGGAACGGCGCAGGCGAAGCTCGAAAGGAGCGGAATGAAGGCTCGGCCCGAGAGCCCCGCGCCGTGCATCAGCTTGTCCATCAGGAAGGCGGCGCGGACCATATAGCCGGTGCCTTCAAGGAGCAGGATGAAGAAGAAGAGGATGAGGATCTGAGGGAGAAACGTGATCACTGCTCCGACGCCGGCGATCGCACCATCGACGATCAACGATCGCGGCAGGCCGGGCGGAAGACCCGCCGAAGCCTGCGCGCCAAGCCACGCCACTCCATTCTCGATCCACGATTTGGGCGCTTCGCTCCAGGCAAAGACGGCCTGGAACATGACGAACATGATGGCGGCGAGGATGATCGGGCCGAAGACGGGGTGGAGAAGCACCGCGTCCAGGCGATGGGTCCAGCGCCGGACCGGCGTTTCGCGGACGACGGCAGCCGTTGCGATTTCCCGCGCGCGCCGCTGCAGCCGCACAAGCTCGCTCGGAGCGCGCTCATGGAGTCCGCAGCGCGGCGCGGAGAGCATATCGTCGAGCGCTTGCCCCAATTCGGTGATTCCGCGACGGCGAACGGCGATCGTCTCGATCACCGGCACGCCAAGCTCCTGCTCCAACCTCTTCGCGTCGAGCTCGAGCCCGTCGCGCTTCGCAAGGTCGATCATGTTCAAAGCGATGATGGTCGGATGCCCAAGCTCGATCAGCTGGAGAGCGAAGCGGAGGTGGTTGTCGAGGTTCGATGCATCGACGACGATGATCAAGGCGTCGGGCTTCCGCTCGCCCGTCTGCCGCCCGAGCAAAACGTCGCGAGTGACGGCCTCATCCGGACTTGCGGGATCGAGGCTATACGCTCCGGGCAGGTCGACAAGCTCGACGGGCCGTCCGTCGGCCAGCGTCAGCCGGCCCGAATGCCGTTCGACGGTAACACCCGGATAATTGCCGACCTTCTGGCGAGCGCCGGTGAGCGCGTTGAACAGCGCACTTTTGCCGGCATTGGGGCTGCCGGCGACGGCGACGAGCGGAAGCGGGGTCACTGCTGGAGCGGAACGACCTGGACCGCGCGCGCATGCTTGCGCCGGATTGCCACGATCATTCGCCCGACGCGAATTGCGATCGGATCGCGTCCGAAAGGCCCGAGGTGGAGTGGTTCGACCGCCACACCCTCGTCAAAGCCGAAATGCCTGAGGCGATTCGCCTCCGCCTCATCGAGCGAATCCCACGCAATCGAAAGGACGCGCGCCTTGGTCCCGACCAGGAGCTGGTCGAGGCCGGTGGCCGCAATTGGAACAAAAGGCGCGTTCATTCTTGCGACTGATTATCATTAACGATGCGCTGTGGGAAGTGAACTTCTGCCTGTCAGCGCGGCGGATAGCGCAGCCGCCCAATGAAGCGCGAGAAACTCGGTCGCTGATCCGAGGAATTGCGCCATTCCGCCTTCCATTTCTCGAACCTCATGACATCGTCGATTCGGCGATCGAGGAAAGCGGCCGTTTCACTCCATCCCTGGCTCGAATCATCGAGCCACGCCAGAAGGGTCGAGCCGTAGACGGCGCCCAGGGTCATCCGCTTGGTGTAGTGATTGAAGTCCGTGCTCGTATCGCCCGCGAGGCGCCACATGAGATCGGCCGTATGCCAACCAGTGCGGAGCGCCAGCGGGATATTCTGCGGCATGGCCAGGATGGCAAGCGCCTTGCGAACGGCCTCGCGCGCCGGCCCCATGATCTCGAGCCGATGCCAGATCAGCGCACGAATCTTCTCGCGGATCTTCATTCCCGCAAGCTGCTTTGCCGTGAAACTCGCTTCGAGCCCACGGTCGACCTCCTGAATGTAACAAGCGATCATCTCGGCCTGGCTCTTGGGAAAAGCGAGGCGCGCCTGGACCGGGTCGACACCCAGCTGCGCAGCGGCAGAATCGACGGCCTGGCGGGTCCAGCCGTCGAACACGGCATTTTCGCCGACGCTCAGCGCCAGCCGCCGCCGGAGCTTCTCTAGGGGACTCGCGTCGGTCATCGCGCTCAACTGGGCTGCTCGACCGGCGTCCGCAACCCCTTGTTGGGAAGTCGAACAAGGACAAGCGCGGCAGCGATGGCGATCGCCCCGATCCAGTCGAGCGCGCCCAAGGTTTCACCGTAGACAAGCCAGCCGACGAGAGCGGAGATCGCCGGCTGGGTCAGCAGGGTCAGTCCGACCACCAGCGGCGAGAGCGAGCCGAGCGCGTAGACGAGCAAGCCCTGGCCGAGCACCTGGCTGCTAAGTGCGAGGACGAACACGAACGTCCAGTTGTTCGGAATGATTTGCTCACCGAGCAATAAAGAAAAGGGCAAAAGCATCAGGGCACCGAAGGCGCTGGCGATGAACAGCAGAGGCAAGGGCTGAATGTCGCCCCGAGCGCGCTGCACCGCGATCAGATAGCCGGTGTAAAGCACGCCCGCGAGCAGCGCGAGCATGTCACCCCGGACGTTGCGGGCGGATAATTCCGCGCTGCTTCCCATCAGAAGCGCAGCGCCGATCGCCGCGAGCGACAAAGCGGCGGCTTGAAGAAGCGTCGGCCGCTTGCGCGCCAGCCACAAACCCCACAGCGCGAAGATCAGGCTCGAGCTGTTCCCGAACAAGGTCGCGTTGCCGAGCTTGGTCATGTGGATTCCGGTGTGCCAGGCGGCAAGGTCGGCCGCGAAGAAGGCGGCCGCGGCGGCGATTATTACAAGCCGCTTGCCCGGCCAATGGACCGGCTGCCTGGTCGCAGCGGCGATCGCGAACAGGAACGGCACGGCCAGCGCAAGCCGCCAAAACCCTGCCGCAACCGCACCGACACCGGTCAGCCGGACCAGCCAGGGGCCGAGCGCAAGCGCGCAGCTCCCGACGAACAGGGCGGGGAATGCGAAAGGATGATCGGCGGAGGCGCGCATCGCCAGCGCTTACCCATGTTCCGTGGCAGTGCGAAACCCGAAAGCCGAGAGGATTCCAATAAACCAGACTTATGATTCCCAACGTTTGCCGACACGAAGGCAGCTTAGGGGGCGTATTGCTCCCTAAGGTCGTAGAGGCGAAGCGCCGCCAGCGCGGCGTGTCCGCCCTTGTCGCCCTGTGCCGGATCGGCGCGAACGATCGCCTGGCCTTCATTCTCGACGGTGAGAATGCCGTTGCCGATCGCATAGCCCTGGACGGTGAGTTCCATCAGTGCGCGAGCACTCTCTTCGGCGACAATCTCGAAATGGTAGGTCTCGCCGCGGATCACGACGCCGAGGGCGACGAAGGCGCAGAAGCGTCCGCTCCGCGCCGCCAGCGCGATCGCTCCGGGGAGCTCCAGCGCCCCCGGCACGGTCAACGTCTCGTGCTTGTGACCGGCATTCTCGATCGCCGCCCGCGCACCCGCCAGCAGCATGTCGTTGAGGTGCGGATAGAAGCGCGCTTCAACCAGCAGGATGGTCGACATCAGCGCACCGCCTCGATCCGCCGCTCTTCGACGATCGCGAGTCCGTATCCGGAAAGGGCGACCGGCGAATGATGCGTGTTGGTCAAGAGGATCATGTCGTGAATCCCGAGTGCCGCGAGGATCTGCGCGCCCGTTCCGTAGCCGCGCACCGCATCCCCGGCTTCGACGGGCTTGCCGGAGCGAAGGTCGATCGAACGGGACAAGGAGCCCGGCGCCGCTGCGTGCAGCGCCACGAGTACGCCGGAACCTTCTTCTTCGATCATGCGCATCGCCGAATGGAGCAGGCCGGAGCGCGTGCCGGCCTCCCCGAGCACATCGGTGAAGAGGTCGAGGCTGTGCATCCGCACCAGCACTTCCCGCTCCGTGTCGAGCGTTCCGTGAACGAGCGCGAGCTGCTCCTCCCCACTCGCCTTGTCGCGGAAGACCTGCGCCTGCCATTGCGCGCCGCTGCTCGCGGTGAAGGGGCTGACCGCAACCCGCTCGACAAGGTGATCCTTCTTCAGCCGATAGGCGATGAGGTCGCGGATCGTCCCGATCTTGAGCCCGTGGGCACGCGCGAAGTCCATGAGGTCGTCGAGACGGGCCATGGAGCCGTCATCGCGCATGATTTCACAGATCACCCCGCTCGGATTGAGGCCGGCAAGGCGCGCCACGTCCACCGCAGCCTCCGTGTGACCGGCCCGCACCAGGACTCCGCCGGGTCTGGCGACGAGCGGGAAGACATGCCCGGGAGAGACAAGGGCGTCCGGTCCATTCGCCGCGTCGATCGCGACGGCGATGGTGCGGGCGCGGTCGGCCGCGCTAATCCCGGTCGAAATGCCCTCTTTCGCCTCGATCGAGACGGTAAAGGCGGTCTCGTTGCGGCTGCGGTTGGTCCGAGTCATCGGTTCGAGCCCGAGCTGGTCCGCGCGCTCCTTGGTCAGCGCCAGGCAGATGAGACCCCGGCCGTGGCGCGCCATGAAATTGATCGCGTCCGGCGTCGCCATCTGCCCGGGGATGATGAGATCGCCCTCATTCTCGCGGCCCTCGTCGTCGACGAGGATGAACATCCGGCCGTTGCGCGCCTCGTCGATGATCGATTCGGTGCCGACCAGGACCTCCGTCGTTCCGCGCTGGATGAGCTTTTCGAGGCGGGCCAGCGTGTCGGCTGTCGGATTCCACTCCTGGGAACCCAGCTTCCTCAATGAATTGGGATGAAGGCCGGCGGCTCTCGCGAGGCCCGAGCGGCTTACCTCGCCCGTGGCGATGATCGCTTCCAGGCGCTCGATCAATGTCGTGCTCATGAGCGGCCAATATCACATTACAATGTGAAGAAAAGAGGGAACAATGATGTTCCTAATGTGAGCGGGCGGCCAACATTCGTTCGATATAGCGGGCCAGCAGGTCGACTTCGACATTGAGCTGTCGACCGACCTCGATGTTGCCGAAAGTCGTCTCCTGCGCCGTATGCGGGATGATGTTCACCGAGAAATGGGTCGAACCGTCCTCCGCTTCGCGCACGTCGTTGACGGTCAGCGACACTCCGTCGAGGGCAATGGAGCCCTTCGAGGCAATCATCGCGCCGAGATCCCTTGCAACGCGAAGGCCAATACGAAGGGAATCGCCTTCCGGGCAAACGCCGATTACGTCCGCGACCGCATCCACATGGCCGGTCACGATGTGCCCGCCAAGTTCGTCACCCAGACGCAGCGAACGTTCGAGGTTGATCCTGGCGCCCTCGCGCCACAGGTCCTTCGCGGTCCGCGACTGGGTTTCGCCCGAAACATCGACGGCGAACCAGTCATCGCCCTTGTCGACGACGGTCAGGCACACCCCCGAGCAGGCGATCGATGCCCCGAGGTCGATCGTGTGCAGGTCATAGCCCGTGCTGATCACGAGGCGCAGATCGCCACGCTGCTCGACGCTGCGAACGGTGCCGACGTCGGTGACGATCCCGGTGAACATCGGCGCGAACTAGCTGTCCCGTAAGCGCTCGTAAACTTCGAGCCTGTCGACCCCGAGCCTTTGCTCGTCGATCAGCGCCCATCGGCCGTGGGCGTCGGCGATTGCGTCGAGGCCGACATAGCCGAAGGAGGACTTGCCTTCGCCGACGATGATCGGCGCCCGGTAGATCAGGATCCGATCGACCAGGTCTTCCGCCAGAAATGCTGTCGCCGTCGCCGATCCTCCCTCGACGAAGAGGTCGTTGACGTCATGAAGTCCGAAGACATCCTGCGGATTTTTAAGGATTTCCCAGCCTTTGACCGCTTTTCCGCGAGTCAGGAGCGCGCGTCTCGGCGAACGTTCCTCAAGGCCCGGCAGGCGCACGTCGAGCTGCGGCCGATCCGCGAGATAGGTCCCGCGCCCGACGAGGATCATGTCCGAATGCGCGCGCTCGAGATGGACGTGGCGTCGCGCATCCTCGCCGGTGATCCATTTCGATTCACCCGAGGGAAGCGA
>DATLOY010000086.1:0-6869 GCA_035536015.1 Sphingomicrobium sp.
GCTCGCGCAAGTCGCTGCGATCGGCATCACCAATCAGCGAGAAACCGTCGTCGTCTGGGACCGGGCCACGGGTGAGCCGATCCATCGGGCGATCGTCTGGCAGGACCGGCGAACTGCCGATCTTTGCGTTCGGTTGAAGGCGGATGGTGCCGAGCCGCTCGTCAGTCTGAGGACGGGCCTCCTCCTCGATCCTTATTTTTCGGCAACCAAGGTGGCCTGGATTCTCGACAATGTGCCTGGAGCTCGAGCTCGCGCCGAGCGCGGCGAGCTTGCCGTTGGTACGATCGATTCCTTCCTGCTGTGGGGGCTGACCGGCGGCACGGTGCATGCGACCGACGTGACCAATGCGAGCAGGACATCTTTGTTCGACATCCGGGCAATGGCCTGGGACCCGGAGCTGTGCCGCCTGTTTCGCGTCCCCCAGCAGATGCTGCCCGAGGTGCATGATAACAGCCGGTTGTTCGGGACAAGTGCACCCGGTTTGTTCGAAGCCGAAATTCCGATCGCGGGATTGGCCGGAGACCAGCAATCGGCACTGTTCGGCCAGGCCTGTTTCGAGCAGGGAATGGCCAAATCGACCTACGGCACCGGCTGCTTCATGCTGCTCAACACCGGCGATGTCGCGCTTCGGTCGCACCACCGGTTACTGAGTACGCCTGCCTGGCGCATTGGCGGGCGCACGACTTACGCGCTTGAAGGTTCGATCTTCGTCGCGGGAGCCGCGATCAAATGGCTGCGCGATGCCCTCGGAGTCATCGCCAGAGCCGATGAGACCGACAGCCTCGCAACGCAGGTCGCCGACAATCATGGCGTCTACATGGTGCCGGCATTCGTCGGCCTCGGCGCGCCTTATTGGGATCCTGAAGCGCGTGGCGCGATCTACGGACTGACCCTCGACGCCGGAGAGGCCCACCTCGCGCGGTCCGCACTGGAAGCCGTGGGATATCAGACCGCCGACCTGATCGAAGCCATGAGTGCCGACGGCGCTTCGAAACCCGGCACGATCAGGGTCGATGGAGGGATGATCGCGAACAGCTGGCTCTGCCAGTTTCTCGCCGACATTCTCGACGTCTCGATCGAACGTCCGCAAATCCTTGAGACGACGGCCCTGGGTGCCGCTTTTCATGCGGGTTTGGCCACGGGCGTGTGGGACGGCCTGGAAACCTTGTCCGAAATCTGGAGCCGGCAGGATTCCTTCACACCCGCAATGGAAGCGCCGCGCCGCGCTCAACTGATCGCGGGGTGGAAGGATGCCGTCGCAAGGACTCTCAGCCGCGACCGCTGAGCCCAAAGTAAAGTGGATGCCCCGCGTGGATTCGAACCACGATTGACGGAGTCAGAGTCCGTAGTCTTACCATTAGACGACGGGGCAGCGCGCCCAAGTGCGCGGATGCCGCGAGATAGAAATGGCCCCACTTGCTGTCAACGCCGCGGAGGGCCCGCGCTTGCCCTCGCCCCCCAAACTATGATTTAACGCCGATCAAGTCAGCCGGGCTATCTCGCTCGGTGAAGGACAGAAACGGGCGTATTCATGGCGCAAGGTGTCGCCAGTGCGCCGGCTCTGCTGCAGGAGCATCGCGAGCAGGGCAGGCCGTCGGAACCGAGACCTCCGCGAAGGCGTGAGGCCCACCGCCACACTTATGGCGCGATCGATCTCGGCACCAACAATTGCCGCTTGCTGATTGCTCGTCCAACCGATGGCGGCTTTACCGTCATCGACGCTTTCTCACGGATCGTGCGGCTCGGCGAAGGCCTTTCCCAGAGCGGCGAACTTTCTGATGAGGCAATGGACCGCGCCGTCGGCGCGTTGTCGATCTGCGCGGACAAATTGCGGAAGCGCAACGTATCGTTGTCGCGTTCGGTGGCGACCGAGGCCTGCCGCCGAGCCGTCAACGGCCAGCAATTCGCCGACCGGGTGCGTGACCAGACCGGAATCGTGCTCGATATCATCGAACCTCAGGAAGAGGCGCGGCTCGCGGTCCTCGGCTGCCACAAGCTCCTCGAGCCGGGCGACGGACCGGCATTGATCTTCGACATTGGCGGTGGGTCGACCGAGCTGGTTCTCATCGAACAGAGTGACAGTGGACCGAAGATCCGCGCCTGGTGGAGCGCACCCTGGGGGGTCGTGTCGCTGACCGAGAGCGAGGGCCGCGAGAATCTGGAAGGGCCCGACCGTATCGCAGCGTACAAGCGTATGCGGGAACGCGCGCGGCACGCTTTTTCCAGGTTTGCCGACATGCTTCCCGCGGAACGCGAGGGGATTCGGTTGCTGGGGACGAGCGGCACGGTGACGACGCTCGCAAGCGTTCATCTGGCGCTTCCGTCCTACGATCGCCGAGCGGTCGACGGCCTTCACGTCCCCATTGAAGCGATGCAGAATATCAGCGGCATGATTGCGGGCATGGATTATGAGGAAAGATCGAGCCTGCCGTGCATCGGAGCGGAGCGCGCCGATCTCGTCGTCGCGGGTTGCGCGATCCTCGAGGCCATCATGGAGATTTGGCCGGCGAAGAATCTCGGCATCGCCGACCGTGGAATCCGCGAAGGGATCCTCCGTTCACTGATGGCGCGCGACGGCTGGCAGCTGTGAGGCGGCTGAAGACCGCCAAAGGGCGCAAGGTTTCTTCGACTCGCTGGCTCGAACGGCAGCTCAACGATCCTTATGTCCGCCGCGCGAAAGCGGAAAATTACCGGAGCCGCGCCGCTTACAAGCTCCTCGAGCTCGATGAACGCTTCGGCCTGCTGAAAGGCGCGAAGGCCGTCGTCGATCTCGGCATTGCGCCCGGGGGCTGGAGCCAAGTCGTTCGCCGCAAAATGCCGCAGGCGAAGGTGGTTGGAATCGACCTGCTTCCGACCGACCCGATCGACGGTGTCGAGATCCTGCAGATGGATTTCATGGACGATCAGGCGCCGGAGAAACTCCGGGAGGCCCTTGGCGGTCCCGCTGACCTCGTACTTTCAGACATGGCGGCCAATACGGTTGGGCATCCGCAAACCGATCATTTGCGCACCATGTCCCTGGTCGAAACCGGACTCGAGTTCGCCAAAGACGTTCTGAAACCGGGCGGCGCCTACGTCGCGAAGGTCCTGGCTGGAGGGACCGACAATGAATTGCTCGCGGAGCTCAAGCGCCATTTCACGACCGTAAAGCATGCCAAACCCCCCGCGAGCCGCAAGGACTCCAGCGAATGGTATGTCGTCGCTCAGGGTTTCAAAGGCGGCTGATCAGCTCTTCGCGCGCGCGTCCGCGATTGCTTTCTTCAGAAGGTCGTAGCCCACTGCCGAGTTCATGACCCGGTCGCCGACCACGAACAAAGGCGTGCCCGTCGCGCCAAGTTGACCCGCCAGCTGGAAGTTGTGCTTGAGCTCGGCTTCGATCGCGGGATCGGGCGTCGGCTGCGGTCCGATCGACGCGGCCTTGGCGGCAACGGCAATGGTGTCGGGCGCGGGCCGGCCGGTCGCCCACAGAGTATCGTGAAACTTGCCGAAGCGCCCCGCCTTCGAAGCCTCGAGCGAGAGCCGTGCCGCGGTCACGCTGTCAGGGCCGAGGATCGGAAGCTCGCGATAGACGACACGAAGGCCGGCATCTTCCTTGAGAAGGCGGTCGATCACCGGGTTGCTCGCCTTGCAGTAGGGGCAGGCGTAATCGAAGAACTCGACCAGGGTGACGTCCGGCTTCGACGAACCTTTCCAGGAACTTCCGAACGGCGTTTCGATCGCGGTGCGGTTGGCGTTCAGCACCGGCGCGAACTGGCTGTCGCGAAGCGCATCCGCCGCATCCGCCAGGATTTGCGGATCGGACAGCATGCCATGCCGCACGATCCGGCTGCTGAGATAGTGCGGAGCCGCAAACAGCAGCAGCGCGGCGGTAAGAACCGACCCGATGACGCCCCCCGCGACCGCCGTTCCCCAGGACGACGACCCTTTTGTTTCATTCACGGCTGTTTCTTTTCTTTGTCTGCGTATCTTTTGTCTTTTTTCGCGAGCTCGGCACGCGACACCATGGCGATATCCTGGGCGCGAAGATAGTCCGGCGTTCCCGCCGCAATGCCTTTCATTGCCGTTTCGGCACTGACGAGGGCGAGCTTGGGATTGCCCTCCAGATTGTTGCGCTCCGCGGTTGCGAGCGCGGCACGCGCCGTATCGCCTTCGCGATCGTAGACGATGCCGAGCTGGTACCAGGCGAAGGGATTGTCGTTGTCGCGGTTCACGGCGACCTTCAGCACCTGTTTCGCTTCGTCGAAATTCTTGGGATCCTCTGTCGCCACCAGCGCGTGGCCAAGCATGGCGGCGATCATCGGCGCGTCGCCGGAGCGCTGCGTCGCTTCGCGCAGAGGCGCGATCGCGTCCTTCGGATTGCCTCCTTCAAGGAGGATCTGGCCCTCCAGCTCGAGGAAGAAAGGATCGTGGGGGTTCGTCGCGAGCAGGGCCTTGGCTTCCGACATGGCTTTGTCGGGATAGCCCCCGAGGTGATAGGCATAGGCGCGCGCATAATGTGCCGGAACGCTCTGGTCGCTCTCGGGGTATTTCGTCACTGCGTGCTTCGGATCGACGAAGCCGACCAGCTTCGCTTTGACCCGCTGGAATCGCGCCTCGAGAGCGGGATCGGGCGGCTTGTTCCACGCCGGATCCTTCATGAACAGCTGCTTCAGCGCCTGGATACGTTCCGAGTTGATCGGATGCGTCCGCTCGTAGCTGTCGGTGTCGTAAATCGCGAGGCGATACTCTTCATTCTGCAGCTTGCCGAAGAAATCGAGCATTCCCTTGCCGCTGATTCCGGCTTTGGAGAGATATTTGGCCCCGGCCTGGTCCGCGGAGCTTTCCTGGGTCCGGGTGAAGGCCAGGAACTGGCCCAGCGCGGCTCGCTGGCCGGCCATCATGATACCCATGCCCGCGTCGCCGGCCCCGGCGGCGATGGCAAGCGCGCCGAGGATCATCGTGGCGATGGTGATTCCGGTGGCTTCCTTCTCGCCCTCGCCGAAGCGGATCGAGTGGCCGCCCGCAACGTGGCCAAGCTCGTGGGCGATGACGCCCTGAAGCTGGTTCACATTGTCCGCCGCAATCAGGAGGCCCGACTGAACATAGACCGTCTGGCCGGTCGCGACGAAGGCGTTGATCGTCGGGTCGTTGAGCAGGACCACCTTGACGCTGTTCGGGTCGAGCTGGGCGGCTTCGATCAAAGGACGCGTCGCATCGCTGAACAGCAGCTCGGTCTCGGTATCGCGAAGGATCGACGGCTGGCCGCCGTTATCGTCATCCTGGGCGGCAACCGGCTGCCACGCCGACATCGCCAGCATGATCGCGAGCATGAACAGGCGCATGAACCGGGAAAGCGGCGAGTTCATCGGGGTCCGCTTAGCATTTCCCGGCCTGAACCGCCGATGAAAGCGGTTCGATGCAGGGCAGAGCTAGCCGAAGGTCCGTTGCCACCAGCCGCTGCGCCTCGGCTCGTCTCCCTCGTCGGGAAGCGCTTCGTCGTTGTTGGCGGCCGGCACGGGTACCGATTCCTCGCCTGCTGCTGCCTGAGCCGACTTCTTGCGAGAGCGCCTGGCCTTGGGCGCGGGCTCCTCGACGGGTTCAGGAGCGGCTTCTGCGACGGGTTCCGGCTCAACTGCAGCGGCTTCCGCCTCGGCCTTCTTCGACCGGCGCCGCTTCGGCTTTGGCTCTTCAGTTGGCGCAGTCTCGGCAATCGGTGGCTCTTCGGAGACCGGACGCTCGACCATCGGTGAGCTGTCCGCGTCAAGCTCCTCCGCCTCGGCGGTGGCTCCCTCCGTTCCCTCGGATTCATCCGGAGCGCCCTTGCGTCCACGACGGCGGCGCCTCCGCCGGACACGTTCACCGCCGGGTTCTTCGGCGGATCGTTCCTCGACCGGCTCGGGCCGAGCCTCGGCGGTTTCGCCCGCTTCGGTCGTTTCGTCGTCGGCCGCCGGAGTTTCGGCGTCGCGCCGACGCCCACGGCCGCCGCGACGGCGACGGCGGCGGCGACGCCCCGGTCGCTCGCCTTCTTCCGCGCGGCTCTCCGCTTCCTCTTGCTCATCACCCTCGTCGAGCTCTTCGGCTCCCGCGAGGGCCGCCTCCATTTCCTCCTCATCGTCTTCCTGGACGGCGACGGGAGCGGGTCGCTCGACGGCAACGGGCCGCGGGCCGGAACTCTCGACCGTCATCCGCGCGCCTTCGAACGCCTCATCGATCGCGATTTCGACCGAAACCCCATAGCTCTGCTCGATTTCGGCGAGCTCGGCCCGTTTCTTGTTCAACACGTAGACGGCGGCTTCGCGTCCGGCCCGAAGCAGGATGCGTTCGCCACGGCCGCGCGCGGCCTCGTCTTCGATGATCCGCAGAGCGGCAAGGCCCGCGGATGCGGCGGTCCTCATCAGGCCCGTGCCGTCGCAATGCGGACAAGGCTTGGTCGAAGCCTCGAGCACTCCGGTGCGGAGCCGCTGACGGCTCATCTCCATCAGCCCGAAGCTCGAAATTCGTCCAACCTGGATTCGCGCGCGATCGTTCTTCAGCGCCTCCTTCATCGCCTTCTCGACCTTCCGGACATGGCCCGACTGTTCCATGTCGATGAAGTCGATGACGATGAGGCCCGCCATGTCGCGAAGCCGCAGCTGGCGAGCGATTTCGGCCGTCGCCTCGATGTTCGTATTATAGGCCGTCTGCTCGATATTGTGCTCGCGCGTCGAGCGGCCTGAGTTGATGTCGATCGAGACCAGAGCTTCGGTCGGATTGATGACGAGATATCCACCCGACTTCAGCTGAACCATCGGCTGGTACATCGCCGAGAGCTGGTCCTCGACGCCGTAGCGCTGGAACAAGGGCGTCGTCTCGATGTGCTGCTTCACTCGCCGGACGTGGCTCGGCATCAG
>DATLOY010000087.1:0-12222 GCA_035536015.1 Sphingomicrobium sp.
CCTCGACCGTTACTACCCGGCTCCGCCGCAGAACCTGCCGACGGCGAGCACCGCGAAAGCGCATGGCCAGGCGATGGCCGGCCATTATGTCAGCAGCCGCGCCGGCGGGTTCAATTTCCTTCGTCTCGCAGCGCTGATCGGTCAGACGACAGCGGCGGTCGACAAGGACAATAACCTCATCGTTTCGACGATCACCGGTCCGTCAGGGACTCCGCGCAAATGGCGCGAAGTGCAGCCGTGGGTGTGGAAGGACACGAACGGCGCCGACTATCTGCAGGCCAATCTGGACTCCAACGGCCATGTGAAGATGTTCTCGATCACGCCTTATGCGCCGATCATCGAGTTCGTGCCTGCGCCTCCATCACTCAATGCGGGCTGGATCCTCCCGGCTGCCGGCTTGTCGCTGCTCATCATCCTGATCGCAGCGCTCGGCTGGCCGGTCACCGCGCTGGTGCGGCGTCGCTACAAATATCAGTCGGATGCAAGCGGACGCGCGCTCCAACTCCACCGCGCGACCCGTGGCACGGCGTGGCTGCTCATCGTCCTCATCGCCGGCTGGTTTGTCATGCTGACCGCGGTCAACAAGGACCTGACGGCGCTGAACGGCGGACTGGATGTCTGGATGCGGCTGCTGCAGCTCGTCCTGATCCTGGCGATCGTCGGCACTCTGGCCGCGATCTGGAACGCCTGGTCAGTCGCCCGGTCGCCCGGAAAGCATAAGATCGGGACGATCTGGGCGACCCTCATCGCCCTTGCCGCCGCGTTCCTCGTCTGGCTGTGCCTCGACATGGGACTGCTGACGACGTCGCTCAATTTCTGATCCAAAGGTGATCCGGGCCGGCGACAGCGCGAGCGGAGCAAGGCCGGCCCGGACCCTGTTCGGGCACCCGCCGGGCCTCACCGTCCTCTTCACCACACAGATGTGGGCCGAATTCTCCTTCTTCGGCCTGCAGGCGATGCTCGTCTATTACATGACGAAGGAGCTCGGATTCAGCCAGGCGAAGTCATCGCTCATCTACGGGGCTTACGGCGCAGCGGCCTTCTTCAGCCCCTTCTTCGGAGGCCTGATCGCCGACCGCTGGCTCGGCCGGACGATGAGCGTCGTCATCGGCTGCACGATGATGATGTTCGGCCATTTCGCGATGGCGTTCGAGGCTTTGCTGTTTCCCGCGCTCGTGCTCGTAGCGCTCGGCAACGGCCTCTTCCTGCCGCCGCTCGCGATCCAGGTCGGAAGCCTCTACGCCGACGACGATCCGCGCAAGGCCTATGCCTACAGCGCTTATTACATGGGCATAAACCTTGGCGGACTGCTCGCTCCGCTCGTCTGCGGGACGCTGGGGGAGCTTTACGGCTGGCATTGGGGCTTCGCGGCCGCGGGCGTCGGCATGGCGATCGGCCTCGTCATCTACTGCAGCTTCCTCAGGCTTCTGCCGCCTGAGCCGACGCGCGCCTCCATCGCCGCCGACGAAAATGCCCAGGCGGCGCCCGTCATTCGCCAACATGTCGCGATCCTGATCCTGATGATCGCGATGATCGTGCTGTTCCGCATCGGCTATGAGCAGAGCGGCAATGTGATCGCATTGTGGGTCTCTGACCGCACCGACCGTTCGCTCGACCTCTTCGGTTCGACGCTCACGATACCGGCGACCTGGTTCCAGTCGATCAACCCGTTGCTCATCATCCTCGGCACGCCGTTGCTCATCGCATTCTGGCGGCGGCGGAAGAGGCACGAGACGATCCCGCACCTGCTCAAGCGGATGAGTTTCGGCTGTGTTGTCGCGACAGCGGCGATGGTCGTGATGGTCGCGGCGGCGCTCTCAAGCGGGCCGGAAGGCGCGCGCGTCAGCTCGCTCTGGGTCTTCGGCTACTTCGTCCTGCTAACGCTCGGAGAGTTGCTCGTCATTCCGGTTGGCCTGGCTCTGGTCGAAACGCTGGCGCCCGTGCGTTTCGCTTCGATGGCGATGGGTGCCTGGTACATCGCCAAGTTCCTCGGCAGCCTGCTGGCGGGCTTCATGGGTGCATTCTGGCTGGTGATCCCACCGTGGACGTTCTTCAGCCTGGGCGTGATCTCGACCCTGGTCGCGGCGGTTTGCCTCTTCGCAATGGCTCGAGTGCTGAACGCAAGGAGTGCCCGGCCCTAAGTCGTCGCGCCGACGTTCGCCTGCACGTGCCGGCCCCTTCGTCGAAATTTGCATGTGTTGTGCTCAAGCCCCGGACAGGGCGGACCTGGCATGCGCCTGGCCTTTTTCCCGCACATCCTTTTTTGCGCCCTGCTCGGCTGCTCGCTGACTGCAATCGCCGCGCCGGTCTCCGCTGAAATTGCATCACCGATCGTCGAGAAGCGGGTCACGGTGGCGCCGGCCGTGGTCCTGCGCGTGATCGAGGCGGGCCAATCGAAGGGGCCGCCGATCGTCTTCATTCCGGGATGGGGCGCGGGCGCCGACATCTGGCGGGCTCAGATTGACCGGTTCGACGAGACATATCGGATCATATCATTCGATCCCCGCTCGCAGGGTCATTCCACGAAGACGGTGAGCGGTAATACTCCAGAGCAACGGGCGGTCGACCTGCACGTGCTGCTGACAAAGGAGCGCGTCCATCGGCCCGTCCTGATCGGCTGGTCTCAGGCATCTCAGGATATCGCAGCCTATGTCTTGCGATACGGCACGCGTGACCTTTCCGGGATTGTTCTCGTTGACGCGGCCGTATCGGAGGGCGCGAATTCCATCGCGGATCGCCCGCAGGAGGCCGCGTTCCAGTTTCGACTCTTCGGCGCGTACCTCGGCGACCAGAAAGCTTATCTTCGTGGGATGTTCGGTGCGATTATTCGCAAGCGCCAGGCACCGGGAGTCGTCGAACAGGCCATTGCGACAGCGATGAGGACGCCGCCCTCCGTCGGACTATCCATGCTGGTTTCTGACATGTTCACGGTCGACCGAAGGCCAGCGCTCGCCAAGATGGATTGCCCGGTCCTGATCATTGCGGCAGCGACCAGTGAGGAACTCGGTCGACAGAAAGCGGAAGTGAACGCAATCAAGAATGGCCGGTTCGTCCAGATTGACGATGCCGGGCACGCCGTGTTTCTGGATCAGCCGGACCGTTTTGCTGCCGCGCTCGCCGGCTTCCTGAAAAGCATCCGGTAGCAGCGGCTAAATTCCGCCTGGCCGCGGGGCATCGCATCGCTGAAGCGCAGCGCCTATTGAGAGATCTCGAACCCTAAAGGTCTGTCGACCACGGAAGAGAGGTTATCGTGAGTGCGGAGAACTGGCACGAGGAGCGGGATCGGCTGGTCGAACTGCTTCAGGGCATTGAATCCGGCAAGGTCACGCACATAGACGCGGAGGATCTGCGGCAGCTCCAGCCGACGAGTCCGGAAAATATTGCCGTGCTGAAGAAGCGTCTGCTCAAACTGAACGCGCGTCTCGGGGACAAGCCTTAAGTTGGCGAGGCCGCTTACCAGAGCGAGTTCGCGGGCCGGTGCTTTGCCCGAGTCACTGTTCCGGCGATTACATAGGCCTTGAGCTTCCGACGGATGAGGGCGGCGCCTTCGGTGCTCATACAGACAAGTCGCACGCCGCCGCTCGACAATCGCTCGATCGCGGACACTCCGACATCCTCGGAAAGGCAGCGGATGACGACGACGCCTTCTTCCAGGTTGAGGTGCACCACGCGGCTCACTTTGCCGCCTTTTGCGTGACGGTTGGATCTTCCGTGCTGCTCGTCGGTACCGCGAGATCGAGCCTCCGCGCCTGCTCGTCGAAATGATCGGCAAGCGCGCTCATGGAGCTGTTCCCAGCGCGGGTTTTCGCCTGGGCGGCGAGCCGACGGCACGCAGCGGCCTGATCGCGCAGGCCTCTCGCGCCGTCCGGACTATCCGGAAAGATGTCAGCTGTTGATGGGACGTCCAAGCGTTCGCTCCGTTGCAGCAAGCGGGAGCGCGCGTGTCTCTCAGCCGCGCAGATGCCTACGGTCGGATAGCTGCGCGATAGGTTTCCGTAACAGCTTCTGCGGAGATAAGCGAACTGACGCTAGCCAAGCACTTCGAGCGCGGCGGCGTAAGCCACCTGGTCGAAAGCTCGTTGCAAAGGGTCAGAATGGCGTCGTTCGGCGCCCGAACATCCGGGAATCGCTCCCGGCTTGTTCTTCTTGAATATGGTCTTCATTTGAAATTGATGCGGCTGTCGCCGCCTTCCTTTTTTGATCTTCGATGCGCAGCTGTTCACCGCGCTGTGCCTTGTCCGCGAGGGCGGACCAGGCGGTTTCGGACCGGCGGCAACGCTCGCGCACGAGGTCGAGCGTTGCCGCTTCCGCCTCGCCCCGAGCCTGTTCGGCACGGGCGAGGAAGAAGTTGAGGTTCGTGGGTCCGGTGACCGGTCCTCCGGCCAAGCCTATTCGGCCTGCTGGTCGTTGGTCGCCTCGGTTTGTTCAGGCTGAGCTTCACTCGCCTCGGGCTGCGTCGTTTCCTCGGCATCCTTGAGGTTCACAGCGCTCATCTTGCCGCGAGTATCCTGCTGGAGATCGTAGCTGACGCGCTGATTCTCGCGAAGGCTACGCATACCGGCGCGCTCGACTGCGGTCATGTGGACGAAGGCGTCATTTCCGCCGCCGTCCGGCGCGATGAAGCCGTAGCCTTTGCTTTCATTAAAGAATTTCACCGTTCCGGTGGTCATTTGATTTTTCCTTCTAAGGCGAAGCCGCATATCGGCCCGCTTCGTGCTAGGAGCGAAAAGAGAAGGAAAAGGAGCCGCAAAGCGCCTGTAAACCGTCAGTTTGCGACTAGTAGCGGCGAGCTATATAGGCGATATGTTGAAGAATTGTAAGGTGGCCTGAAAGATAATCTTCGTACTAGGTAAAATGGTGACCTTGTGGTAACATCGTCCATCGCGTTGATTTTATTGCCGTAGGCTCGCGCGGCTGAGAGACGAAACGTGCTCCCGCTTACGAAGTCGGGAGCATTTATGGATCTCAACTACCTCTACAAGCGACACCAGATCGCGCTCTTTATGGCGGAAAATGGGTCCTGCGCCCGAGTTCGCCAGGTTCACGGCGATTTTGCCGACCTGTATGCTGCGCGCATTACCGACGCGCGGCAGTCTCGCACGCATCTGCGAGCCGCCTGATGCAAGATTCTACGCGCTTAGAAACGGCGGATGACCTTCGCGATCAGGCTGCGTCGTGCCGAAAACTCGCCGCCCGCGCCCGAACCACTAATGGTGCTTCGGCGCTCAAGACGGTTGCCGATCAATATGATGACGATGCACGCCGCATCGACCCATTCAGCGAGAGGCGATGAACCCCGTGACTGAAACCAGCGCAGCGGCCGCGGCAATGGCCAGATGAGCTCGTCTAGACGAAAGCCTGAAGATTCGGCCGAAGGGTGCCGCGCTCTCGCAGCATCTGATCGCGAACGCGCATCTTCGACGGCGAGCATGCATGTCCGTACGACGTTCGAACGTAGCGCCGAGGCATGGAGCACCAGAGCCAGTCTGCTCGACCGCCTGGAAGCCCGCTTCAATGCGCGCGCCACCAACTTGCGGGGAGGGACCGGGGTGAGCCGGACCACTGAAGATTCGCAAAATGGCTAAGGGTCAGACACGGTCGAACAAGGAAGTGCGAAAGCCGAAGGCCGAAGCGCCGGAAAAAACGAATGTTTCTGGACCGGCCAGGAAGCAACTCGGGATCCGTAGCTCATGAAGATCGAAGGAAGCGTCCGCTCCAACCTGATTTCAGCCATCACCAGTGCCCGGCGTTGGCGCGGGCGTGCGGTGCATAAGGATACGCTCACCTATTGGCATGCCGTTCTCGATCATGGGCGGCGGTCCATTGGCGAACCTGTGGCCGAACTGGTCGCGGAGCTCGAGGGCGAACTGGCTCGATCGGGAAAACATCCAGAGACGGGCTCGCGACGGACGGATTAGGATATCTTTCCGTCCAGGACATGCGTAACAATATCTAGCTACCAGCCGCTATCGACGGTTTCAGGCGCTTCGCGCTCTCTATCCCTCCGTAACGCCAGCTAGCCACGAGCCGTCCCCTCAGGGGCGTCTCATCGAACGAGGACACGAGGCCAAATGGCGAAAGAAGAACTGCTTACGATCGAGGGCGTTGTCGACGAGATCCTGCCGGACGGCCGGTTCGGCGTGCTGCTCGATAACGACTATCGCATCATCGCCTACACCGCCGGAAAGATGCGTCGGCACCGGATTCGCTCAATCGTAGGCGACCGCGTTCACGTGGAAATGACGCCCTACGATCTTTCCAAGGGAAGGATCGTGTTCCGTGAGAAGATCGCCGGACACTCGCCCGGTCCCAGGCGCGGCTTTCGCCGATGAGAAGGGCGATCCTTATCAAGGCAAACGAGCAGATCGGCGAGATGCCCGGCTTCGCCGCCAGATCGCAATTCTGGACCGAAATACGGTCCCTCGCCAACGACTATCTTGCTTCAGAGGCTAGCCGCGGCCGCCCTTCGATCGGAGATCCGCGTGCCCAACGGCACGCGGCCGTGATCCTCATATGGTTCGCTTTATCGTACGGCGCGTTGCTCTGCGCCACGAGCCTTGCCGTCGCTTTGGTTGCGGGTCTGTCACTTGCGCTTGCAGCCGCGGCCGTAGGCTTTGGCATCTTTCACGACGCCAATCATGGCACGCTCTTCCGCCGGGCTTCGGCCAACCTTTTCGCCGCAAGATTATGTTCCGTGGTGCTTGGACCTTCGCGGCATTTCTGGGTTCGCAAACATGGCCACCACCACCGGCAGCCAAACGTTTTCGGCTGGGATGACGATCTGGAGACGCGCGGCGTACTCCGGCTGTCTCCCGCGAGCGCCTGGGAACCTCGTTTTCGACGGCAGGAGCTCAAGGCACTCCTCTTCTACGGCTTGAACACGATCGAATGGCTGTTCTGGAAGGACTTCCGATGCTTCGCCAGCGGTCGTCTGAACAAATGGCACTCGCTGGAATTGGGCAGGAGCGGGCAGATCGAGTTTCTCGTCTGCAAGGGTTTGTATTTGTTGCTTTTTGTGCTGCCCCCATTCTTCCTCCTGCCGCTCACCTGGGCAATTGCCGCATTTTTCCTGTTCCATCTCGTCTTCAGCTGGGCGCTGGCGACCGTGTTCCAGGTTGCGCATCTCACGCCAGGCATGGAGTTCGACGGGGTACGCGCCAGCGACGATTGGGCCGTGCATCAGCTCCGCACCACGGCAAACTTCGCCACGGGTTCACGACTGACGACCTGGCTCACCGGCGGCCTGAACCATCAGATTGAGCATCACCTGTTCCCGAACGTGGCGCACACCCATTATTCGGGGCTGCGTCCGATCGTCTACGCCGCCGCCCAACGCCACGGGTTGAAATGCCACGATCTCGGCAGCTTTTCTTCCGCTCTGAGGCAGCATTTTGCGCTGCTGAAGGCGCTCGGAGCCGAAAATGCGCGGATGCCGGCAGCTCTCAACGCCTGAATACAGTCGGTACCGATGCGACTCCTCTAATCATGGCGAGGGCGGTTTGTCCCGCCCCCGCCAGGAGCATTAGCAAGGCCCGTACGCGATCACGAAGGGCGTGCCGGGAAACCGTACTGGGCACCATTTAACCGGACCGTTGCTAACTGATGCGGTCGCCGCCGTCCCGGCCGATGCGGACGTCGGCACAGACACCGAAGTTCCGAGGAAAAGACCGAGCGCCAAAGCCCTTTGAAATTGCCGTTTCATAGTTGCACCTCCATTGCTTCAGGAGGTCCAACGTGACCCGTTAACGGCCAACGCCGTGTTAAATTAACACTCAACTTGGATCGAACTACGATTATTCTACAGGTCCGGTCTGCAGGCGACGTACACTTTTATTCCGCGGGCACCGGCTTCGCATCGCCACAGGGCGCCGGTTTGTCGAGGTGGAAGCAGCGCTTCACGAAAACGAAGAACAGAGGCACGAAGAAAATAGCCAGGAAAGTGGCGGTAAGCGTGCCTCCAACCACCGCCCGGCCAATGGCATTCTGGCTGCCCGCTCCAGGACCGGTGGCAATCGCCAGCGGAAGCACGCCGAATCCGAAGGCGAGGCTAGTCATGATGATCGGGCGGAGCCGAAGCTTCGCGGCCTCGATCGCGGAGTCGATGCAACTATGGCCGAGCTTCATCCGGTCCTCGGCGAACTCCACGATCAGGATCGCGTTCTTGCTGGCAAGGCCCATGGTCGTGATCAGCCCGACTTGCAGGTAGATGTTGTTGTCGAGACCGGTGAGTTTGGCGCCGAGCAGGGCGCCCACGATCCCGAGCGGGACGACTAGGATCACCGCCAGGGGAATCGTCCAGCTTTCATAGAGGGCAGCGAGGCACAGGAAGACGATCAGGATCGACAGGCCGTAGAGCGCCGGCGCCTGGCCGCTCGATTGCTTCTCCTCATAGGATAGACCGGTCCACTGAATCGAGACACCAGGAGGCAGCTTCGCAGCCATTTCCTCGAGTGCCTTCATTGCCGTGCCGGTGCTTGTACCCGGCGCGGGTGACCCCTGAAGCTCGAGCGAAGGCAGCCCATTGTAGCGCGAAAGCTGGACCGGGGCGTTGGCCCATTTCAGATTCGCGAAAGCGGTGAACGGGGCCATGCTCTTCCCGTCGGCTCCGCGGACGTAAAGGTTCGAAACATCCTCGGGGTTAAGGCGATATGGTTCGTCCGCCTGGACGTACACGCGTTTCACGCGTCCGCGGTCGATGAAGTCGTTGATGTAGGAGCCGCCCCAGGCGCTGGAGATGGTCTGGTTGATCTGGCCGATGTCGAGACCGAGTGCGCGCGCCTTGTCCTGGTCAATGTCGACATTGAGCTGCGGCGCGTCTTCGAGGCTGACGGGCCGGATCCCGACGATGCGTTTGTCCTGCATCGCCATCCCGAGGAGCTGATTCCGCGCCGCGACCAGCTTCTCGTGGCCGACATTGCCAGTGTCGACCAGCTGGAGATCGAAGCCGGTGGCGTTGCCGAGCTCGAGGGCGGCAGGCGGAATGAAGGAGATGATGAGCGCGTCGCGAAATTGCGAGAGAGCGGCGGTCGCGCGGTCGGCGATCGACTTGGAGGTATTCTGCTTGCCCTTCCGTTCGTCCCACGGCTTCAGGGGCAGGAAGGCGATGCCCGCATTCTGTCCCTGGCCGGCGAAAGAGAAGCCGCCGACGGTGAACACGCCTTCGATATTCTTGCTCTCGTTCTTGTCGAAATAGTCGCGGGCGTAGTCGAGCGCCGCGTCGGTGCGCGGAAGGGTCGCTCCGGAAGGTTCGGCAACGAGGGTAAAGACGGCACCGGTGTCCTCGTCGGGCAGGAAGCCGGTCGGAAGGCGCCAGAACAAGAGGCCCATGACGGCGAAGATGACGATATAGACGGCAGCAGCGCGCTTCACTCCGCCAATCGTTGCTCGGACGCCGCGTTCGTGGACAAGCCGGGCGCGCTCGAAGCCGCCGTTGAACCAGCGGAAAAAGCGGTCGGACAGGCTGTTGCCCTCATGCTTGAGCGGATTGCCGGGCGGAAGGATGGTGGCGGCGAGGGCGGGGGTCAGGATCAATGCGACCATGACCGACAGGGCCATCGCCGAGACGATGGTCAACGAGAACTGACGGTAGATCACCCCGGTCGAACCGCTGAAGAAGGCCATCGGGAGGAACACGGCCGCGAGCACGATGGCGATGGCGATCAGCGCGCCCGAAATCTCGTCCATCGATTTCTTGGCGGCTTCCTTGGGCGAACAACCCTCTTCCTGGATCAAGCGCTCTACGTTTTCCACGACGACGATCGCGTCGTCGACAAGGAGGCCGATCGCGAGAACCATTCCGAACAAAGTCAGCGTGTTGATGCTGAAACCCGCGATGTTCATCACCGCGAGCGTGCCGAGCAGCACGACCGGAATGGCGATCGTCGGAATCAGCGTGGCACGCCAGTTCTGAAGGAACAGGAACATGACCAGGAAGACGAGGAACATCGCCTCGAACAAGGTCTCGACCACCTGTTTCAGCGAGACTTTCACGAACGGCGTCGTGTCCCACGGATAGATGACCTTCACGTCGGGCGGAAATTGCTTGGCGATTTCGGCGATCTTCGCCTTCACTTCGGCGGTCGTCTTGAGCGCGTCTGCCCCCGGCGCAAGGCGGATGGCCGCCGCGGTCGCGGGATGGCCGCTGTACTTCGCGCTGAACCCATATTGCTCCGATCCAAGCTCGACCCGCGCCACATCGCGGAGCCTGACGACGGAGCCGTCCTCCGACGTCTTCAGGCGGATCGCGCCAAACTGCTCGGGGGTCTGGAGACGCGACTGGACCGAGACGGTCGCGTTGAGCTCCTGGGTCGGCGGGGCGGGCAGGTTGCCGATCTGGCCAGCCGACACCTGCGCATTCTGCGCCTGCACGGCCGAGGTCACGTCGGCCATGGTCAGCTGGTAGCTGTTGAGCTTCATCGGATCGACCCAGATCCGCATCGCATATTGCGAGCCGAACAGCTGAAAGCTGCCAACGCCGTTGATCCTGGCGACCGGTTCCTGGATCTTTGACGCCATCATGTCGGCGAGGTCGTTCTGGTCGTGCGAGCCGTCGGCTGAATAGAGTCCCGGGACGAGCGCGAAATTGGCCGAGCTCTTCTCGACCCGGACACCCTGACGCTGAACCTCCTGCGGAAGCAGCGGGAGCGCAGCCTGGACCTTGTTATTGACCTGAACCTGCGCCGTGTCGGGGTTGGTACCCTGCTCGAAGGTCAGGGTAATCTGGACCTGGCCGGACGACGAGGATTGGGACGAGAAATATCGCAGGTGGTCGATACCCTGCAGCTGCTGCTCGATGATCTGGGTGGTCGTCTTGTCGAGCGTCGTCGCGTCGGCTCCCGGAAAGACAGCCGTCACCCCGATCTGCGGCGGGGCGAGAGCCGGGAATTGCGCGATCGGCAGCGAACGGGCCGCGAGCAGCCCGAACAACATCGTCAGGATTGCCAGGACCCAGGCGAAGATGGGCCGATCGATGAAGTAACGTGACATGAGGGTCAGCGGGCGGTCGAAAGCTGAGGCTTCACCGGGATGCCCGGGCGAAGCAACGGCCCCGCGTCGACAATGACTCTGTCGCCGGGTTTGAGACCGCCGGTTACGAGCCAATTGACCCCGACGGTGTGGTCGGCCTGGATCACGCGAAGCTCCGCCATGTTGTTCTTACCGACGATGATAACTGTGGGCCGGCCGCGTTCGTCGCGACTGACGGCACGTTGCGGGACGAGAATCCCGCGCGACTGGACACCCTGGCTGAGCTGACCGCGGACGAACATTCCGGGCAGCAACAAATGCTGCGGGTTGGGGAAGACCGCGCGGAGGGTTTGCGAGCCGGTGGCTGGATCGACCGTAACGTCGGCGAAGCTCAAGGTGCCTGTCTCAGGGTACATCGACCCGCTTTCCAGTTGCAGCCGAACCGGCGCCTTGTCGCTGGCCACCTGGCCGGCGAGGGTCTGCTCGCGCAGGCGCAGGACGTCGGCGCTCGACTGCTGGATATCGACATAGATCGGATCGAGCCGCTGGATCGTCGTCAGCGCATTATCCTGCCCCGCCTTGACCAGAGCTCCAGTCGTATAAAGCGAGCGCCCGATGCGGCCGGAGATGGGTGCGCGGATCGTGGTACGATCGAGGTCGATCTGGGCGGAGCGAAGCGAGGCCGCTTGCGCTTGTACGTCGGCGCGCGCCTCGCCGGCGGCGGAGATTGCGTTGTCGTAAAGCTGCTTCGAGACGAAATCGCGTTTCACCAGCTCGGCGTAGCGGCGAACCTGGCCTTCGGCTGCGACCGTCGATGCCCTGGCGTGAGCCAAAGCGGCGCGGGCATTTGCGACCTTGGCTTCGTAGGTGACGGGGTCGATGCGATAGAGCGGCTGACCCTGGCGCACGTAATCGCCCTCGGTGAAGAGACGGGCGCGGATGATTCCGTCGACCTGCGGCCGGACATCCGACGTTTCGAAGGGCGAGGTCCGCCCGGGAAGCTCAGTCGTCAGAGTCACCGGCTGCTCGGTTACGACGATGACACCGACCGGAGTGGGTGGCGGCGCGGGCTGCGCCGGCGGCTCTCGGTTGGCGAGGAGCAGATAAGCCGCAAGCACTATGAGGGCGACGACAAGGATCGCCAGCGCCGCCTGAAGCGCAGGCGGCTGGCGACGAATCCTGATCCAGAGTGTATCGCGCTCGAACGCCGCACCGGAGGTGGTGGTGTCCACAACTTCTCCATTGCCAGGGGTAACT
>DATLOY010000088.1:0-8507 GCA_035536015.1 Sphingomicrobium sp.
GCCGGCGCGGAGCACCATCGCATTGCCGTCCCCGGTGCATGTGTGGGCGCTGGTCGCAGTGAAATAGATTTTGCCGTAGCCGCCGGTCGCAAGGACCACGGCCTGCGAACGGAAGCGATGGATCGAACCGTCGTCCAGGCACATGGCGACGACGCCGCGGCAGGCGCCATTCTCCATGATGAGGTCGATCGCGAAATATTCGATGTAGAAGTCGGCGTCATGCTTCAGGCTCTGCTGGTAGAGCGTGTGGAGCATGGCATGCCCCGTTCGATCGGCGGCAGCACAGGTGCGCTGGGCAGGCGGACCCTCGCCCATGTCCTGGGTCATTCCGCCGAACGCGCGCTGGTAAATCTTGCCCTCGGCGGTGCGGCTGAACGGCAGACCGGCATGCTCCAGCTCGATCACCGCGGCCGGGGCCTCGCGGCACATATATTCGATCGCGTCCTGGTCGCCGAGCCAGTCGGATCCCTTGACGGTGTCGTACATGTGCCAGGTCCAATGGTCCGGACCCATATTGCCGAGCGATGCGGCGATCCCGCCCTGCGCCGCCACCGTATGGCTGCGCGTCGGGAAGACCTTGGTAATGCAAGCGGTTTTCAGCCCCTGTTCGGCGGCGCCCATGGTGGCGCGAAGGCCCGAGCCGCCGGCGCCGACCACCACCACATCGTACGTATGGTCAATGATCGGATAGGCGCTCAAGCGACGCCCCCGAAGGCGATACGCGCGAGGGCGAAGAGCGCCAGCGCTCCACCGCCCGCCGCGAGGAACAGGAGCAAGGTGTTCAGTGCGAAATTGTTGCCGGGCTCATGGACGTAATCGTCGACGACGACCTTCATTCCGTCGAGCGCATGCTTGAATCCAATGATGACGAAGAGCGCCATTGGAACAGCACCTCCCGCACCGTGCAGCCATTCGAGCACCGTCCGGTAGCTGAGATCCGGAAGAAGCAGCAGCGAGGCAATCAGCCAGACGCCGAGCAGCAGCAATGCGATGCTGGTGACGCGCTCGGTCAACCAATGCTCGCCGCCTTCACGCGCCGATCCGAGGCCGCGAACCTTTCCCAAGGGGGTCGAGCTGTCGCCGAGGCTCATTTCACCACTCCCAATAGGTAGACCCACAGGGCCCCGGTCAGGAGGATCGAGCCGACCATGGTGAGCATCGCGAAACGCTTGTTGGTGCTGAGCTCGAAGCCCGCGCCCGTATCCATCACGAGGTGGCGGATCCCTGAGAGAAGATGCTGGAAGAAGGCCCAGGTCAAACCGATCAGGACGATAATCCCGATCGGACTCCCCGCGACCTTTGCAAAGACCGCGTAACTGTCGGGCCCCGACGCGGTCGCGACCAGCCACCAGGCCAGCACCGCGAGTCCGACGATCGCGAGTCCGGATCCGGTGATGCGATGAAGGATCGAAACGGTCATGCCTGGCCCCCATCGCCAGATCGTAAGGTGCGGCGAGAGTGGTCGCGTTGGAGCTTTTGCCATGGAGCGGCGGCTTAGGGCGGTGCTCCCGCAGAGGCAAGTTTCGGGTCGCTCCAAACTGGAGTGCGCCTAACCGGGTCTTAACCATTGTACGGCAAGAGCATCTCAACGCGTTGCGAGGGAATGACGGAGACCGGATTGATGAGTGGCGACACTGGACAGCTGCAGCGACTGACCGACGAGCAGGTGCACGCTCGGCTTGCGGCCTATAATCCTGACGGTTCGCTCCAGCGCGATCTCCACGCTTTGTGGGACGATGCCGGCGACATCATCGAATCCGAAGTCGGCGCGCAGTTCGGCCCGGAAGCCGCCAAGCGCGTTCATGATCATTACACCGGCAAGGTCGATGCCGCCTGGATTCAGGCCGTCGCCGAATATGGCCGCCGAATCTATCGCGAGAAGACGTCCGTCCCGGCCTATATTGCGGCCCGGGATCAGCTGATCACGCGCATCATCGCGCAGCTGTTCGAGCGTTTCGCCGACCAGCCCGAGACCCTCGAAAATTGCGTCGGCGCCTTTCAGCGCGCCACCAGTTTCGAGACCGACATCATCCTGGCCCAGGTCGCCCTTCTCGAAGCGATCGAGGCCGCGGACGTGCGTGGACGCGAGAGCGAGCAGTTCGAACGCCGCGTCGCCGACCTCGTGCGCGCAAGCACCGAACAATCGAGCGCCCTTACCGAGCGCACCCGGTCAACCTCGACTTCGGCCCGGGGGATGCTCGGCAAGACCAGTGAAGTGGCCGCCGCCGCCGAGCAATCGGCCGTCGCGATGCGCGAGGCCGCGCAGACCGCCGCAGGCCTGATCCGCGCCATCGAGGACGCACGCTCCGAAGTCGAAGTCGCGGCTGGCGTCGCGACCCGCGCCGGCGAACAGGCAAGCGAGGCTGTGAAGGTCAGCCAGGCCCTGTCGTCCCACGTCGAGGCGATCGAATCGATCCTCAGCCTGATCCGCGACATTGCGGGTCAGACGAATCTCCTGGCGCTCAACGCAACGATCGAGGCCGCTCGTGCAGGCGACGCGGGTCGCGGTTTCGCGGTCGTCGCGCAGGAGGTGAAGAGCCTCGCTTCTCAGACCGCTCGCGCGACCGACGACATCACCGCAAAGATCACCGCGATCCAGCAAGCGACCAGGCAGACCGTCGAAGCCAATGGGTCGATCGAGGATACGGTCGAGGAAGTGCAATCCTCTGCCGACCGAATCCGTCAGGCGATGGAGTTGCAGGCCCAAACGGTGACCATGATCACGGCAGCCGTCGACGAGACCGCGCTCGCAGCAGATTCGATGAGCTCGACGATCGCGGCCATCCGCACAGACACGGAGAATGTGGCGAAGGACATCGACGAGGTCGAGCAGGGCTTTGGCCGCTTTTCCGAGCAGATTGCCAACTTCAAGTCGACCGCCAAGGCTTTCGTCAGCGGTATGGCTGGCTAGCCAGCGTAGCCAATCCGATGTCATTCCCGCGAAAGCGGGAATCCAGAACGCAGTGCACCGACTGCCCGCTTCGCGGGAGTGACGGGATTTGGCGTCTGGTCTAGTGGCAAGGCCATGAACATCCTCATCACCGGAGCTAGCCGCGGCATTGGCGCCGCGACCTATGCGCTGCTCAAATCCTCCGGCCATAACGTGGCCGGCCATTCCAGCCGCGGAAGCGACGAGCTTATCGCCGGTGATCTCACCGACCCGGCAGCCCCCAAACGCGTTTGGGATGCCGCGCTCGGCCGCCTCGGAGGGCGCATCGACGTGCTCGTGAACAATGCCGGCATCTATGAGAATGTCGCCGATCATGCCGATGACGATGAGTGGCATTCGGCCTGGGACCGGACCCTGCGCATCAACCTCCAGGCTCCAGCCGATTTTTGCCGACTCGCGATCAACCATTTCCGCGACCGCGGAGGAGAGGGTCGCATCATAAATGTCGCCAGCCGCGCGGCCTTCCGCGGGGATTCGCCTCAACATTGGCATTATGCCGCGTCGAAGGGCGCAATGGTCAGCATGACCCGCACGATCGCGCGCGGCTATGCGGCCGACGGAATTTTCTGTTTCGCAGTGGCGCCCGGCTTCACCGTGTCCGAGATGACCGAGGAGTATCTCAAGGGTCGCGGAGGAGCGCAGGTCGTCGCGGATATTCCGCTGGGCCGTGTCGCTTCGACCGACGAAGTCGCCGAAACGATCCGCTGGCTGGCGAGCGATGCTCCCGCATCCTCGACCGGTACCGTGATCGACATCAACGGCGCGAGCTATGTTCGCTAGCGTCGCCTTCCTGGCCGGCCTGGCGCAGATGCCCGGGATCGTCATCCCCCTGCAAAAGGCGCCGCGAATCGTGGAGCAGCCCATCGCCCCGATCCAGGAAGCGGGCCCCGCCTTCGCCGCGGCTTGCGGAGATTCCACCGACTTCGACAAGCCCGCGCCTCCGGTCCGGATTCACGGCAACACCTATCTCGTCGGCACCTGCGGCATCTCTTCCATCCTGATCACCGGGACCGCCGGCGACATTTTGATCGACGGCGGGACAGAAGCCGGTGCCGAGCTGATCGCGAGCAATATCCGGAAGCTCGGTTTCCGCCTCCGCGACGTGAAGATCCTGCTCCACAGCCATGAGCATTTGGATCATGTCGGCGGGATTGCGAGGCTTCAGCAATTGAGCGGCGCGCAGCTTTACGCCTCGCCGGCCGCGGCCAGGGTCTTCAAGACGGGAGCTGCTGGCGCCGACGATCCTCAGGCAGGGCTGAGCAAGCCCTTCCCTGCCGCTCGCGTGGATCGCGTCATCGAGGACGGTGGCACCGTGCGGTTGGGCAACCTCATGCTGACAGCGGTTGCGACCCCCGGTCACACTCCCGGCGCGCTGAGCTGGCATTGGGTGAGCTGCGACGGCGGCGTCTGCAGGAGCATCGTCTATGCCGACAGCCTGACGCCCGTCAGCCGCGACAACTACCGTTTCAGCGACCACCCGGCCTATCTCGCCGCTTTCCGCGCGAGCATCGCCAAGGTCGCCGCGCTCGATTGCGACATCCTGCTTACTCCGCACCCTTCCGCGAGCAAGATGCTCGAGCGGATGGCCGGCGCGCTCCCGCTCGACGATGGGAAGGGCTGCAAGGAATATGCCGCGGGGCTGACGAAGCAGCTCGACGATCGGCTGGCGAAGGAGACGGTCGCCAAATGAGCTGGCGCGCGACGGTCGCCTGCTCGCGCGAGCAAGGCGAGGCGGTCGGAGCGATGGATGAAATTTCCGGTTTCGGCGATCGGCCGCCGGTGCTGGTCGCGGACGAGCCCGACGAGACCAGGCCCGATGACTGGCTGATCCACGCCTATTTCGAGCATGAACCGACCACCGACGAGCTCTATCATCTGGCCAGCCTCGGGAGCGGAAAGCCCCGGCTGGAACAGCTCGGCGAGGCCGATTGGGTGACGATGAGCCAGGCGGGTTTGCAGCCAATCCGCGCCGGCCGTTTCCATGTCCATACGCCAACCCACGCGCCCCATGCCGACGCGATCAACTTCGAGATCGACGCGAGCCTCGCTTTCGGAACGGGCCAGCACGCGACCACCGCAGGCTGTCTCGCCGCGCTCGACAAGCTGGAGAGCGGGAAGCGCTTCACGAACATCGCGGACATCGGCACGGGTACGGGCTTGCTCGCCTTCGCCGCCCTGGCGCTCTGGCCCGACGCCAAATGTATCGCGACCGATGTCGATCCCGTCGCGATCGATATCGCGCGCGACAATGCAGCGATCAATCGCGTGAAGCAGGGTCATGGAACGGGCGAGCTCTTGTTTGCCGTCGCCGATGGAATGGATTCACCGATGCTCACCGCACGAGCGCCGTTCGATCTTATCATCGCGAACATCCTCGCCGGTCCGTTGATCGATCTCGCGCCGGATTTCGCGAACGCGCTCTTCCCCGAAGGGGTGATCGTGCTCGCCGGACTACTGAGCACCCAGGGTGAAGCCGTTGCCGCCGCTTACGAGGCGCAAGGCCTCGCCATTGCCGACCAGGGCTTCGGCGAGTGGCCGGTGCTCGTCTGCCAACGGCCTGCCTGACTTTCTCGACCCCTTGTCTCACCGAACGACGACTGCGACAGCAGCGTAATGAAATTGCCGATCCTCCTCGCGACGGCCGCGCTGTTCGCCGCTGGCGCAACGGCCGCGCCGCAAGCCCGCCACGCCAGGCCGCAAACGAAGCATCCGCCGAGAACCGAGGCACCAGCGAGCAAGTCTGACGACAAGTCGCCGCGCAATTTCTTCCAGCCGTCCGAAGTCCGTTCGACCGGCTCCGTGACGATCGGCGGCCAGCCGATCGCATTCGATTCCATGGCCGGGACGCTCGTCGTCCACGCCCGAGACTGGGAGGACACGGACGCGGTCGAGGCCGACGTAAACAAGGACGACAAGGACAAGGCCACGCCCAAGCCCGAAGCGTCGATGTTCTATACCGCATATTTCCGCCAGGGCGTTCCGACGGCGAGCCGCCCGATCACCTTCCTGTTCAACGGCGGACCCGGCTCATCGACCGTCTGGCTGCGCATGGGCGCGTTCGGACCGGTCCGCGTCGTCACTGCCGAGGCGCGTCACACCAACTCGCCTTATTCGATGGTCAACAATGAGCAGAGCCTGCTCGATGCGTCCGACCTTGTCTTCATCGATGCGCCCGGAACCGGGTTCAGCCGCATCGCAGGCAAAGACAAGGAGAAAGCCTTTTACGGGGTCGACCAGGATATCGACGCCTTCGCGAAGTTCATCACCCAGTTCCTGACCAAATATGGGCGCTGGAACTCGCCCAAATATGTCTTCGGCGAAAGCTACGGGACGATGCGCGCCGCGGGCCTGGCGCTCGCCCTGCAGAAAGCGGACGTGGACCTGAACGGCGTGATGCTTCTCTCGGACATCTTGAATTGGGACGTCATGCCGGACGACCCGCAGCTGAACCCGGGCATCGACATGCCGTACATCGTCTCGCTTCCGACCTATGCGGCGACGGCGTGGCACTTCAACAAGGTCGCAAACCGCCAGGCGGACCTGCGTGCCTTCCTCGCTGAGGTCGAGAATTTCGCGACTGGCGAATATGCGTCAGCCCTGATCCAGGGGAACGATTTGCCCGATGCCGAGCGCCAGGCGATCGCGCGGAGATTGTCGGGCTACACCGGCCTGTCGGTCGCCTACCTCCTGAAGACCAACCTGCGCATCGAATATGGCGCGTTTCAGAAGGAGCTGCTGGGCGATCAGGGCCTGACGACGGGCACGCTCGACACGCGCTTTGTCGGCGCGACGCTCGATCCGCTAAGCAAGGTCGCAAATTACGACCCGCAGGATTCGGCGATCAGCGCGGCCTATGTCGCGGCGTGGAACAGCTATGTTCGGGGCTCATTGCATTATACGCCGGAGATCGCCTTCAAGTCGGGCATCCCGGTCTATTCGAAGTGGGATTACAAGCATCAGCCGCCGAGCGCGGACAAGCCCCTGATCGCGCTACCCAACGTCCTTCCCGACCTCGCAACCGCGATGATGCAAAACCCCGACATGAAGGTGATGGTCAACGGCGGCTATTTCGACGTCTCGACCCCCTATTTCGAGGGCAAGATGGAGATGCGGCACCTGCCCGTCCCGCCGCCCTTACGCGGCAATATCGAATATCATTATTATGAGTCCGGCCACATGGCGTACCTGCGCCCGGAAACGCTCGTCGAGCTGCATGGCAATGTCGCCGATTTCATCCGCCGGACGAGCGTGATGCGCTGATCAGCCGGAGCAAGGCGGGGGATCAGCGCTCACTCGGCGTTTGACCCGACGGATCGGATCCGGAGAAAGCTCAGATGCCGAGCAGGGTCTGCGCCCGCTCGACCTCCTTGCGGTCATCGTGTCTCCTTTGCGCCCATTCGGACCGCGTCATACAGACCCGTTTGGCGACCAACCGCGTTCCCAGGACTTCAACCTTGTCGCACATCATCTCTGTCTGATCGGAGCCTTTGACCGCCCCGGGTTGCGCTTGTGCGACCACAACCGCGGGGTCACGGGCCGAGTCTCCGGCAAAGCTGAACCCCAGCGTGCCCTGGTACCAGCGGTTGATTGTATCTCCTTTCGCGCTGTAATCGCCCGCGCGGAGCATCTCGAGGATCGCTCCGCCGGCAACGCCCTCGGCTTCGGCGCAATCGAGCTTCGGTAGGACGAGGCGCGATACTGTCCGTGTCGCATCGTAATGGACCGCGAAACCCAGCCTGAAGTCCAATCGACCCTGCTTCAAGGTGAAGGATGGGCACTGCTTCGAGTCGGCAATCTCAAATAGCTTGGCCTGCATTTTTTCACTGAGGTGTTCGTATCCATTCTGGCTGAGTTGGGGCAGCTTGCTCCAATCGCCATTTGCGGATTCCACGACAACGCCTGCTTGGCCGGCGGTCGATGCCGCAACAAGCAGCGGCAATGCAAAGAGAGTCTTCATTCCGATCTCCTCTTTGCATTGAAATAATTCACGCAAATCAGGAACGTCACGCGGATTGCGCTAAAAAAACTTCGAACCGGCCATTAGCGTCGCCGAAAGCGCAAATGCCGGCTTTCAATCGAATTCGCGCGGTATCTCTTCAGGCGAATTTCGCAGACGTTTTCGCGAGTCGCAGACGGATTCGTGGCTGAACTTCGGCGACGTTTTCGGCCTATTCGGCTTCGTTGATCACACGCCCGCCGAGTTACTCGACATTATTCAGCGTCGACCCAGTCGCGGGAATGAAGGTCTGCGGGTAAGCTTTAGGTCCCGCATTCCGTGTCGGCCTTGCAGCCGCGCTGCGTCTGCGCCCGCTCCACCGCCTCGCGGTCGTCTTTCCTGCGCTGAGCCCATTCGGCGCGGGTCATGCACACGCGGTGCGACGCGAGCCGGGAGCCGATCTCCTCGATCCTCTCGCACACGATCTCCGTCGGGTTGGCCACCTTGACCGCGCCCGGTTGTTCCTGGACCGCAACCACGGCCGGGTCGCGCGCATCCTTGCCCGCGAAGCTGAAGCCGAGCGTGCCCTGGTACCAACCCTTCGAGCTCTTGCCGGTCGGC
>DATLOY010000089.1:0-4817 GCA_035536015.1 Sphingomicrobium sp.
AAGGCCGATCGTCCCGAGCATCCGAGAGCCGCCGAGCGCTTTAATGAAGAGCAGGCGACCTACGCCGTTCGCGGCGATGGCCAGCCCGACCTCGAACTGGGCGTGGCTGCGATCCGCGAGGTCCTGAAGACGCTGCCAGCCCGGCCGGGCGTTTATCGCATGCAGGACGCGCGGGGCGACGTACTCTATGTCGGCAAGGCGCGGGCGCTGAAAAACCGCGTCACCAACTACACGCAGGTCGCGAAGCTTCCGAAGCGGCTTCAGCGGATGGTCTCCCAAACGCGATCGATGACGATCGTGACGACCCGCACCGAGGCCGAGGCGTTGCTGCTTGAAGCTCAGCTGATCAAGCGTTTCAGGCCGCCTTACAACGTGCTCCTGCGGGACGATAAAAGCTTTCCGTTCATCCTGCTGCGTGAGGATCATGCATTTCCGCGCATCCAGAAGCATCGCGGCGCAAGGCGGATCAAAGGGCAATATTATGGTCCCTTCGCGAGCGCCGGATCGGTCACTCGGACACTTAACGCGCTCCAGAAGCTCTTCCTGTTAAGAAGCTGTTCCGACAGCTATTTCGAGAACCGGTCGCGGCCGTGCCTGCTCTACCAGATCAAACGCTGCTCCGCTCCCTGTGTGGGGCGGATCGACGCCCACGACTATGATGAGCTGGTCGACGACGCAAAAGCCTTCCTCGCCGGAAAATCCACCAATGTGCAGAGCCGGCTTTCAAAGCAGATGGCATTGGCCGCGGAGAAGCAGGATTACGAGCTGGCGGCTGTGTATCGCGACCGCCTGCGCGCGCTGACCTACATCCAGGGAAGCCAGACGGTTCACGCCGAGGGCCTCGGCGATGCTGACGTCTTCGCGCTGGCCTGCAAGGCGGGGACCATGTCGATCCAGGCTTTCTTCATTCGCGGCGGGCAGAATTGGGGGCACAGGGCCTTCTTCCCGGCGCATACGAACGATGTCCCGGAGGCAGAGGTTCTGTCGAGCTTTCTCGTCCAATTTTACGAAGACATGCCGCCTCCTCGGCGCATTCTGGTCGACAGGGACCTTGCCGATCGTGCCTTGCTCGAGGAGGCTCTGTCGGAACGTTCCGGTCGCAAGATCGGCATTGAGGTTCCACAGCGAGGCTCTCGCCGCAAATTGATGGAGCAGGCGCGGCGTAACGCCGAAGAGGCGCTCGACCGGCGCATGGCGGAGACCACAACCCAGGGGAAGATCCTGCGGGAGCTTGCCGACACGTTCGAGCTCGCCGAAGTGCCGAAGCGCATCGAGGTTTACGACAACAGTCACATCATGGGGACCAACGCGACCGGTGCGATGATCGTCGCCGGTCCCGAGGGTTTCCGGAAGAACAATTACCGCAAGTTCAACATCAAGCGGGCGGAGACTCAGCCGGGAGACGATTTCGCGATGATGCGCGAGGTTTTGGAACGGCGGTTCGCCCGGCTCGAGAAGGAGGATCCGGACCGCGCCTCGGGCGAATGGCCCGACCTCTTGCTGATCGATGGCGGCAAGGGGCAGCTGTCCGCGGTCTGCGAGGTGATGGAGGACGCGGGCATTCACGATGTGCCGGTCGTCGCCGTGTCGAAGGGGCCGGACCGCAACGCGGGCCGCGAGACCTTCCATCTGCCCGGCGGACGTGAGCTGACCATGCCGCCGAACTCGGCGTTGCTCTTCTATTTGCAGCGGCTTCGCGACGAGGCGCACCGCTTCGCCATCGGTACGCATCGGGCGAAACGCGCGAAGAGTTTGACGACCTCCACTCTCGACGAAGTCCCGGGAATCGGACCCAACCGCAAGCGCGCGCTGCTGATGCATTTTGGCACTGCGCGGGCGGTGAAAGGTGCCGCGCTCGAGGATCTCGAGAAGGCGCCGGGGATCAGCAAGGCAATGGCTCGCCAGCTCTATGATTATTTCCATCCACGCGGATGAGGGTCGAGACCAAAGCCATCGTCTGCGCCCTTCGTAACCACGGTGAACATGGCGCCGTCGTTCGGCTGATGACGCCGGAGCACGGGTTGCAGGCCGCCTATGTCCGCGGAGCGCGCGGCAGGCGAATGCGCCCGGTGCTCATCGCGGGAAACGTCGTCCAGGCGCAGCTCTCGGCGCGCACCGAAACCCAGTTGCCGCAGGCCGCCATCGAGCTTGTCCACAGCCGCGCCCCGCTTCTGTCTGAGCCGCTTCCCGCCGCCGCGATCGACTGGGCTACGGTGCTGACCGCAACGACTCTTCCGGAGGGTCAACCCTATCGGCGCTTGTACGAAGCTCTCGAAGGCCTGCTCGACGCGATCGAGACTGCGCCCTCGGCGAGCGGTTGGGGTGCGGCACTCGTCAAATACGAACTCCTGCTTCTGGCGGAGCTCGGTTTTGGCCTGGACCTCGATCGATGCGCTGTCACCGCCGGCAATGATGATCTCGTCGCCGTCAGCCCGAAATCCGGCCGGGCGGTCAGCGCGGCGGAAGCCGAGCCCTACGCGGGGAAGTTGCTTCCTCTCCCGGCATTTGTTCGCCACGGGGGATCGGCATCCTGGAAGGAGATCGACCAGGGTCTCGACCTAACCGGCCATTTCCTCGCGCGTGATGTTCTGACTGACCGTTCGCTGCCGATCGCGGAAGCCAGAAGCCGGCTCGTCGACCGGTTGCGTCGCGCGGGCGGTCTAGCCTAGGTCTAGCGGCGTGACGATCGACGCTCTCTCGATGCTGTTTCCCAACGTTGCGGTGACTCGCGGAATCGCTGTCCGCGTCGCGGTCAGCTATCTGGCGGAGCAATCCGATCCCTCATCGAACCGGTGGTTCTGGTCCTACCACGTGCGGATCGAGAATGGCTCGGATGTCGCGGTTCAGCTGCTTTCGCGCAGCTGGAGCATCGTCGATGAGCGCGGCACGGTGCATGAAGTGCACGGTGAGGGAGTCGTCGGCGAAATGCCGTTGATCGGACCCGGTTCGAGCTTCGATTATGTGTCCGGCTGTCCACTGGACACGCCGTCGGGAGCGATGAGCGGCAGTTACCGAATGGTCGACGAGGACGGCACGGCGTTCGACGTCGATATACCGCGCTTCCAGTTGCTCAGCGCCTGAGGCGCCGATGCGGCGGCGCATCGTTCTTGCTGCAAACAGCTCCTGGAACATCGTCAACTTTCGCAGCGGTCTGATCCGGGCCCTTAAAGACGCGGATTATGATCCAATCGTCGTCGCCCCGACGGATTCCGCGAGCGACGAGCGGCTCAAGGCACTCGCCGTCCAGCACGTCACGGTCCGAATCGATCGTGCGGGCGTGAATCCCGTCGCCGATCTTCGTCTGCTTTGGACGTATCGGCTGTTGTTGAAGCAACTCCGCGCGGATGCCTTTCTCGGATACACAATCAAGCCGAATATCTATGGAACGATCGCAGCCAGATCATTGAATATCGCCGCGATACCCAATGTGAGCGGTCTTGGAACCGCATTCATCGGGCGAGGCCCGCTGGAGATCATCGTGACCGGCCTGTATCGAGTCGCGTTCCGGGGACTTCAGACGGTTTTCTTTCAGAATTCAGATGATCGCGCACTATTCGTCGGAAAAGGGATCGTTGAGCCTGCTCATGCAAAGCTGATCCCGGGATCGGGCATCGACGCGGGGCAATTCCCGGTGACCCCGCTTCCGACCGGTCCGACCACTTTCCTTCTTGTTGCCCGCCTGCTCGGCGACAAAGGCGTGCGGGAATATGTCCAGGCCGCGCGGCTCCTACGTACGGAGTTCCCTGAGGCTCGTTTTCAGCTCCTCGGACCTTTGGACGAGCGGAATCGGACCGCAATTTCGAAGCGAGAGCTGGATGAATGGATTGCCGAGGGCGCTGTCGAATATCTCGGCGAGACCGCCGACGTTCGTCCATTCGTCGCACGGTCGACGGCCGTCGTCCTTCCGTCATATCGCGAGGGTATGCCGCGATCGCTGCTCGAAGGGGCCGCCATGGGCCGACCGCTCGTCGCCACGGATGTTCCAGGCTGCCGAGAGATCGCGCAGGAAGGGCGTACGGGTTTCCTCTGTTCGGTTCGGGACGCCGCGTCATTGGCGGATGCGATGAGACGCATGATTATCGTGTCAGCGGACGAGAGGCAGGCGATGGGCGACGCCGCTCGAGCGCGGGTCGAGAGGGAATTTAGCGAAGGGCTTGTAATTCGCGCTTATCTGGACGCTTTGGAGAAAATTGAGCGCGCGCGGAGTTAAGTCCCGGATGTTCGAACAATCGAAGCCCTATCCCAGCAGTCCTGATGGCCAGCGCGCATATGTCGTGGGCGACGTCCACGGCCGCCTCGATCTGCTGGAAGAACTCCTGAGCCGGATTCATGAGGACATCCAGTCGCGGCCCGCCGACAAGGTGTCGATCGTGTTCCTCGGCGATCTGATCGATCGCGGCCCGGACTCTGCGAAGGTCCTCGATCGCCTCCAAAACTATCGACATCCCGGAGTGAACACAGTCTTCCTCCTGGGGAATCACGAAGAAGTGATGCTGCGCGTCATCGGCGGAGAGGCGCAGTTGATTGCAAGCTGGGTCCGCTTTGGCGGGGACAAGACCCTGGAAAGTTACGGGCTCGATCCTCACGAGCTTCTATTCATGACCGATAGCGCCGCGGTCGAGACGGTTCGACGGGCCGTCCCTGAACGACATGTCGAATTCTTGCGTGGCTTCGCTGATACCTGTCGGTTCGGAGATTATCTGTTCGTCCACGCGGGTATCCGGCCCGGTATCGAACTGGATCAGCAACAGCAGTCCGATCTCAGATGGATCCGAGAGCCTTTTCTTCTGGATGACCGGGACCACGGCTTCGTCGTT
>DATLOY010000090.1:0-12549 GCA_035536015.1 Sphingomicrobium sp.
GCTCAGCACCTCGGCGAGAACGTCGTGCGCACGATCGCGATGGACTCGACCGACGGTCTCACCCGCGGCCAGGTCGTCAACGCGACCGGCTCGCAAATCCGCGTGCCCGTAGGCCCGAAGACCCTCGGCCGGATCATGAACGTGATTGGCGAGCCGATCGACCATCGCGGGCCGATTGGAAGCGACATGACCGCGTCGATTCATGCCGAGGCTCCACCCTTCGTCGATCAGTCGACCGAGGCGTCGATCCTGGTCACCGGAATCAAGGTCATCGACCTCCTCGCGCCTTACGCTAAGGGCGGAAAGATCGGCCTGTTCGGCGGCGCGGGCGTCGGCAAGACGGTGCTCATCCAGGAGCTGATCAACAATATCGCCAAGGGCCACGGCGGCGTTTCGGTGTTCGCCGGCGTCGGCGAGCGGACGCGCGAGGGTAACGACCTCTACCACGAGTTCCTCGACGCGGGCGTCATCGCCAAGGACAAGGACGGCAATCCGACGCCCGAAGGTTCCAAGGTCGCGCTTGTGTTCGGCCAGATGAACGAGCCGCCGGGAGCACGCGCTCGCGTCGCGCTTTCGGGTCTCACCCAGGCCGAATATTTCCGCGACGTTGAGGGCCAGGATGTGCTCTTCTTCGTCGACAACATCTTCCGCTTCACGCAGGCGGGGTCGGAAGTGTCGGCGCTTCTCGGCCGTATTCCTTCTGCCGTGGGTTATCAGCCGACACTGGCGACCGACATGGGCCAGCTTCAGGAGCGGATCACGTCCACCAACAAGGGCTCGATCACCTCGGTGCAGGCCATTTACGTGCCCGCCGACGATTTGACCGACCCGGCACCTGCGACGTCGTTCGCCCACCTCGACGCTACGACGACGCTCAGCCGCGCCATTTCGGAGCTCGGCATTTACCCGGCGGTCGATCCGCTCGACTCCGTCAGCCGCGTTCTGACGCCTTCGGTCGTTGGCCAGGAGCATTATGAGACCGCCCGTGCGGTCCAGGCGATCCTGCAGAAGTACAAGAGCCTTCAGGACATCATCGCCATTCTCGGCATGGACGAGCTCTCGGAAGAGGATAAGCTGGTCGTCAGCCGCGCGCGGAAGATCCAGCGCTTCCTGTCACTGCCGTTCCACGTCGCGGAAGTGTTCACCGGCTTCCCCGGCAAGTTCGTCCAAGTCGAAGACACGGTCCGCTCGTTCAAGGCGGTCGTGAACGGCGAATACGACCATCTCCCTGAAGCCGCCTTCTACATGGTCGGCGGCATCGAAGACGCCGTCGCCAAGGCCGAAAAACTGGCGCAGGAGGCCTGACGTGGCGGACGACCTTCGACTCGAGGATTGCGTCAACGAGCGCTGCCCCTGGTCGGGTGACCCGGTGAGCGCCGACAGCCTGACGCGATATCGTGGAAAGGTCGTCGGCTTCTGCAACACCGGCTGCCGCGACAAGTTCGAAGCCGCAACGCGCGCCTTCGATGCTGAAATCGAGAGCAAGGAATAATGGCCGATCTGCATTTCGAGCTGGTCACGCCCGACCGCCTGGTCATGTCCGACGACGTTTACATGGTCGTCGTGCCGGGAACCGAGGGTGAATCCGGCATCATGGCCGGCCACGCGCCCTACATGACCACGCTGCGCGACGGCGACGTCGCCATCTATCGCTCAGCCGGAGCGCAACCCGAGCGAATCCCCGTCACGGGCGGCTTTGCCGAGGTGAGCGCCAAGGGTCTCACCGTCCTGGCGGAGAGCGCCGGTTAATCCGTTCGCAACGGCGCCGATTAACGCAGTTAGTCTTTTCTAAAAGTTTCGCACTTATTCACGACCCGATTTTCCGCGGAATCGCAAGGAACGGGTAAGCATGAGCGCATTCGGCAAGCGTGGAGGAATCGGCGGCGGACGCCCGAGTTTCGGGGTCGCCAAGCCGATGAAGGGGACTCCGGGCAAGCAGCAGGCGATTCCGGAAGCTCCGGAAGGCGGCGACCAATTCCCGCCGCTGGACGAGCTGACGCCTGCCGTCGACGCTCCCGGTTCAGCCGACGGAGCCTCCCCTGCATCACAAGGCGCAATGGACCGCCTGACGGCGCGCCAGAACGCAAGCGGCGAGCAAGGCAGCAGCAAGACTGAAGGCTTCGAAGCCTCAGTCCATCGGATCAAGGAGCAGGTGCTTCCGCGTCTCCTCGAGCGTGTCGACCCCGAAGCGGCCGCGACGCTCTCAAAGGACGAGCTGGCGGAGGAATTCCGCCCGATCATCAGCGAAGTCCTCACCGAGCTGAAGATCAACCTCAACCGCCGTGAGCAGTTCGCTCTCGAGAAGGTGCTTGTCGACGAGCTCCTTGGCCTTGGGCCGCTCGAGGAGCTTCTCGCCGACCCGGCGATCAGCGACATCATGGTGAACGGCCCGGACCAGACTTACGTCGAGCGCAAGGGCAAGCTGGAGATCGCAAGCATCCAGTTCCGCGACGAGGAGCATCTGTTCCAGATCGCCCAGCGTATCGTGAACAAGGTCGGCCGGCGCATCGACCAGACGACCCCGCTCTGCGACGCACGCTTGCAGGACGGCAGCCGCGTCAACGTGATCGTTCCGCCGCTGTCGCTTCGCGGGACGGCCATCTCAATCCGTAAATTCTCCGAAAAGCCGATCACCATCGACATGATGAAGAGCTTCGGCTCGATGTCGGAGAAAATGGCGACCGTGCTGAAGATCGCCGGCGCCAGCCGAATGAACATCATCATTTCGGGCGGTACCGGTTCGGGTAAGACGACCATGCTCAACGCCTTGTCGAAGATGATCGACCCGGGCGAGCGCGTGATCACGATCGAAGACGCGGCCGAGCTTCGCCTGCAGCAGCCGCACTGGCTGCCGCTCGAAACCCGCCCGGCGAACCTTGAAGGCCAGGGCGCGATCAGCATCCGCGATCTCGTCATCAACGCTCTGCGTATGCGTCCGGACCGGATCATCCTCGGCGAAATTCGCGGACAGGAGTGCTTTGACCTCCTGGCCGCAATGAACACGGGTCACGACGGATCGATGGCGACGCTTCACTCCAACTCCCCGCGCGAATGTCTCGCGCGTATGGAAAACATGGTGATGATGTCGGACATCAAGATTCCGAAGGAAGCCATCTCTCGCCAGATCGCGGATTCGGTCGACCTCATCGTCCAGGTGAAGCGTCTTCGCGACGGTTCGCGCCGCACGACCAATGTTACCGAGGTGATCGGCATGGAAGGCGACGTGATCGTCACCCAGGAACTGTTCAAGTTCGAATATCTCGACGAGACGTCCGACGGGAAGATCATCGGCGAATATCGTTCGATGGGCCTTCGCCCCTACACGCTGGAGAAGGCCAAGCAGTACGGCTTCGACCAGCCCTATCTCGAGGCCTGCCTCTAACATCGGGCCAGGCGCGCCGCCGCGGTTGAGCGGGCGGTCAAATTCATAACGGATTCAAGACGCTTAGGTGGCACCCAGCAAGCGTGGCTACGGCGCCCCAATGGCTGCTTGCGCAGGCACGTCTTGCCCCCTAAATGCCACTCGCGAGTGGGCGTGTAGCTCAGTGGTAGAGCACTGTGTTGACATCGCAGGGGTCGCAAGTTCAATCCTTGCCACGCCCACCATTTTTTCCTGGAAATTCAGTAGGCTGCCGGACTTACAGCCGTCCGTGCTGATCCTCGGTCTGGAAGATCCGGTCGACCTCCATCACCAGGTCCTTGAGGTGGAACGGCTTGGACAGAAGCTTGGCCTCCGGCGCCGTTCGGCCTCCCTGCAATGCCACCGCGGCAAATCCGGTAATGAACATCACCCGGATTGCGGGGTCGATCGCGCTCGCCTTCTGGGCCAACTCGATCCCGTCCATCTCCGGCATCACAATGTCGGTGAGCAGCAGATCGAACCGCTCATTTTCGAGCAGCGGCATTGCCTCGGTGCCGCAGCCGACTGCGGCAACCTCATAGCCGACGCGCTGCAGCGCCCGCTGCAGATACTCGCGCATCGACGTATCGTCTTCCGCAAGAAGGATTCTCGCCATGGGGTCTATCTATGCGCTGAACGTTTGCTTTTTGCCAGAAGCGAATGAAGCTTTCGTGCGTTGCAGCGCCTCAATGCGAGTCCTAATCTGGCACGGAATTTAACCGTGACGCCGCTATCCCCACCCCTCATCCACCGCCCGCGAGGTGATCTTCCGGTGCTCCTGTCGGTGCCGCACTCCGGCCGCGACTATCCCAGCTGGCTGGTCGACATGGCACCCGGAGGGCAAGCCGCGCTGGCCACTCTCGAAGATCCGCTCGTCGACCGCCTGGTTTGGCGGGCGGTCAGGCGGGGGGTCGGCGCTGTCATTGCGCGAGCGCCGCGCGCGGCAATCGACTGCAACCGCGGCGAACATGAGATCGACCCTGCGGTCATCGAAGGCAGGCGGCGCGAGCGGCTGACGGCAAGGGCGCGTGGCGGCCTGGGTATCGTACCGGCGCGCACTGCGCATCACGGGTTCCTCTGGCGGAAATCCATCGCATCCGGACAATTCGACGAGCGGCTCGACCAGGCGCACCGCCCCTATCACCGGGCCGTCGCGGAACAGATCGCCCTGTTGATCGACCGTTTCGGCTGTGCCCTGCTGCTCGATTGCCATTCCATGCCGCCTCCTCCAGCCGGTGTACCGCCGGTCGTCTTCGGCGACCGTCACGGAAGGACGGCCGGCAACTGGGTCAGCCGCGAAGCGATGAGGGTCGCCCGCGAGAGCGGGTTCGACGCGGGCCTCAACGACCCCTTCGCCGGCGGATATATTGTCGAACATCACGGCGCGCCTCGCCGCAACGTCCACGCTCTCCAACTGGAACTTGACCGGAGTTGCTACCTGGACTCGGCGCTCGATCAGCCAGGCCCCGGATTCGACGCCGCGGCCTCATTGATCGAAGCGCTCGCGGTCAATCTCGGCGAGCTGCTCAAGGCGCAGCCGTTCGCGACGGCCGCGGAATAGGCTCAGACGGTCGCGGGCGCCGGCATCGGCACCTGCTCGGGCGCCTTCCCCTGCTGCATCTGCCGCGCGAAGACGTCGCGCATCTGCGACAGCGAGAACAGATGAGCATAGATCAGCGGCAGCATGCCGTTCTGGTTGAACTTGCGGAGCTCGTCGCCGCGCATCTCGCGGATCTTCTCTTCGTCGATCATCTGGAAGCCGCGATAGACGAAGGGCTGCTCGAAGCCCTCGGGCTGGATGGCCACTTCACCGTCCATCAGCAGGCCGGACTTCTTGAGGTCCTCCATGAAGGCGGTGGTGCGCTGGCCCGCGGTCTCGAACTGCTCGCAGAACTCGAGGATCGCCTTGGTCGCCTCACTCGGCTGGTCGCCATCGAACAGGGGCTGGCCCTCCTCGAAATCGCCGATCGCGCCTGACGTCGGATCGAAGCAGAGCGACAGCTCGTCGCTGTCGGGTGTCAGCCGAGCCAGGAGGAACGGGTAGCGGCGGATAAACGCCGGTATGTAGACCGTCGGATCGATCGAGCGTCCGTCCGCATCGAGGAACACGTTGACGCCCTCGTTGAGGCCCATGAGGGCGATCGGAACAGGATTGTCGCCAATCGAAAAAACGATCGGATAGTGGCGCTGCGCCAGCCCGAACTCATCGACCGTCACGGGAATCGCGTGCGTCTTGGCGATATCGCCCGATTTCTCCATCGGGCGGACCTTCATCTTTCCATGCTGCCCGGCGTTTAGTGGCTCGATCGCATTGTAAAACAAAGGCAAACTCTGGTTCGGCGCGGCAGTCGCCATTTCGGCTCATCTCCTGGGATCCGGGCTTATGGCTTGCGTGACGCAACTCCGGCCGGAAGATTAATGGCGGAGCCTCTATTGGGCTTGTCGCCATTAGGCAAGCGGGAGAGAGTCGAGCGCCCGGACAACCGATTCAATTCATTGATTGTTCAACGCTTCACTGCGAAGCCCCGCTCAAGAGAGTGGGACTTCATTGAATCCGGGGACGATCATCACCTTCCTGCCGCTGCTGTTCGGCCTGTTCGCCGCGCAGCCCGGAACCGTGCAGACGGTGACCCGGCTGGTCGTACAGGACGAGGTGATCCTGCGCATTCCGGTCCAACCGCAGCCGTTTCTCCCCGAAATCGAGTGGAAGGAGAAGAAAGGCCCGAAGTGCGTTCCCGCAGCGGCGATCCGCCGGGCGCTCCTTTCCGGGTCCGAGCAGGTCGATTTCGTGCTTGCCGACCGATCCCGTATCAGGGCCCAGTTCGACGAGGACTGTCCGGCGCTCGATTTCTATGCGGGATTCTATTTGCAGCCGGAGGATGATTTCGTGTGCGCGAAGCGCGATGCCGTCCACTCGCGGATGGGCGGCAGCTGCCGCATCGACCGCTTCCGTCGCCTGATCCCAAATCTGAAGCGCTAATCCGTCTGGCCAAGCATGTAGCCGACGCCGCGCACGGTATGCAGCAGGGGCGTGTCGAAGCCTTCGTCGATCTTCTTGCGAAGACGGCTGATGTGAACGTCGATGACGTTCGTGCCCGGATCGAAATGATAATCCCAGACGCCCTCCAGCATCATCGTCCGGGTGACGACCTGGCCCTGGTTGCGCAGAAGATATTCGAGCAGGCGATATTCCCGCGGTTGCAGGTCGATGCGCGTGCCGTGCCGATCGACGCGATGTGCAAGCAGGTCCATCTTCAAGTCGCCGCAGGTGAGCTCGGTGACGACAGGCCCTGACGACGCCTGCACCCGGCGCTGGAGAGCCGTCAGGCGCGCCAGCAGCTCTGAAAAGGCGAATGGCTTGACCAGATAATCGTCCGATCCCGCGGTCAGGCCCTCGACACGATCGTCGATCGACGCGCGCGCTGAAAGAATGAGGACCGGCGTCCCGACACCCGCTGCGCGCAGGGCCGAGAGGACCGCCAGGCCATCGATCCCCGGAAGCATGCGGTCGAGGACAATCGCGCTGTAGGTTCCGTCAGTCGCCCGGAACAGGCCGTCGCGCCCGTCCTCGGCACGGTCCACCGAATAGCCGCTCTCTTCGAGGCCCTTGGCGATATAATCCGCCGTTGACCTGTCATCCTCGACAAGGAGGATCTTTCTGCTTGCCCCCGAATGCATCCGCTTTCCTTGACATTCCGGCTGGCGTCAGCATAGCCGGAAAGTTGTTGCGGCATCGCGCGAAAGAATGCGCAGTCGCCCTAATTCTTCCGGATATTCAATGTCTTTTGCCGACCTCGGCCTTTCTGAAGAATTGCTCCGCTCCGTAGAGGACAGCGGTTACGGGGAGCCGACGCCGATCCAGCGCGCCGCGATTCCATCCATATTGATGGGCAAGGACCTGGTCGGGATTGCGCAGACCGGTACCGGGAAGACGGCCGGCTTTGTTCTGCCGATGCTCGATATCCTCCACCAGGGCCGCAGCCGTGCGCGCATGCCGCGCTCCCTCATTCTCGAGCCGACGCGCGAGCTGGCGATGCAGGTGGCCGAGAATTTCGAGAAGTACGGCAAGTATCACCCACTATCCATGGCGCTGCTGATGGGCGGCGTGCAGATGGGCGATCAGGTCAAGGCGCTGGAAAAAGGCGTCGATGTGCTGATTGCCACCCCGGGACGGCTGATGGACCTGTTCGGCCGCGGCAAGATCATGCTGAACGATTGCAATCTGCTCGTGATCGATGAAGCCGACCGGATGCTCGACATGGGGTTCATCCCGGACATCGAGGAAATCTGCTCGAAGCTGCCCAAGTCGCGCCAGACCCTGCTTTTCTCGGCGACCATGCCGCCTCCGATCCAGAAGCTGGCTGCAAAGTTCCTCAACGATCCCAAGAGGGTCGAGGTGGCCCGACCGGCGACTGCGAACATCAATATCGATCAACGGGTGATCCTGGTCCGAGCGGACCGAAAGCGTGATGCTCTCAAGGAGCTGTTGCACGAGCCCGGCTTCAAGAACGCGATTGTCTTCTGCAATCGCAAGAGCACCGTCCGCGAACTCGCAACCAGCCTGCGCCGCGGCCACTATCAGGCCGGGCAGATCCATGGCGATATGGAGCAGGCCGAGCGAATCGCCGAGCTGGAGCGGTTCAAGCGCGACGAGGTCAACGTCCTCGTCGCTTCCGACGTCGCGGCGCGCGGGCTCGATATCAAAGGTGTCAGTCACGTCATCAACTTCGATGTGCCCTGGCAGCCGGACGATTACATCCACCGCATCGGACGCACCGGGCGCGCTGGAGCCAAGGGAGTCGCAATCACCCTGGCGACGAAGGAGGATGCCGAGCGCATCGCCGACATCGAGAAGCTCACGGGCATCAAGATCGCGCGGGTTGGAGCTCCGGACGCGCCACCAGCCGAAGAAAAGGCGAAGTCGGAGAAGAAGGCCGCACCGCCTCCGAAGGCTGCACAAAAGACCGCTCCACCTCCCAAGCCCGAGCAGAAAGACAAGCCGAAGCGCGAAGAGCGCTCGGCTGTCGTCGAGGACATCAAGTCCGACTGGAACGGACCCCTGCCCTCATTCCTTTCCGTTAGCGCCGACTAGGCATTGACCGGCCGGCGGTCTGGTCACCGGCGGAAGCCAGTCACACAGCTGACACTGGAAAGACCCGTTTCGCGTTCCTAGCTCCTTCGTGGGCAGGGCAACGAAGGAAACGCGATGACTGAGTACGTCCCTCCGAAAGTCTGGACCTGGGAGCAGCCCAACGGCGGCCAGTTCGCCGGCATCAATCGGCCCATTGCGGGACCAACCCACGAGAAGAATTTGCCCGTCGGCAAGCATCCGTTCCAGCTCTATTCGCTGGCGACCCCGAACGGGCAGAAGGCCTCGATCCTGTTCGAAGAACTGCTCGAGAAGGGCATCAAGGGCGCCGAATATGACGCATGGCCCATCCGCATCGGCGAGGGCGACCAGTTCGGAAGCGGCTTCGTCGACATCAATCCCAATTCGAAAATCCCTGCGCTGGTTGACCGCAGCGGCCCCGAGCCGGTGCGCGTCTTCGAATCCGGCGCAATCCTCCTCTACCTGGCCGAAAAGTTCGGCGAGTTTCTCGGAGAATCGCGGGCCGAGACTTTGTCGTGGCTGTTCTGGCAGGTGGGCGCCGCCCCCTTCCTCGGCGGCGGCTTCGGGCATTTCTTCGCTTATGCGCCAGAGAAATTCGAATATGCGATCAACCGCTATTCGATGGAGGCGAAGCGGCAGTTCGATGTCCTCAACCGGCGGCTCGCGGAGAGCGAATTTGTCGCGGGCTCCGATTATTCGATCGCCGATATCGCCATCTGGCCATGGTATGGCGGGATAGCGCTCGGCCGCAGCTATGAGGGCGCCGATGTGTTCCTTGCGACGCACGAATATGAGCATGTGATGCGCTGGGCGAAGGAGATCGATGCTCGTCCGGCGGTCAAGCGCGGCCGCATCGTCAACAAGATGACCGGCAATCCCGCGGAACAGCTCCACGAGCGCCACGATGCAAGCGACTTCGAGCTTAGGACCGAGGACAAGGTTCCGCTGACCCAGGCCGAGGAAGATTTCGCCGCGGTCAGGGACGACGCGATTTAATCCGCGCCGCGGTAACGCTGCAGGAAGGCGTTGGCGAAAGCCTGCACCCGCTGGTCGTAGATTGCCGTTCGGAGACCCAGCATAAGCCTCTGATAAAACCAGAGATTATGCTGGGTCATCAGCATCGCGCCGAGGATCTCTCCAGATTTCACCAGATGATGGATGTACGCGCGTTCGAACTGCGTGCATGCGGGACACGGGCAGTCGCGCTCGATCGGGTCCGAATCCTCGGCGAAGCGCGCATTGCGCATGTTGAGCGGCCCGTCGGCGGTGAACGCCTGGCCCGTGCGTCCGGATCGCGTGGGGAGCACGCAGTCGAACATGTCCACGCCCCGCAGCACCGCGCCAACGATATCGTCCGGCTTGCCCACGCCCATCAGATAGCGCGGCTTGTCCGCGGGAAGCTGGCCAGGCGCGAAGTCGAGGCAGCCGAACATCGCATCCTGGCCCTCGCCCACGGCGAGTCCGCCGACCGCGTAACCGTCGAAGCCGATGTCGATCAGTGCATCGGCCGAAGCCTTGCGCATGCCCTCATCGAGCGCGCCTTGCTGGATCCCGAAGAGGGCTGCACGTTCGGCATGCTCGCCGCCGCGATCGAATTCCTCTCGGCTGCGCTTCGCCCAGCGGATCGATCGCTCCATGGCGTCGCGCTGCTGCTGGCGCGCAGAGGTGGTCGGGACGAGCTGGTCGAATTGCATCACGATGTCCGACCCGAGCAGGCGCTGCACTTCGATCGAGCGCTCCGGGCTCAGCATGTGCCGGCTGCCATCGAGGTGGCTCGCAAACGAAACGCCTTCTTCCGTCACCTTGGTGAGCTCCGAAAGGCTCATCACCTGATAGCCGCCGCTGTCGGTCAGAATGGGCCGATCCCAGCCCATGAACCTGTGCAATCCGCCGAGCTTCGAAATCCGCTCCGCGCCAGGCCGAAGCATCAAATGGTAGGTGTTGCCGAGGATGATGTCGGCGCCGCTGGCGCGAACTTCCTCCGGGCGCATCGCCTTGACGGTCGCGGCTGTTCCGACGGGCATGAAAGCCGGAGTGCGGATTTCGCCCCGCTGCATCGCGATCGCGCCCGCGCGGGCGGAGCCGTCGGTTGCCGTAATAGAGAAGGCAAAGCGCGTCACGATGCCGCTCCTAGCGGGGGCGAATCCCTGCGGCTACAGGCGCGCAATGATCGACCCGCTTGCTTATCCGCTCATGACCTGCGTGGCGGTCGCTTCCGGCTTTGTCGATTCGATCGCCGGCGGCGGAGGCCTGATCATGATGCCGGCCTTGTTCTTCGCAGGCGCAAGTCCGCTTCAGGCGCTGGGGACGAACAAGCTGCAATCGGTCTTCGGTACGGGCGTTGCCTTGCGGAATTACGCGCGCTCGGGATTGGTCGAGTGGCGCCGCAATCGCTTGACGGTTGCGCTGGTGTTCGCCGGCGCGCTTGCAGGCGCATTGATTGTCCAGCTGGTTCAGACGCGGATCCTCAACGTGATCATCCCCGCGCTCCTCGTTGCCTCCGCGCTTTATATTTTAGTCTCACCGAGGATGAGCGATGAGGATGCGCATCACCGGGTGACCGCGAAAGGCTATGCGCCGATCGGCTCCGCGATCGGCTTTTACGACGGTTTTTTCGGGCCGGGCACCGGCACCTTCTTTTCGACCAGCCTCGTCGCATTACGCGGCTACGGACTGACCAAGGCGACAGGACTCACGAAGCTTTTCAACTTCTCGAGCAATGTCGCGAGCGTGCTTCTTTTTGCCCTGGGCGGTCATATGCTTTGGCTACTCGGGCTATGCATGGCGCTCGGGGCAATGATCGGCGGATGGCTGGGTAGTCATAGCGCCCTCAAGTACGGCGCGCGCCTCATCCGACCGCTGCTCGTAACCGTCTCGCTAGCCCTGACGGCCAAGCTGGTTTGGAGCTATTTCGCCGCTTAGGCCCTTGTATCCATCGGCAAAGGCTGTTCGATTGTGCCCGCCGAATCTTGTGAGTTGCGCGGGGGGACGATGAACAAGTTTGCAAAAGCGCTGGCGCTCGTCGGATTGGCCGCTAGTTCGCCGGCGATTTCGGGAACGGCGTGTCCGCCGCACCAGCCAGGCGCTCCGTATCCCTGGGAGGTTCAGGGGCAGTTCTCCGGCGACCAATGGACGGAGGTCGAGCTTGATCTCGACGTCAAAGGAAAGGCCACGGGGTGCCGCGTTCTCAAGAGCAACATGAGCAGCGAGGACAATTTCTGGGTCTGCGGCGCGATGCAGGTCCAGGGCCAATATGATCCGGTTATGAAGGACGGCGTCGCCGTGCCCGGCACGATCAAGAGCAAGACGGTGATGATGGGGATGCGGCACCGCGAGGCGAATGCCGCTGCCCGCAAACGCTGGTTCCGCGAACATCCGGCCGAGCGCTGGGACTGCTATCCGGAATAGTTACGCTGGAAGCAGCAAACTCGCGTCGCCGTAGGAATAGAAACGATAGCCGACCTCGATCGCGTGCTCGTACGCCGACTTCATGACGTCGAGCCCCATCAGGGCGCTCACCAGCATGAACAGGGTCGATTTGGGCAGATGGAAGTTCGTGATCAGGGCGTCGATCGCCTTGAAGCGATAACCTGGCGTAATGAAGATTGCCGTATCGCCTTCGAACGGCCGGATCGTTCCATCCTCGTCGGCGGCGCTCTCGATCAGGCGCAGGCTTGTCGTTCCGACCGCGACCAGCCGCCCACCTGAATCCCGCACCGCATTCAAACGGTTGGCAGTCGCGGCGTCGATGCGGCCCCATTCGGCGTGCATCTTGTGATCTTCGATCTTTTCGGATTTGACGGGGAGAAAAGTGCCGGCGCCGACGTGAAGGGTCAGCGTCTCGCGCCCGATTCCACGCGCGTCGAACGCTTCCAGCAACCCGTCCGTGAAATGAAGCGCCGCGGTCGGAGCGGCGACGGCCCCTTCCTCGCGTGCGAACATGGTCTGATAATCCTGCCGGTCCCGCTCATCCACTTCGCGGCGGGAAGCGATGTAGGGCGGCAACGGCATCCGCCCCGCTCGCTCGAGCAAAAGCTCG